>NZ_NOJY02000002.1 GCF_002250835.2 Romboutsia weinsteinii
AGATGTGTATAAGAGACAGTATAAGTATAGCTCAGCATATTTTAAGATTGTTTTACTGAACACTTATATAATATGTATAAAATAAAACTACTAGTATAAACTAGTAGCTTAATTAAGGTATCTTGATATCTTTACTCTCGAGTCTTTTATTTACTGATTCAGAAACTAAATCATATACTACACCTAAAAGTGGCATTCCTAATAACATCCCTAAAATTCCAAACAAATTACCTCCAACAATAATTGCTAATAATATCCACAGAGATGAAAGCCCTAAAGAATTACCTACTACTACAGGATATATAAATTTGCCGTCCAATTGCTGTATTGTAAGTATAGTTACTAAAAATAATATTACAGCTGTAGGCTTTACCATAAGTATTATAAATGCTGATATTGTTATTCCGACATATGTACCAAATATAGGTACAAAATTTGCCATTGGAATTAATATACTTATAAGTAATGCATATGGCATTTTTAACAATGTCAGTACAATAAAAAATACGGTTCCTAATATTAATCCATCTGTAGATTGGCCTAAAATAAATCTAGAAAACTTATGATTAGTAAGCTTAATAATATATATTATTCTCTCACACTTTTTTTCGCTAATATAAGCATACATTACTTTTTTAAATTGTAATGAAAGCTTTTCTTTACTTAATAATATATATATGGATATTATTATTCCTAAAAATAAATTCATAAAAAAGTTAGTTATACTCACTGTAAAGTTAAGTAAATTTGATATAATCATATTCGTAAGATCACCAACGTAAAGTAATGCTTTTTGAATTGCTGATGGTATATCAAACTCTATATTTTTAAGTACATCTAAATTACTTAGGTTGCTCGTTACGTATGTTTGTAATGAATTTATATAGTTTGGTATATTGTTAGTTAGTGTACTTACACTATCAACTAATTGAGGTACTATGTAATTCATAAATGCACTGAGTAATACTATTACTATTATTAATGTGGATACTAAAGCTATTATTCTGGACATTTTCTCTAATCTCTTATATTTTTTTCCTAAGGGTTTTATTATCTTATCTTCAATAAGCTTCATTGGAATATTAAGCAAAAATGCAATTGCTCCACCTATTAAAAATGGCTTAAATGCAGTTATTAATCTGCTAATAATATTTGGTACTAATGTAGGCTTTATTACTAGTACAAGAAATATCATTATATATGTTGAAATTATTAATTGATTCTTTAATTTTAAGTCTTTTAGTTTATTCATGTAGTGCCTCCTGAAAATAGTATAAATATACTACTTTATATTCTCGCTAAATTTATAACTCTTTATTATACAAAATCTATAACCCCATATATTGTAATATTAACTATGGTGTGTAGACTTAGTTTTATTATGCATTACTCCTATTACCTATGAGTTCCTTTTATTACTTTAAAACCTTCTCTTTCTAATAATTTTTCATGCTTACTGTAGTTATTGCACTCAACTTCCATACATAAAGCTAAGTGAATTGTATCAATATCTTTGTTCTTTAACTGTTTTATCTTATGATTCCAGTCTTCATCATCAGATATTGTTTCATTGCATCCACTGCAATAAAAAAAGCTCGATAGCTTTGGATTATTTTCTTTATATATTAAAAATGCATCTTTTGATTCATTATATGCATCAAAACATCCTGTTCCTGAACATTTGCCAACTAGTTTTCGACATGCCATTATTGCTATTGCCATATAACCCCTCCTATATTATCTACCTGATAATTTTCTAATAATTTTAATATATATTATTTTATATTTAAAGGTAGTAAATGTAAATATATGTTGCTAATTGAATATATACAATAAAAAACCGTATCATCAAGTTTTGATACGGTTTCTATACATCTATTAAATTTCTCTTCTGATTATTTTAAATTATTATTTTAGCTCTTTTTTCTTTAGTATTTACAAAATTGAGAAATAAAATGAAATTAGTGAATTACTATTGTACTACCTTCAGGCACATTGTCATATATCC
This sequence comes from Romboutsia weinsteinii, assembly GCF_002250835.2. Taxonomy (GTDB): domain Bacteria; phylum Bacillota; class Clostridia; order Peptostreptococcales; family Peptostreptococcaceae; genus Romboutsia_A; species Romboutsia_A weinsteinii. The sequence continues at coordinate 2,009 of NZ_NOJY02000002.1, forward strand.
ACTGTGCATTTCCTGTAGCCAGTCTCACACATCCATGACTTATAGCCACTCCCAATCTGCTATCTTTTATATACAGTCCTTTTGCATCATATAGTATCGAGTGGTAATAGTAATCATTGACTATATTTGTAGCATATTTTACAGAAGTATTTTCATCTCCTATTGCTGGATATTTAATACCTACAGAAAAAACGCCTTTTGGTGTTGGTGTAGATGGTTTTCCAACTGTGCAAGCCCATTTATATAACATTTCCCATCGATTGTCTTTGTTTATATATATGCTAGTAAATCTTCCATTAGTAGAAGTAATCATTAAGTAACCTGTTGGGCTTATAATTTTATTATCATTTACAAATTGGTTGGTATCAGTATCAAACTTAGTATAATTTAATGAATCATTAACTCTTGACGTTTTATAATTTTGAATAACAATCCCTCCTTTACTTAATTTATAATTTTACTTATTAATAATAAAAAGCCTATATCTAAATTAAAGGATCTTGTATTCTTTTTATCTTATATAAAATACTATATAGTCAATAAAAATAGACTATGAAAATAAAAATTCGTTTTGCTCATATCATAATGACTGTGTCCATTGCTCAAGCTTATCAGTCAGTATATAAAAAACCACATTGACTGTTTTGCCAATGTGGTTTTAATTAATTTTAATTATTAATCTATTTTTTCAATATACTTGCAATTTACATCTATATGGTTTAGAAATAGTAATAATCTTTCATAAAGTGGATGCACTTTTTCTCCAAATTCAAGTTCCAAATTTTTTCCTATTTCATTAACAGTCTTTTTTCCGTCAATTTGTACAAATACAGCACTACTATATTCATCTAATGTAGTCTTTTTGTACAGAGGAATTTTAAATTTTAGTTTTCTAAAGATATTTTGAATCTTATGATCTTGTTTTTCAAGTATAGTGATTATTCCATCTTTATCTACTTCATATTCAACACAATCACAAATTTTAAATATAATATTTAAAACTTCATCATTATTTTTCATTCTTCTTCACTTTAGATCCCATAATTGGTATTATAGTAGCTATGACTAAAACTATTAATAACACTACAGCCATCATATTACTAGCAGCAAATCCTGTTGGAGTTTTAGGTGTTATAACACCTGTTACTTGTAATATTATTCCTATTAAACCTATTATAGATCCTCCAGCAACAAGTCCTGAAGATAAACTTATACCATTTGAAACTTTAACTTCTTTTTCCTCTGCACTTTTACACATTTTTTCAACGAATAAACGTATTAATGCTCCTACTAATATTATAGAAGTTGTTGATATAGGTAAATAGAATCCTATAGCTATAGTCATTATTGGTAGATTTAAGAAGAATAAGAATAAAGCTATAACAACCCCTACTATAATCATCGGCCAAGGTAAGTTACCTGACATTATACCAGAAGTTAATGTAGACATTAAGTTTGCTTGTGGTAAGGCAAATGGTGCATCTGCCCCTGTAATTGCTAATTGACTAGAAAGTAACATTATTGTTCCTGTAACAACAACAACACCTACTATACTAGCTATCACGAAACTATTTTGCATTTCCTTTTTACTTCCACCTATTATATAAGTTACCTTCTGAGACTGGCTATATCCACCAGCTACTGATATAGCAACAACCATAAATGCTGCAAATAATAATAGTGACTTATTATCAGCAAGGCTTGTCCATCCCATTATAACGAATACTAATGTTAATATAACTAATGATGCTATTGTCATACCTGATACAGGAAGATTTGATGTTCCTATTGTACCTGTTAAACGTCCTGCAACTATTACAAATAATAAAGATAGTATTAATGAAACTATAGCTCCTACTATAGCCATTTTAATACTTCCAGATATTACAAATGCTGCTACAAATGCTATTACAACACCACCTAAAAGTATTATCATTTCACCAGAATTACCTTCTGTGCTACCATCATTGCTTGATTTTGCTTTTAATGTTTCTTTTATTGAAACAACTATAGTTGGTATAAGTTTTAAAGCTCCTATTATACCACCACAAAGCATCATCCCTGCTCCTATATACTTAACATAACTTCCAGATATTGCATTAACATCCATTTGGTTAATGATTATTGAAGCATCATTCCATGAATTCATGTTATTTGCTGCCATATCAGTAAAGTAACCAATTAAAGGAGCTATACCAAAGTTAGATAATATAGATCCTGCAAACATAGTTAAAGATACTTCAAGACCTACTATAAATCCTATACCTAATAGTAATGGATTTACTTCTGTAGAGAATTTCCACTTATAGAATTTACTTCCTACAAAAGTCATAGTATTATTAACAACATTTAAGAATGAGCTTGTTAAAACATTTATTATACCACTTATTCCAAATCCAATTCCCATAAACTTTATAGCGTCTCCTGCACCTTCAGATGCAACTAAAGTTTCAGAAATAGCCATAGACTCTGGATACATAAGTTTTCCATGTTCTTCAACAATTAGGTAATTGTAAACTAATGATAGACACCCTATACCAAATAGAGCTCCACCTACACCTACTATTACTCCTTCAACAAAAGTAATTTTACTACCTATTAATATAATTGCTGGTAATACATAAATCATACCACTTGCTATAGACTCTCCACCACTTGACATACCTTGTATAATATTTTTACCAAGTATACCTTTATCACGAGCAAACGCTCCTATAAGCATTGAACCTATTATAGCACCAGGTATCCCTGCTGCAACCGTTAACCCTGATTTCATACCAGAGTAAGCAGTCGATGCCGCAAATAAAGCAGCTAATATTATACCTATTATCATAACTGCAAGGTTTGACCCTTTTTTAGACTTATCCGTTATATAAGGAACATAATCTTTTCCCGATACACCGCCATAAGCTTCTTTTGGTAATTTCTTTTCCATATCGAATTTTCCTCCTTTTTGTCGATTAAATCAATTATAACATGCCCTAAGCCTAATTCGACATATTTTTTCATGTTTTTTCATGTTTTTCACAGTATTTCTTTTGTTTTATCTCATAGTTATAATATTTTGAAAAATCATATGAGAAAATCCTATTTAAAAGCAAATTATGATATTTAAATTCATTACAGTTTTCGTATTGTAGCTTTAAATATTCATTGAGCTTCTATTTTGGGGCTTTTGTTTTTACTTTTTGTAAATACCTTACTTTTTATTCTTTTACTAAAATTTTATTTATATAAATATCTCCTCGTCTTCTTCAGGTTTTCACTTTTCATATCGTTCTCCATATAATATTGATAATACAAATATTATCTAAATAAAAAAATCTGGACAGATAATGTTGTTTATCTGTCCAGATTTACTTTATAAAAGTTCCATTTTTATAAATGTAACAGGCGTTCCAAATGATTCCGTATTCTCAAATCCTACTTCTATAAATCCAATTGATTTATACAAATAAATAGCACGTTCATTAAAATCAGCAACACGAAGAGTTATTTTTCCATCGTAATTATAATATCTTCGACCAAAATTCATACACTCTTTAACAAAGCATTTACCATAACCCTTACCTGTACCTTGAGGCCTTATTCCAAATCCAATTTCCATAATGTCCTTACTAAAGCTATATTCATATATACCAAATAAATCTTCCTTTTCATCCAGTACAGAGAAAAAATCCACTCCATTATCATCAAAGATTTCAGCATCGGCTTCATCTCTTGCATGTAATGGAGTATTATAAAATTCATAGGGCTTTTCATATTTCCAGTCTAAATAAGACACAGCATGACCTTTACTCATTTTTACAATTTTCATATAATAATCCCCCCAGTAACTTAATTTTATTTTATTATGTTATAAAAATTGAAACACATAATTATTATCATGCACCATGAAAATAGACTCTTTACATTTTTCATATTCATCTTACTCGATAAATAACTGCCTAAGAATCCTCCACTAATGCCTCCAATAATCATATAAATTAAGACTTCTAAATTATATACTCCAAGACCTTCACCTAACATAACTGATAAAATTTTTGAACCTTGTGAAAAGAATATTATAAATATAGAGTGAATAGAACTTTCTTTTGTATCCATACCTAATAAGTACATTAATACAATTACATTTAGTGGGCCTCCTCCTATTCCTAAAAATGAAGCTACTACCCCAAGTGTTACTCCAACCAAAGCACATGCAAATACATTTTTAACTTTAAATCCTTTAATCTTATCGTCATTTATATATAATATTAATACTATAAACATTAATAAAAATAAAACAACTGATTGAATTTTTTGAGCCATTACCTCATTATTTAAAATAGTTATGAATAAAGTAAATAGGTTCTTACCAATATTTCCTCCAAGTATAGAGCCAAGTGCAATAGCTACAGTCCTTTTTCCATCTAGCTTAACTTTGTTTTTTATATTCTTACCAAGTGAAACAACAGACATTGAAAAAACAGTAAAACTTGACAGCACACCAATAGTGGCTATATTATAATCACCTAGCATATCAAGCACAGGCTTTATTATAACTCCTCCTCCAAGTCCTGAAATAGCTCCACTTGTAGTTGCAATTAATCCTACTAAAAAATATATTAATATATTCACAAAACTTCACCTCATTGATATATGTATTTTTTATTTTACTTAATTAGTATAAAATAAATATAGAAAAAGAGCCATGTAAATAGCTCTTTTATAAAGTAACTTATATGTATTATATAATCTCAATCTTATCTTAATATTCATCTATTCCTTTTGGAACTGCAAAGAAGTAAGTAAATAAGAATCCTAGTACATAAGCAATACATAAACTTAAGAAGTAATAAAGCATTTTATCAGGAAGCATTATAGGTATTGCCGTAAGTCCTGCCGGTCCATATGCTATTGATGCAACCTTCATGTATGATGCAAATGCACCTGCAAATCCTCCTGCAATAGATGCTGTTATAAATGGTGTTCCTAGAGGAAGGGTAACTCCATATAATAGGGGTTCACCTATCCCTAATAAACCAACTGGTAAAGATGCTCTTATAACATTTCTTAACTTTTCATTTCTTCCTTTAGCTCTTAAATATATTGCAAATGCAGCTCCTATCTGACCAGCTCCTGCCATACATAATATTGGGAATAACGTTATACTTCCAGTGCTTTCAAGTTGTAATACATAAAAAGGAATTAATCCATGATGTAGTCCTACCATTAATAATGGTAAGAAACTTGCGGATAATATAAACCCTCCAACTATTGCCATAGGACCTTCTGTCATTATTAAAGTTTCTAACACTTTCATTATTCCATCAGATACAAATCCTGATGCAGGCATTATTATAAATATAGTTATCATACAAGTTAATAATATTGATATTAATGGAGTTAGTATATTATCAAATACATCTGGCATAACTTTTCTAACTCTTTTTTCAATAAACGCAAGTATAGCTACACTAACAATAACACCTATAATTCCACCCTTACCAGAGATTAGTATACTATTTAATCTGTTATCAGCATTAAATAAACCTAACATCTGAGATATGGTATCTATATTTGCACTTATAGTTATTGCCCCTATCATTCCACCTAGACCTTCTGTTGCACCAAACTCTTTTGCTGAGTTGATACCAACAAATATTGCTAGATATCCAAACAATCCATTACCTATAGTTTGTAAAAACGTTATCCAGATAGGTATTTCAGTAATACCTTGTGCTGCATATGTATTAGTAAAATATCCTGCTATACCATTACAAAGACCTGCTGCTATGATTGCTGGTATTAATGGAACAAATATATTAGCTACCTTTTTTAATGCTTGTTTAAATTTATTATCATTTTGTTTTCTTTTTTCTTTATTTTCAGCTACATAGTCTTTATCATTACTACTTGATTCACTATTAAACTTATAATTTTGATTTATATAGTCTCCTATTTTTCTACTTTTTCCAGGTCCTACTACTACTTGAATTGTACTATCTTCAACTACTCCAATAACACCATCAATATCTTGTAATTCGGTTATATTGACTAGAGCTTTGTCTTTTACAGTAGCTCTAACTCTAGTCATACAATTTGTTAAATTTGAAATGTTCTTTTCTCCACCTAAACCATCGACAATTTGTTTTGAAATCAATTCTAAATTCATGCCTTATCTCCCTCATTATGTTTTTCTATATTTCAGCCATTAATAGCCTTCTTACTGACCCTTCATACATATCTAGTTTTTCAATAGCTTCTTTGTATTCAACTTTTAGCATAATCATAATTATTGCACTCTTTGCATGTCCATTTGATTTACTTAAAGCATCTATTGCTTCTTCTCTACTACAATCAGCTATCTCGGTTACAATATTTATTGCTCTTTCATTTAACTTTTCATTTGTTATCTTAACATCTACCATTAAGTTACTATATACCTTGCCTAATGAGATCATTAATGTTGTACTCATCATTGTTAGCACTAATTTTTGCGCAGTACCTGCCTTCATTCTAGTAGAGCCTGTAACTACTTCTGGTCCAACATTTATTTCTATATTATTTTGAGCATACCTACTTATTAAACTACCTTTGTTACAAGTTAATGTAGCTGTCTTTGCTCCAACTTCATTTGCATACTTAAGACCTTCTTCAACATAAGGGGTTCTTCCTGATGCTGCTATTCCTATTAACATATCATTACTAGATAAATTAATATTTTTTAAATCACTTATACCTAGTTCTCTATTGTCTTCTGCATTTTCTACAGCTTTAATAAACGCTTTCTCACCACCTGCAATAAGACCAACTATTCTGTTGGGATCTATACCATATGTTGGAGGACACTCAGCTGAGTCTAGTACTCCTAATCTACCACTAGTACCAGCACCCATGTATACTATTTTCCCTCCATTTTTGTATGTATTTATCATTTCACTTACAACTTTTTCTATAGAATCTAATTCTTTTTCTATAGAAAAAGCTACTGTTTTATCTTCATTATTAATAGTTGTTATTACATCTTTAACAGACATTATATCAATATCTACTGAGTCTTTATTTCTTCCTTCTGTTGATAAATGCTTTATTTTTACCATACCAATTCCTCCCCTTATTTAATCCACCCTGTAATATTTCTACTTTGGGCTATGTTGTCCATAGATGTTTCATAGTTTTCTTTTACTAATCCTAAAAACATAATATCTATAATAGATAGCTGAGTTATTCTAGAGCTCATAGCTGATGTTCTAAAGAATGTTTCATCAGATACTACCGTCAAAACAATATCAGATATTTTAGCTAATGGACTTTTTTCATTTGCTGTAATTAAAATTATCTTTGTATTATTTTCTTTCAATGCTTCTGCAAGCTTTATAATTTCTTTTGTTTTTCCTGAATAAGAAATAAGTACACATACGTCATTTTCTTCCATTAATAAAGGCATCTGATAACTTATGTGCATATCATCACTGTATAAAGAGCATTTACCTATTTTTAAAAGTTTGTAATGCATATCTTTAGCAACAAGACCTGATGTTCCAATTCCTGCTACTAGTACTTTATTTGATTCATTAAGTATTTTTATACTTTCATTTAATAAATCTTCATTTAAAAATTCATAAGTAGCTTTTAACGACTTAATGTTTTCTTCAATCAGCTTTAGATATATATCATCTATAGAACTTTCAATTGATATATCGTTGTGAATCAATTGACTTGAATTATAATTTGACATACTAGATTCAATTAAAGACATCTTAAAATCGGTATAGCCTTTGTATCCAAATTTCTTTACAAATTTAACAATAGTAGATTGTCCAACATTTATTTGTTTGGCTAACTCACTAGAAGTGAACCCCTTTATTAATTCTGTGTTATTTATTATAAAGTCAGCAATTTTCTTCTCTGTCGCCGATAGGTCATTATACTTTGAATTAAGTTTTACTATTACACTCATGATAAATTATTCCTCCCGAATACATAATATATGATTTTTTATTCCAAGTCAATATATGTATTTACTATTTTTTATTTATTACTATATAAAATATTCTTGTATTTACACGAATCTATAAGCAATTAAGAATATTTTATTCCAAATTATTATTTTAAGCAAATAAAAAAGATGAAGTCTAATTACTTCATCTCCTTCTACTACATTACTTTTATTTATATTTTAACTAAATAATTCATAGTTGATACTATCTTTATCTACTCCTAACTCAAGTAAAGAAGCTTCCACTCCCTTCATAAATGGTGGTGGTCCACAGAAATAGTAATCAGCATCTAATGGAAGATTATTTTTTATCCACTCTGTGTTAACACGACCTATAAAGTCATAGTCTATCCCCTCTTGATCTTTGTCTAATGGATTAGAGTAAAAAATAGTATTCTTAAATCCTTTATCATCAGATATATACTTTATATCATCTTTAAAAGGATGTATATCTGAGTTTTGAACTGCTTGAACAAAATATATATCATCTCTTGTTTTTGACTCTTCATATAGCATTGATAAAAGTGGCGTTACACCTATTCCTGCAGATATCAATACTATCGGCTTATTCTTTGAGCTTTCCTTAATTGTAAATACTCCTGATGGTGCCATTGCTTCAATAGAATCCCCAATATTTAACTTATCGTGTAAATATGAACTTATTAATCCACCATCTATTTTCTTTACACTTATTCTATACATATTTTCATTAGAAACTATTGATAAGCTATATGTTCTTATTGCGTCCTTGTATTTTGAATCATCTGTTTTTATTTTAAATGGTAAGAACTGACCTGGCTTATGCTTAGCAAGCTTATCTCCATTTTTATCCTTAAAATAAAATGAAACTATTCCTGGACATTCTTCTACTCTATCTACTAATACTAATTCTTTAAATCCCATCCAACTTATATTTGATATACTCATATATTTTCCTCCCCAATATTATTAATTACAAAAGTAGTAATAATTACTATTATTAATATATTTATCCAGTATATCCCATTATAAACAATTATTTTAATAATTTATGGGAGTATGTAAAGTTACAATAATATAAAAAATCGATACTTAATTTATTAATTAAGTATCGATGGTATTATCTATTATCTTCTGCTGTCTTATTATTCTTCTAATACTATTTTCAGATAAATAGTATTCTTTACTAAGTTCTCTAACCGATAATCCTTTGGAGTACTTATTAAATATCTCAATATTTCTTTCTTTTAATTCTGATTTTAATCCGCTTGTTTCTCCCCAGACTTTTTTGTTATCAGATTTTCTTGGTATATATAAATAACCACCATCAATATATTCTTGAAGTAACTCAATAATATCTTTTGGTAATATATTTTGTGCTTTTTCATATTTCATAATCCTTGCTCCCATCTACTTTTTAGTTTTAAGTAAATGAGCAAAAACTGCACAAAACACTTTTAAGTATGCACTTTAAATACAGCTCCTAACAAATCATGTTTTGAATATTTACAGTCTTTGCTCGGAGCTTAATCCGGTAACTAATCTAAATTTAGATTTCATATATAATCTCCCTTTTATTTATGATTTGTAAATATATTATAGCATAAAATATTGTTAGTAAGTATTTAATCATAATCACATAAATATATTTTAAATAAAATAAAGCCCTATCATATATTTGTTGATACGGCTTAATACTTTATTATTAATCTTTATTTTTTTATTGCAGATATTAATAACATCATAGGACGACGTAATTCATCTTGCATTTCTAAACTCTCTTTTAGCATTGATTCCTGTGGCATTGGCTCTACAATACCTGTCATTTCAAATCCTGTTTTGATTAATGTATTTAAGTAAGTTGTCATTGTTTTATGATATTTCATAACTTCTTCACCTAAGAATACTGATTTACGAATGTCTTCAGTAAAATATCTATCTACAGGCCAGTGCGTTCTATTTCCATTCTCATCATAATACCAATCTTGTGTTCCTTGTGCTGTAAATATAGGATGTTCAACTGAGAAAACAAATGACCCTCCACTTACAATACAATTACTTACTCTATTACAAATGTCTTCAAATGACTTTATATAATGAAATGCTAACGAACTTATTACTACATCAAAAGAATCCTTAGGGTAGTCTATATTTTCTATTGCCATCTTTATATATTCAATAGCTTCAGAATGATTTATTCTTTTAGCTTCCTTAAGCATATTTTCTGATAAATCTATTCCAATAGCCGACTTTGCTCCATTTTCAATTGCATACTTGCAGTGCCATCCAAACCCGCAACCTAAATCCAAAACTCTCTTGTCTGTAAAGTCAGGTAACATCTTTTGAAGCTCATGCCATTCACCTGCACCTTTAAGTCCATTGACAGAACGATTCATTTGCTTATATTGATTAAAAAAATTATTATTATCGTATTTATTTTCCTTCATTCTTCCCCTCTCCTTTGTATAAGAATTCGCTTCATTTAAAAATTAAAATAAGATATGCTATATATCTACCTGATTATTTTAGCATATCTTATTTTTAAATTAGTGTGAATAAATGTTTCTGTAATGTTCTTAGTTATTTATAATTGATTCTTAATATTATTAGTATCTACTTATTTTTTTCATAGCGAAAGGCATCATTACTATTGTTCCAAGCAATCCATCAATCATATCAATCATAGTGTCATTTAGACCTCCTGCTTGAGTGTGCATACCAAGTAGATTATCAATACCAAACTCCATAATCTCCCAGAATCCACCTACTGCTACACCAAACATAAGTAAAAATATCACTATAAATACCTTACTCATATCTCTAATTTGCTTAGGAGTATTAAAGAAGTCTATTATAGACAATCCCACACTACAAGCTATAATTCCAGACCAAAAATGTAGGAAATCATCATAATGGTTTATATCGTAAAAATTATAGCAAGTTCCAAGTAAAGATGAGAACAATATAAATGCTACTAATACAACATACAGATTATTATTAACTAAATTATTTATTTTTTTATTACACATACGAAGTATAATTGTTGATATCAAACAAAATAATGTTATTCCAATATACATATACTCTTGTTTAATAATAAAGAATGCTAATGATCCTATATATATTAAATAAAGTAACCATGTAAAGACCTTTAGATATTTATTTTCTTTCATAGAATGCCCCCTTAATATTTCTAAAATTACCAGTTAATGTATTGATTATACTATATTAACTTAGGGTTTACATCATTTTTTCCTTTTCCATATAAATTTAATGGTTTTAAAGCAGGTCCCTCTAAAATATTTCCTTTGTAATCAAATCTTGAACCATGGCATGGACAATCCCAAGTCTTTTCTGCTCCATTGAATTTGAGTTCACATCCAAGATGAGTACAAGTAATATCTACTATATAAAGTTCACCCTTGTCATCTTTATATGCCCCATATCTTTTACCATCTATATTTACTATTTCTCCTTGGTTTTTTTCAAGTGTTGTCTCTTCTTTACCTGAACTTAACTTTCCTGATACATAGTTCATTGCTACATTTAGATTTTCAAGTACAAAATCTTTTGTCATATATACTCCAACTCTAGTTGGCTTGAATATATCTTCATAAATTGATGATTTCTTAAGTATTAGATTACTTATTAAGCTAGCAGCCATAGTACCATTAGTCATACCCCACTTAGAATAACCAGTTCCTACATATACATTTTCTTGCTTTGTATTCACATTACCTACAAATGGCATATCATCAAAGCTCATGCAGTCTTGTGCTGACCACTGATATTTGAAATCACTTAGATTAAATTTCTCTCTTGCAAACTGTTTTAAATTCTCATATATTTCGCCTTCTTTGCCACCTTGACCTACTTTATGATCTCCACCACCAAAGATTAATAATTTTTGGTTTTCACCTTCATAAGTTCTAAATGTCAATGAAGGTCTCTCAAGATTTATATACATTCCTTTGGGTAGGTCAGAGTTTAGTGTTGCTCCTATTAAGTAAGACCTTTCTTGATCTTCCTTAGCAAAATATAAATTAAGTCCATCATACCAAGGAAGGTGCGATGCTATTACTAGTTTTTTACACTCTATAGTATATCCATCTCTAGTTCTTGCTGTACAAACATCTCCTTTTTCTAGATCCTCTATAGGAGAGTCTTCATATATTCTAACACCAAGTCTCTCTACCACCTTTATTAATCCATCTAGATATTTTTTTGGATTAAATTGCCCTTGATTCTTAAAACTTAATGCAGCTTTAATATCAAGTGGTATATCCAATTTGTTGTGATACTCACAATCTATACCTATATCGCTACATATCTTATATTCATCTTGTATATCTTTTACATAATCATCTCTTTCTGTAAATATATAAGAAGAAAGTCTTTCAAAATGACAGTCTATTTTATTCTCTTTAATAATTTCTTCTATTAGGTTTAATGCACTTTCATTAGCTTTATAATAAAGCCTTGCTACATCCATTCCATATTTTTTGTTTATTTTTGAATACATATTGTCATGCTGAGCTGTTACCTTTCCAGTATTTCTTCCTGAGCTTCCATAAGCTATTTTGTCAGCATCTACAAGTACTACGTCTATTCCCTGCTTTGCTAATAAATAAGCTGTTGTTATACCCGTTATACCAGCACCAATTACTAGAGTATTAGCTTTAGTATTTTCTTTTAGAGATTTATAGCTTTTACCTTGAGAACTTAATATCCAATAAGATTCATTTTTATTTTCATATCGATTTTCCAATATACCTCACATCCATTCATAATATTTATGTATACTGGTATATTTTCTCCAAAATGAGCCATTATTATAAGGTAGAAAGAATTGGAGGAAAAAATATGAAAAATATAATCAATCCAGATTTATACCATGGCAGTAAAAAGAGTACAAACTTTTTTGAAGGATGGTATTTTAAAATAGTTGATAAAAATAATCTCTATAAATTTGCATTTATACCAGGTATATCTTATGGTGACTATCCTTGCCATCATCACAGCTTTATACAAATAGTAAATGGATATGATAATACTTATGATTACAAGAAATTTACTGAGAAATCATTTAGATTTAATAATGATAGATTTAAAATAAGTATAGATTCTAATACCTTCTCTTTGGATGGTATAAATTTGCATTTAAGGTACAAAAATAAATATATTATTGGTGATATAAAGTTTAAAAATATAGCAAAATGGCCTGATACAACTGTTAACCCGGGTAGTATGGGATTTTATAATTATCTTTCTTTTATGGAGTGTTATAGTCAAGTATGTATTTTAGATGGAGATATTATTGGTAGCTTAAATATAGATGGAAAAGTAGTAGACTTTACTGGAGGTAAGGTTTATGTAGAAAAAAATTGGGGTAAAAGCTTCCCTAAATCTTGGCTTTGGGTTCAAAGTAATAACTTTGATACGAAAAAAGTAAGTGTTACCTGTTCCCTAGCAACTATACCTTTTCCAGTTAAACATTTTCGTGGATTCTTAATCGGAGTCACTGTGGGTAATAAATTCTATAGATTTACTACTATAAATAATAGCAAGCTTAAATTAAACAGTATTGGAGAAGATATTGAGCTTGTTGTATCTAAGAAGAATCTTCGACTTACTCTAAAAACCTCCACAGATAAAGATGATTTTGTATTGTGTATGGGACCTAAAAATGGTCATATGATTCCACTTGTTAGAGAAACACTAAGTGGCAAAGTACATATGATTTTAGAAGATATAAAAATAAATAGTATAATTTTTGAAGGAATTGGTAAAAGTACTGGTGTAGAGTATGGCGGCGAAATGATAAATATCTTTGACTAAAAACATAAATATTCTACCCTTGGTTTAAGACGACATCTTGTTTATGACTAGCTATAAGTTTCCATTAGAAAAGCTATGAGTTTAGAACTTAACGTTCTAAGCTCATAGCTTTTTTGTTGTAACTTAACAACTTATCGCATTGATCTCATTATGGTAATTATACTATTTCATATTTTTTATGGCTATAGCAAAATCCAACTAATAGTTTATAGTTCTACATTTTTTCCCTTAAAGTATGAACTATATTAATTTTTTAGAATAATATAATAATGAAATTATATAATCTAAAACTTTGAAAGGAGTATTTAGTGTGATCATTACCGGAAAATTAATATTTAATCCAGATAGTACTGCCGAGCTTATTGATAGGAATAACTATGGTATAAAAAATATACCTATACTGTTACAAAATTTATCTACTAAACTTGGACTAATAGTTCTAACAGATGAATCTGGACAATTCCAATTTATTAATGTACCTTCTGGAGATTATCAAGTTATAGAAGTTGCAAAAATGAAAACAAATTTAACAAGCCCTGGAGACTTTAAAAAAGCTTTTATTATCCGTGATATAGTGCCTTCTGACCCTGATGTTTCTGAAGTTGAAAGTACAACCTCTGATACTACAAATATAGTATCATTAAGCCCAAACACTCTTTTTCTCACTGTAAGACGTTCTGATATAAGTAATATTATATTCTTAGATTCTCCCATCAGAAAAATTCCTCTTACATTAAATAACTATGTTACTATTGGAGATAATCTTATAACTTATGCTGATCATGGTACTTGGGGTACTCTACCAAATGGATCACCTACACAATCAAGTCCTGAAACTGAACCATATCCAAATATCCAGTCATCATTTAATTATGTGAAATATGGTTATGACACTGTTCATGATGGTGATTATACTGTGGTTAATATAACTAATGATAACTGTTTTCTTGGGGACTGGTGGAATTTATCATCGGGTGATGAAACTGGAAGGTTTGCTATAGTAAATGGCGATTTTCCTGGCAATCCATTTTTTAAAGAACAAGTTAGTGTAAAACCAAATACAAATTATGTATTTTTAACATGGTTATGTAATATTGATAAAAATCCTTTAGAAGTAAAACCTCAACTTGGAATAGAAATATCTAACTTAAATGGAGATATTTTATATAAAGTAATTTTGGATAATGTTTTTCCTGTAACTAACATACCTACCTGGAATGAAGTTGGAGATATGTTTAATAGTGGAAATAATACTAGTTTAATTATTACTTTTATTAGTGAAGGTCCTGCTGCGTCTGGGAATGATTTTGCAGTTGATAACATAGAACTTAAAGAACTCGAACCTGCCCCTATTACTAATATTCATAAAACTGTCGACAAAGCTTATACATCTCCTAATGATGTATTAACTTATACTATACAATTTACTAATAAAGGACCTGCAACTCTTACAAATGTAGAATTTATTGATCCTTTTCCAAACGAAACTACATTTGTTAATAATTCATTAACGGTAAATGGAGTATCTACTAACTGGCCTTCAGATAATACTTTGGATTTAGGTACAATAGATGTAGATAAAGAGATTACTATAGTTTATCAAGTCAGAGTAGATTCAGGTATAAAACTTGGTACTACTATTAATAATGTAGGACAAGTAATATATAACTTTATTGATTCCCTTGGAAATAAAAATATTGGTACAATTAATAGTAATACTGTAAATACTATAATTAATGCTCTTGAATTGATTTCAAATAAATCAGTTGATAAGGTAGCGGTTTTTAATGGAGATATTCTTCGATATACAATTACAGTTTCTAACTCTGGTGATATAGCAGCTAATAATGTTCTATTCAATGATAATATAAGTAGCAATGTTGAATTTGTTGACGGCTCTCTTTCTGTCGATGGTAAATCATTGTCTGGTAATCCTATTAAAGCACCTGTAAATATAGGTGATATTTTACCATCTCAAAGTAAAAAAATAGAATTTAGCGTTAAAGTCAATAATAGTGATTCAGATGATTTAATTACCAATTATGCAACTTTTAACTATACCTATAAGATGGACCCTAACTCTTCTATTTCTATATCTGGATCTAGCAATTCTAATACTACTAGTACTATTATATTAAGTTGTATGGCTTGTCCGACTGGGCCTCAAGGGATTCCTGGGTTAAATGGAATTACTGGTCCTACTGGTTCTCAAGGGATTCCTGGGTTAAATGGGGTAATTGGACCTACTGGGCCTCAAGGGATTCCTGGGTCAAATGGGGTCACTGGTCCTACTGGTTCTCATGGGATCCCTGGGTTAAATGGAATTACTGGGCCTACTGGTTCTCAAGGTATTCCTGGGTTAAATGGAGTTACTGGTCCTACTGGTGCTCATGGGATTCCTGGTCCCGCAGGTGGGCCTACTGGTGCTACCGGTCCTACTGGACCTTCTGGACCTGCAGGTGGTCCTACTGGGCCTCAAGGCATTATCGGACCTACTGGTGCTACTGGACCTACCGGACCTTCAGGTGGGCCTCAAGGACCTACTGGTGCTACTGGTTCTCAAGGAATTCCTGGATCAAATGGAGTTACTGGTCCTACTGGTTCTCAGGGTATTCCTGGGTTAAACGGTGTTACCGGTCCTACTGGTTCTCACGGGATTCCTGGATTAAACGGTGTTACTGGATCTATTGGTCCACAGGGTATTCCAGGATTAAACGGTGTTACTGGACCTACTGGTCCCCAGGGAATTCCCGGATTAAACGGTGTTACTGGGCCTACTGGTGCTCAAGGCATTCCTGGATTGAAAGGTGATACTGGTCCTACTGGTGCTCATGGGATTCCTGGATTGAAAGGTGATACTGGCGCCACTGGGCCTCAAGGTTTGCGGGGTCCCACTGGACCTGCTTCTACTGAAGATTTATTTAGAATTTATGCTCAATACGTATTATCAGATGATGTCTATTCTTCAATGTTTGATAGGATACCTCTTCGTAGATTATTTACTGATCTTTATTGTTTAAAATTTGATAAGAATAATCGAGGAATAATGCTTAAAGATTTTGGAGTATTGAGCCTAGAATGGAGTATCACTTTTTTATCTTGCTCTGATAAATATTATGTGAAAGCTGGTCTAGCAATTAACAACGAGTTTATACCTGGTTCAGTGTCAGAAGTTAGAAATTACAATTCACTGAACTGTATTGTAACTCTAAATGGCTCAGTATTATTTAATTCTATTACTGAAAATAATATGTTATCATTATTATTTTTAAATAATTATGATACTCGTATAGAAGTAATAGATGCATCTCTTCGAATTACTAGTCTTTACTAATTTTTTATTTATATAAATATTAAAAGGCCTGAGTATAAAATACTCAAGCCTTTTTACTTATTATTAATTAATCTAAATAGGTAAAATATTAATTATTAAAGGTATTGTTACAATAGAAAATAATGTAGTAATAAACACTCCTATTGATGCACTCTGTGTATTTCTATTGTATTGATTACTAAGCATAACCGTCATAGACCCTGATGGTAAACCTACTGTAACACTTATAATTCCAATAATAAATTGATTATCTAAAAATAAACTTAAAAGTACATATATAATTATAGGCATGACAATAAGCTTAACTAGTGCTAGTGGATATATCTTAGAAATTTTAAACACTTCTTTTAGAGGTACTAGTGCTAGAGAAGAACCTATTACCATCATTGATAAAGGTATTGTACTATCTCCTACAGTACCTAATATATCAGCTATTGTAGCAGGTACTTTAATATCTAATAGATAAATAATAAGTGCCAATACTGCTGATACTATACCTGGATTTACCAATTTCTTAATATCAAACTTAGCTTTCTCTTCACTACCTTTAGTAAGTAAGTATACTCCATAAGAGAAAATTAACACATTAAATGGTATGTTTAGTATGGATGCATAAAATACTGCTCCATCTCCATAAATTGATTTTAAAATTGGAAATCCTATAAATCCTGTATTTGCAAAAATTAGTAGCATTTGATAAATTCCAAAGTTCTCTTCTTCCACTTTAAAGCACTTTACTACGATTCGAGCAAATATAGGAAGGACACAGTATAATAAAATACCTAATATTAAAATAAATATGACGTCTTTTTTACTTCCCATAACAGAATCTCCACATACTGAAGCTATTACTAAAGCTGGAGAAGTTACTTTTACAATTAATTCCGAAATTTTTTTATTTGTAGCTTCATCTAAAATACCTAACTTATTAACTATATAACCAAGCATTAGTATTCCAAATAAAACTAACATTGTATTTAATACAACAATAATATCCATCTTATTCCCCTTTTGCAAAAATTATAGTAGTCTAATTTTAATAATTCATACTACTTCGTCATTTATATTCTATAATATAATCTTTAGATTTGCTACTTTTAAATTAGTTTAAAATTATTCTAGGTATTTACCTCTTAGATCTTTAATATCTCTTTCTGTTAGATTGAATTCCCCTTTTAAAAAATCTTCTGTACTTTGGTATTCCTCGTCAATTCTTTGAAATGAAGCATTTATATAATCTTCATTAACTCCAAATATATAGTTTAATTTTTCAATTGGTAATTCATAGCCATCATTTTTTATCTTAAAAAATGCATCCTTTGCATATGGATTATTCTCTAAGAATTCTTTTATAGATTCATTAGTATAATCATTACTCTTTAAATAATCCTTTACTATATCTTCTCTGCTAACTCCTAATAGCATAAGTATTATGGCACATCCTACGCCAGTTCTGTCCTTGCCAGCTGTACAGTGATTTAATATAGGCAACATCTCTGGATTTTTTATAAACTCAACTAGCTTTTTATATGAAGGATTATTTATTGGAAGATTATAATAATTTTCTTTTAGTATTTGAAATGAATTCTCCACATACAAAAATGTTTTTATCATATCTTCAACAGAACCAAACTTTAATCCATTTTTTGTAGTCATATCCATAGCTGTAATTCTTATATTAGTAATATTATCTAGCTCAGGAGTAGGATAGCATCTTATCTCTTCTTCTGTTCTGTAATCTAATATATTTTTTATTTTTAGTTTTTTTAGGTATTCTTTCTCTTCCACTGACAGGTCTGAAAGATGTCCAGATCTAAAGAATATTCCATATTTTACTTTTCTACCATCTATGGATTTATACCCTCCTAAATCTCTAAAATTAATCATAACTCCTCCTAAGTATTTATTTTATAATTTGTAATAAGTTTAATTGTATTATTACAATCAATCAGCTACTATATGCTATTTTGTACATGTTTTTATGCGTAAAATTTAAATACTTAGGTTTTGGTTACATAAACATCTTATCCTGTATTATAAAATATCTTTATATACTAAATATATTTTATACTGTAAAAAAGTAAGTCTAGCTATTAAATACTAGACTTACTTTTTTATTTTCTCTTTCTAAGTATCTACTTAATTATCATTTTGTTTGATAACTGCCCGTGCCTCTCATATCTAGCAATATCATAAATTCTGTTATTTTCATCTACAAAGACTACCTTTGGCTTATGATTCTTTACTTCTTCTTCATCTAGGTCACAATAAGCCATTATTATTACTTTATCTCCAACTTGCACGCATCTTGCAGCAGCTCCATTTAAGCATATCAACCCGCTACCTCTTTCACCTGCTATAGTATAAGTCTCAAATCGGATTCCATTATCAATATCTACTATGTGGACTTTTTCATATTCTAAGATTCCTGCTGCCTCTAGTAACTCTTCATCTATAGTTATACTTCCAACATAATTCAACTCAGCTTGTACTACTTTAGCTCTATGAATTTTACCTTTTAACAAATTCATTTTCATGCTTATATTCCCCCTATATACTAATTAAACTTCATACGTAAAATTATCTATTAATCTTGCTTTTCCAATATAAACTGCTATAGCTACTAATACTGACATTTCTATATATTCTATAGGTTTAATTGATACACTATCCACTACTTCAATGTAATCTATAGTTGCTCGTGGCTCTTTATTAATAACTTCTTTAATTGCTTCAACTATAATATTTGAGTTTTTCTCTCCATCAAAAATTATCTTCTTCGCATGGTTAAGTGCTTTATTTAGTATTGTAGCTATTTTTCTTTCTTCTTCTGATAAATAAGAATTCCTCGAGCTTTTAGCAAGCCCATCTTTTTCTCTTATTATAGGACATCCAATAACTTCTACATCAAAGTTTAAGTCTATAACCATTCTCTTTATTATTGCTAGTTGCTGTGCATCTTTTTGGCCAAAATAAGCCTTGTCAGGTTTTACTATATTAAATAATTTACTAACTACAGTACAAACACCTCCAAAATGAGTTGGTCTGCTTTTGCCACAAAGCTCATTACTTAGGTTGTTCATCTCTACAAAAGTAGAGAAGTCATTATTGTATATTTCTTCTTTGTTTGGATTAAATATAATATCTGCACCAGCATTTTCGCATATTATAGTATCTCGTTCTAAATCTCTAGGATAAGAATCCAAATCTTCATTTTCTCCAAACTGAGTAGGATTTATAAATATGCTAACTACTACCTTATCATTTTCCTTTGACGCTCTTTTTATTAAACTTTCATGTCCTTCATGTAAGTATCCCATAGTAGGTACAAGACCTACACTTAATCCCTCATTTTTGAATTTTTTTACTTGCTCTCTAATTTCTTCTATTGTATTTAAAATTATCATATATTTATCCTCTAATATAATTTAGCTAATACTGCTTCTTCTACTCTAAATCCATGCTCTTCACTTGGGAAAATTCCATTTCCTACTTCATCTATATAATTTTTAAATGCAGCGTTCATTCTTTCACCTAAGTTTTCGTACTTCTTAACAAACTTTGGAGTAAAATCACTAAACATGCCTAACATATCTTGGTAAACTAATATTTGACCATCACAGTCAGCTCCGGCTCCAATTCCTATTGTAGGTATTGATAATTTTTCAGTAACTAATGCTGCAACTTTAGATGGTATTCCCTCTAAAACAACTGCAAAAGCTCCTGATTTTTCAACGGCTAGTGCATCTTCAATAAGTTTTTTTGCAGCTTCTTCATCCCTACCTTGAACCTTAAACCCTCCAAATTCATTTACTGATTGAGGAGTTAATCCTAAGTGACCCATAACTGGTATAGAAGCCTTTACTATTGATTCTATTTTATCGCATACTTCTGCTCCACCTTCAAGTTTTACAACTTGTGCTCTACCTTCTTTTATCAACCTTCCAGCATTGACTACTGCATCATATACAGATGTTTGATAAGACATAAATGGCATATCTGCAACAATTAAAGAGTTTTTTGCACCTCTAGATACTGCCTTTGTATGGTGAATCATATCTTCCATTGTCACTGATAATGTGTCTTCATATCCTAGGCATACCATTCCTAATGAGTCCCCAACTAAAATACCATTTATTCCTGCATTATCAATAAGCTTAGCTGTAGAATAATCATATGACGTAAGCATAGTTAGTTTTTTGCTTCTTTCCTTAGCTTCTTTAAATGTAATAACCGTATTTTTCATTTTTAATCCCCCAAATATTCTTCTATTTTTGTATAATCCCTATTTTGATTTTTTACTTTAGCTATTTGTAAAAGATTTTTAGAAAGAAGTCTATATAAACTTTCGTCTTCTTTGTCTAAAACTTCACAATGATTTTTAATCGTGTTTAAGTCTCCACGCTCAACAGGTCCAGTAAGACTATTTATGGTTCCATTTTCTTTAATATTTCTTATATTAAATTCTATTAGTGGAAAAATAGCCTTTAAAGTATCTTCCTCTGAAAAATTACATTTTTTTAGATACTCGATTCCTGTATTTATTATGCCTAACACAAAATTACTTACACTTACACAAGAAAGATGATATAAAATTTTATTCTCTTTGGATATAATTTCAACACTATTTCCTAATGACATGAATAAATTCTTTAGGTAATCTTGGTGTTTTTTATCACCTTCAATGGTTATAAAAGTATTTGAAAAATCTTTGTAAGAACTGTATTTATTTGAAATAGCTAATATTGGATGGATAGAATAACCGTATGCACCATACTCAGTTATATTTGAAAAGATTTCTGAAGAAATTGAACCACTACAATGGCAGATTAATTTATTATTAATATTAAACTCTTTTATTTCATTCCATACACCTTCAATTTCCACATCAGGTGTAGTGATGAAAATAGTATCACTATCTTTTATTAAAGTTTCTAAGTTATCGTAAGGTTTACTAGATGTAAAGATTGCAGCTTCTTTAGCAGAATGCCACTTCTTACTGTAATACCCACTTAAATTAGTATTATTGTCTTTTAGATATTTGCCTAAGGAAAAACCAACTTTTCCTGCTCCAATAAATCCAATTTTTATAGTTCCCACCTCCTAATCGAGTGTGCTACTATCATATTTAATATAAATTATTCTTCAACTTCAAATATACTTGGTGCGGTTTCCTAAGAATACCACCCATAATTTAAACTATATATAATATGGTATTATTTGTCAATTAACATTAAAAGCCTCAGTATCAGATATTACATACATATTTATGTAAGTCCATCGCAATATCAAATCTACCACTTTCCCATTTTTCTAGTTCGCGATCTATATTTTTAACGATTTTAGTATCAATTATATTCACAGTATTAAGCATTGCATTAACTTGACCTAATATCTCCTGTAATTATGGTATTCCCTTTTAACCTAAATTTCATCTATAAATACTCAAATTATTTCATATTTTCTTAAGATTATTTCGTTTTATTCTTATATTCTAAAAAAAATAAGTACAAATATTTTATACTACTCGTATAATATTTGTGGTAAAATCAAGAAAACGTTAGTTAATATGAACATTAATCATATAAGGAGGCATTTATGAGAAGACATGAAATAGATTGGATCAGAAATATAAGTATATTAATGCTTTTTGCCTATCATACAGCAGCTATATTTTGTAAGTTTGGTGATTTTTATATAGTATCAGAGCAAAAGAATTTTCTTGCTGATTTACTAATTATAGTATTATTTGTATGGTATATGCCTATGCTATTTTTCCTTGCAGGAGCATCCACTCATTTTTCTTTGGAAAATAGGAGCATTAAGGATTATATGAAGGAAAGAATAAGAAAACTTTTAGTACCACTTATTTTTGGAATTATAGTAGTAGTACCACCTCAAACATATTTAGCAAGAGTCTGGAGAGGAGAAACTAACTTAAATTACTTTGAACATCTAAAATATTTCTTCACAAATATAAATGATTTTTCTGGATTTGATGGAGCTTTTACTCCTGCTCACCTATGGTTTATTTTATATTTATTTGTAGTCTCTATAATTGGAGGATTTATAATATACAAAATATTTAAAGGTGACTGTGGAGAAAAAATAATAAACATAATTAAATCAATATTCTTTGGCAAGTTTAGTATTTTAACTCTTTTAACTCTTGGAGTAATAAGTGATTTATTCCCAAGTATTATGGGAAAAAGTATTTTAGGATGTCTTATTGTTTTCATATTTGGATATATAACATATAAAGACATCACTCTTATTGAAAAAATTCAAGCAAACAAATTTAAATTCTTATTAATATTTATAGGTTGTGGATTGTTTGGAATTTTATATACATTCTTAATGAGACCTGATGAAGTAAATACATTTATTTGGGTAATAGATTCTTTATTTAAAAATACTTTATTAATTTCAGCAATAGGCGCAGTAGTTGCATTTTCAAGTATTTACTTAAATAAAAGTAATAAGGTATTAAGGTATTTAAATAAGTCAGCTTTTGCTGTGTATATAATACATCAACCTATTTTGCTTGCATTAGCTTTTATTATTATACCTATAATAAAATCTACTACTTTATCAATGATATTAATCATCGTACTTTCTACAGCAATTACTTTTATTGTTTATGAGATTTTAAGAAAGATGAAAATATTTAATAAGGTTTTAATAATGAGATAATTAAGATTATAATTTTACTGAAAATAGTAAAAAACATTATTATGAATATGAAATCAAATTTTATTTTAAAAATAAAAAAAGGGGATGACTTTAAATTAGTCATCCTCTTTATTTTATTTAAGACAATATAATTATTATATATTTGTAAATAATATTATTTTGCTTACTTAGCTTTTACTTTTATAAATTTACTAGCTTCCATTAATAGACTTGCAACTACTGCTAAACCAAAACAAGTCACTAAGCTTATTAATCCAAATGATGCTGGCATTGCAAATATTTCTCTCATAAATGGTACTAATGTTATACCAAACATACCTAAACATATTACAACTGCACCTAAAGCATATTTGTTACTTGTAAATCCTAACTTAAATATTGTTTCAGTGTTAGATCTTGAAGCAAATGTTTGTATTATTCTAGATAAAGTAAGTGTAGCAAATGCCATTGCAGTACCTAACTCTGGAGAGTGCTTCATACCTACATATTGAGCAACTATTGTTACTATACCTATTATACTACCTCTAATTAACACAGCCTGTAATGTTCCTCCAGCTAATATACTTTCATTTGGCTGTCTTGGAGGATTGTTCATTACACCTTTTTCAGGCTTTTCAAGACCAAGCGCTATTGCTGGTAGAGAGTCTGTTACTAAGTTAATGAATAATAATTGTAATGTAGTAAATGGATTAGCCCAATCTGCCATTACTGCAAACAATATAGCAATTATTCCACCTAAGTTCCCAGAGAATAAATAAGTTATAGATTTTTTAATGTTTGTATAAACTGTTCTACCTACTTCAACTGCATTTACGATCGTAGCAAAGTTATCATCAAGTAGTACCATAGCTGAAGCATCTTTTGCAACTTCTGTACCACTTCCCATACCGATTCCTATATCTGCTTGTTTTAAAGCTGGAGCATCATTTACTCCGTCTCCTGTCATTGCTGTTACTTTACCTTTTCTTTGCCATGCTTTTACTATTCTTATTTTATTTTCTGGTGAAACTCTTGCATATACTGAAATATTCTCTAATTTATCATCTAATTCTTCTTCACTAAGTGCATCTAATTCTTGACCTGTAAGAGCTAAATCACCATCAACCATAATACCTATATCTTTTGCTATTGCAGCAGCCGTAGTTTTATGGTCACCTGTTATCATTACTGTCTTTATACCAGATTCTTTTGCTTCTCTTACTGCATCATATACTTCTTCTCTTGGCGGATCTATCATCGCCATAATACCTATTAAAGTCAATTCATCTTCGTCTTCTATACTTGGTACGAAGTTTTCATCTGCTATATTTTTAGTAGCAAATGCAAGTACTCTTAGTGCTTTATTAGAAAACTCTTCATTTTTATTTCTATATTCGTTAATTATTTCTTCACTTATTGGTACTATCTCTCCGTTGTCTAATGCGTATTTACATCTATTAAATACTACATCTGGAGCACCTTTTGTAAACATTACTACTTTGCTATCTATTTTATTAACTGTAGACATTAATTTTCTATCACTATCAAATGGTAGTTCATTAAGTCTATTGTATTTTTCTCTAAATATCTTATAATCTAAATTATTTTTACCTGCATAATTTATAAGAGCAACCTCTGTTGGGTCTCCTATTTCAACCCCTTCATGAGTTATGTCTGAGTCATTACAAAGAGTTGAAGCTAATGATAATGCTAATTCTTGGTCTGACATAGCCTCAATTGATAGTTTATCAGTTTCTAACATGTTATCAGTAAGTGCTACTTCTCTACCCAATACATTATCAGCTAAAGAGGCCTTTTTAGCTCCATACATATATGAATCTACAACTGTCATTTTGTTTTGAGTTAATGTACCAGTTTTGTCTGTACAGATTACACTTGTTGATCCTAGAGTTTCAACTGCTGGCAACTTTCTTATTATAGCTTGTTTTTTAGCCATAGTATTTGTTCCAACTGCTAATACTATTGTAACTATTGAAGAAAGTGCTTCTGGTATTGCTGCAACTGCTATAGCTATTGCAAACATAAATGAATCTACTACATTTCCACCTCTAATTACTTGAACAGCAAATATTATAGCTGATAATAAAACTATTCCTATACCTAACTTTTTACCAAAGTCATCAAGCTTTTGTTGAAGTGGTGTTTCTTTGTTTTCAGCAGTATCAAGTAAGTTTGCTATTTTACCTACTTCTGTTCCCATACCACATCCAGTTACTACATATGTTGCTCTACCGTAAACTACCATAGAACCACTAAATACCATGTTCTTTTGATCTCCTAATGCACTTTCATCTTCTATTGCATCTTCATGCTTAAGAACTGGTTCTGATTCACCTGTAAGCATACCTTCAACAACCTTAAGTGTTTGAGCTTCAATTATTCTACCGTCTGCTGGTACATAATCTCCTGCTTCAAGCATTACTATATCGCCTACTACTAATTCTCTCGATGGTACTGTAATCTTAGCATTTGCTCTAATTACTTTTGCATTTGGAACTGATAGTTGTTTTAAACTAGCAAGAGATCCTTCTGCTTTTTTAGTTTGAACAACACCTAATATTGAGTTTAATATTAAAACTGCAAATATTATTGCTGACTCAACTATTTCTCCTAAAAATACTTGAACAAGAGCTGCTATTAAAAGAATTATTACTAATGGATCTTTAAAACTTTCCACAAATAGCTTCCACGTTGGAGTTTTTTCCTTTTCTTCTAATTCATTGTAGCCGTTTTTGCTCAGTCTTTTTTCTGCTTCTTGGTTAGACAATCCACTTATGTCACTACTTAGATGTCTTATTACTTTTTCTGATGTTTTTTTGTAAAACATAACTATTTCCCCCTAGATTTGATTTTTTAAAATAAAAAAGACCTTCAAAGTAGACAGTATTAGTCTACTTTGAAGGTCTTGCTAACAAGTTTAATATACTCGCTAATCAACCGGGATATAAATCCGAAATGACGATTGATTATCACTTTTCGTGAAAGCTACTCCCCTTCAAGGGAATTTTCTATTTGTTATTATTATATATAATCCTAAATCTAATTGCAAGTATTTTTATAATTGTTAAAAATATTTAACAATCATTGTCATTTATCTAATTAGATTCCCATTTAAGTTTTTCTTAAATGTAATAATCACCTTAAATAAATCTCCATCTATATTTACATCAAAGCTTCCACCTTGAAGCTCTACAAAACTCTTTGCAATAGCTAATCCAAGTCCACTTCCCTCAGTATTTCTAGATTTATCTCCTCTTACAAATCTTTCAGTTATATCTCCTATATCGTAGCTAATCTCTTCTTCAGACATATTTTTAAAGCTTATAGTTACTATGTCTTCTAAGTCTATTATATCGATAAATACTCTAGATCCTCTCATAGCATACTTAGTAATATTTAATATAAGATTTTCAAATACTCTAAATGTACGTTGGCTATCTAATCTTAATATTACTTTTTCACTAGGTATATTTTTCTTTATTACTAAGTCTGATTGTATTATCTTGTCATCTAACTCTAGTAAAGTCTGCTTCATAAGTGACACTATATCAACATCTATCATATTTAAGTTTACATCCCCACTGGTTGCCTTACTTACTTCAAATAAATCTTCTATTAAATCTTTAAGTCTTTGAGATTTTCTATCAAGTACATCTAAATATTGTTCTCTTTTTTCCTTAGTTAGATTTTCATCTTTTAATAAATCCACATAAGTTATTATAGAAGTAAGAGGTGTTTTTAAATCATGGCTTACATTTGATATAAGCTCAGTCTTCATCTTTTGACTCTTTACTTCTTCTTTAACAGCATTTTTAAATCCTTGTTGAACTTGGGATACATCTTCCTTTAATGAGTTAAACACACCTAAGTCCTCCTCTGTATTAACATCTAAATTTCCACTTGCTATTTCATTAGTAAGCTTTAGTAATCCGTTGTAATTATTATTTATCATAGTATATCTTTTTCTTATCAATGTAAATAATATTATGCTGTATATTACTGCAACTATTATACCTATAAACCAAAAGCTACACATTATAGCTATTATAATTAGATTTATCACTAGTAATTTAACAAGTTTTGAATTATTTTTATCTTTTAAATCAAAGCTAGTTAAATTGTTCCAAGCTTTTTTTATTTTTCTTCTACAGTATGATATAAGCTTAACTATTAATGAGTTATTCTTAAAGTAATGTATTATTCTTTCTTTATATATTTTCTTTAGGATAAACACTCCAAAAGATATTACACTAAAGCAAACTGTAAAGTAAATTATATTTAATAAATAAGTTAAAGCACTTACTACTTCTTTACTAAGGCTTATCTGAGTTAAATTTATTAACTCTCCTTTTATAGAGCTTGTCATAATAATTTCTGAAGAGCTATAAATAAATGCAAATGCACACGAAACTATTATTACTAGTATTTCTATTGGCAACTTTGATAATTTATCAATTATTTTTATATCTTTTACTTCTATATATGGAACAAATAAAGAAACCAAAACTATAAAAGCCATAGCTATATTTATAAATAACATAGATGCATCTGAATATGAATACATTGTTTGATCATATACACGATTAGATATAGCGTCATTGTATTGAAGATTTTGTGCTACAGCATACACATATGTCATATTTTTTATAGGTTTTATTTCCACATTTTCTAATTCATAGGTATCAAAATTACCTTTATTCTTGTCAATTACTTGAAGCTTATCATATATAGTTACTTTATTTCCATTATGTACCCTCGATATAGTCATATTTCCATTTTCATCATAATCTACCATCATATAAAATCTATACTGTTCTTTAAGTGTCGATAAGTTATCTCTATATACATCATCATATAAAAATGGATTTTGGCTAAATCCTTGTCTTTTACTAGATTGTTTAGTTTCTTTATTTCTTACATAATAATCAAGATTTTTTAATTTATTATTTAAGTTGTCATTCCAATCGTATATTTTCTTATCAACTTTTTCTTGATATCTAGTTATAATTTCTTGATCACTAGTTGCTCCTTTTAAGTCTAAAATCATATCTGACGGTCTTAGTACATTATCATCATCTTTAGACATCTTATAGTATAGTGCATAATTTGTATTATATATATCATCTAAAAATGCACTACTAGACTCAAACATATTGTACTTAAATTTTGAGCTATCTTTTTCAATTTTAGGATATGATAAACATACTCCTATTGCAGCTATTAATATACTTATTACTAAAATTAGCTTAATTACATATTTATTGTTTTTCGATTTTATATCCAACACCCCATACCACCTTTAAATATTTTGGATTTTTTGAGTTTACCTCTATTTTTTCTCTTATATTTCTTATGTGAACCATTATTGTATCAGTGTTCACTGCTCTTTCTTTCCATACTTTATCATATATATCATCAGCAGAAAATACTATTCCAGCGTTTCTTATAAGTAGTTCTAATATTTTAAATTCAATAGGTGTAGTTTTTATAACTTTTCCATCTACACTCACTTCCTTAGTTTTATTATCTAGTTCTAATCCTCCAACGGTAAATAAATTTTTGTTTACTACATTACTTTGACTCATCTCTAAAAACTTTCTATATCTTCTTAGCTGAGAGTTTACTCTAGCTAGTAGCTCTAGTGGCTTAAATGGTTTACTTACATAATCATCAGCACCTATATTTAATCCTGTTATCTTGTCTATTTCTTCAGATTTAGCTGATAACATAATTACTGGAAATTCATGCTCTAATCTTACTTTCATAGTAAATTCTATACCATCCATCTTTGGCATCATTATATCTACAATTGCTAAATGTATTTCTTCTTTTTCTAATATATCAAGACCTTCTAGACCGTTATTTGCTATAAATACTTTGTATCCTTGATTTAATAAATAAGCTTCTATTGCTTTTGCTATTTCTATTTCATCTTCTACAACTAAAATACTATATAAGTTCATTTGCTACCTCACATATCCTTATTTTTCATAATTATATAATAGCATATATAAAAATCTCCTTTCTTGTTTATTTTGTTAATTTAATAAGTTAGTAACAAAATATTTACTAATCACTTATACCTATATACTAAACAAAAAATTTAAAGATAAAGTTTATATAAATCTAAAGATTTTCTAAAGATTCTTTAAAAATTCTCTTATTATTTAAAAACTATATCTGTAAAAAATGTACAAAATATAATAAAAAACCTCCTTAATGGCATATTTGATTATACCTTTAAAGAGGTTTTTATTTATTTTTAATTTATTATCAGGCTATGTTAACTAACTTTGTGACAGATACTTTTAATTCTTGTCACACTTTTGACTCGACACTATTATAACCATTGATACTTCTAGATTCCTTAGTTAAAAACTGGTTACACTTTATTGTCTTGTGAATATGCTTATTTATAGTTGACCATTATAATTTATTTTATATCAATCTTTTTTTCCTTTTTAATCATTTTATAAATCAATAAATCTGTTACTATCATTAACACTAAATAAAGTATATGTACTGTATATTTAGGCAGATAAGTTGCTGTAGCATTATTTATTCCAACACTCTGTATAAATGCTCCAAATCCAAATAATATTGGAATTTGGATTCCTATAAGTGATATATAGGTACTTACTTTAGATGAAACAAACATGGATACTATACAAACTGCAACCCCTAAGATATAAGTAAGTATTACTGTAAGTATTATGTATTTCCCAAATGTAATATCAAGCCATGAGTAAGTATCACTAAATACTGAATTTATACTACAATCCCAAAACTGATATGTATTGTTAGACTTATATACTGTAAAAAATATACCTAACTGAATTGTAATCAATATAATTGATGAAATTATTCCTGATATAATTTTCTTATTGAATATTTTTCTGCCTATCTTTGAGCTATATTGGAGATAATTTACTTTATTCTTATTGTCATTAATAAAAATCGGAGATATCATAGTAGCTATAGTTATTATAATAAGTATGTTAATCCATATTATTAAATCATTGTAATTTGTGTATATAACAAAATTAAATGGTGAATTTGCATTGTCACTGTTAGTCAACTCTTGATGTCTTTTTTCTATTACTTTATTTGAATAATCTATCTCACTATCCATCCAGAACTCTTTATCCTCGTATCTCTCAATAAAATAATCTATTGCACTAAGTTCCCAAAATAACGCTATATTATCTTCAAATATTATTTTATTTAATAAATTTTTTATATCAGTCTCTTTTTCATTTCCATTTCCTCTTTTATCTAAAGTATTTTGCTTTGCATCAAGATAGGCTTCATAGGTATTTATGCCAAGTCTAAAACTCTCTTCATTGCTTGATAAATATTTTGTAGCCTCTTTTACCTTATCTTCTCTACGAATTTTATAGTCTTTAAACTCCTCTTCATCCATCTCTAGACCATACTTTTCTAGCATATATATACTCTCGTTAAAACTTTCAGTTGTAGGTTGTCCATTTGGAAAAACTTCGATTTCAAAGCTAATAAAAAGTACCCACATCAATATAGTTAATATACCTACTACAATTAAATTGGTAATATTAAATATCTTTTTTATTTCATTTATTATTATCCTCATAATATATCTCCCTAATTTATATCTTGCTTTTTAAATATTTTTACACAACAAATACTACCTACTAAAGTAATTATCATCCATGCAAAAATAGTAATCACTTCATGGTATTTAGTAACTGTAAAAGGTACTTTTGACATAAACCACATACTCGGATTTAGTATTAAGTTAAATACATCAAAATGTAAGTACATAGTTAATGCAGAGCTTTTACCTACAAGTGTTGGTATCATAATATTAATAGCAAACACTATAAAGAATATAAAAAATACTATATAACTATTTTTAACCAGCTTTGAGATTATAAAAGTTATAGCTGCAAAAATTAGTGAACATAATGATACAACTATTATTGATAGTATTATTTGCTGAATTACTGTATTTTTAAATAAATTTATATAAGGCATGGGATATTCCCAGTTAAATGCACTATTTATAGGAATATTTAGCACTTTACTATAATCAAATACTAGGAAGTATGCCAAAAGAGTAATTCCTAAAATAATAGTACTAATTATTATTGCACTAAATAAACATACTATAAATTTATCTTTAGTATTGTTTCTACCCCGTTTTGTAGAATACACTAGTAAGCTTGTATTGTTGTCAAATTCATAATTTATCAAATAAGCTGTAATAAGTACTACTAGTATCATTATTTCATATATACACTTGGAAAATATATTATCAAATAACAAGTTGTGTGTTCTGTATGCTTTTCCATAGAAAAATAAATTTTTATGTTCTTTATTTTCTTTTATTTCTTCAAATCTTTTATTTAATATCTCATATCTTTTTTCAGCGATTTCTTTAGCTTCTCCAGATAGCCCAAATGATTTTATTTCAACATCTTTGACTTTAAGAATATCTATAGATTCATAGGAGTTTACCTGCTCAGTTACTAGAAATAAGTATAATTCTAATATATTTATTTCATCAAAAAAATTTAATTCTTCTTTTGTAAATACATCACTATCATAGATATTAGTATAGTGGTATTCACCATCTAAGAACTCTTCCATGCTAGAGTAGGTTTTACCTAACTTATCTTTTGTTATTTTATTAAGCTCCTCTAGCCTTGTCTTATAGCTTGTGTTAATATTATCTACCATACTATCATCAATTTTATATCCAAACTCATCTATTATATTATTAATTATTTTAAGATCATTACTTATATAAGAATTATCATAAATAACAAATAAGTTAAATGCTATAAACAAAACTGTTAAAGCAAGTACTATAGGAGATAGTACTATTTTTTTAATTTCATGATATTTTATATCCATATACTACACTCCTATTACATCATCTTTGTACTCATATAAAAATATATCTTCTAATGAAGGATACACCAAGTTCCAAGACTTATCATACTCTTTTTCACAAATAAATCTTACCTTAACTTTTTTGTGTTCCTGCTTTTCTGATAAAGATAAATGCCTTTTTCTAAATTCAATGATCTCACTATTATCTACTTCTGCTTCAAATACTTTTCCATGTAGTTTCTGGCATATATTCTCTATTCTATCTTTGTAAAGTAACTGCTTGTCCTTTATCATAATTATTTCATTTGATATAGATTCTATATCTGAAACTATATGAGTTGATACTATTACTATTTTATCTCTTGATAATTCACTAAGTATGTTTCTAAATCTTGCTCTTTCCTTAGGATCAAGACCTGCTGTTGGCTCATCAAGAATTAATATTTTAGGATTATTTAAAAGTGCTTGTGCAATACCTACTCTTTGTATCATACCTCCAGAAAACTTCTTCATTTTCTTATCAGCCACATCTTCTAATGCTACTAGCTTTAATAATTCTTTTATTCTTGCTTTAGCTTTACTTGTTTCTATTCCCTTAAGTGATGCTATGTACATTAAAAACTTGTTTGGTGAATAATTTTTATAATATCCAAAATCCTGTGGTAAGTAACCTAATAAATTGCGATACTCTTCATCCATAGATACTATTTCTTTTCCTTCATAAAGTATTTCTCCATCTGTTGGAAAAATCAATGTTGATAGCATTTTTATAAGTGTAGTCTTACCTGCTCCGTTTGGTGCAAGAAGTCCATATAAACCATTTTCAAATTCCATATTTATGTTTTCTAAAGCAGTAAAATCTCCATACTTTTTTGTTATGTTTTTTATTTGTAGCATTTGTCTCCTCCGTAATTTAATTTATAAATTTAATGACCACTAAATATATTCATTTATATATTCGTAAGTGGTCATTAAAAAGTTTTAATTTATTTTAATTAATTTCTATTTTTTGCTCTCTTTTATTTCTTATGTACATAATTGTAGATACTATAATTATTAAAAGTAAATACACAATTTCAAATGTGTACTTTGGAAGGTATACCGTTCCTAATCTATTGATATTAATATACATACTAGTTACATAGTTTACTAAAAGCTTAAGTAATAAATTATTAAAAATAAATAAATTAATAACTTGTATACCTAAAAGTGATATATATGTATTTACTTTGCTAGAAATATATATTGATATTAAACTCATTATTATACCTACTGCATATACACATAAAATTGTTACTCCTATGTAGTTTTTAAAGGTTAAGTCGTACCATGATTTAACTGGAGTATTGTAATATCCAGATATACTACAGTCAAAGAATACACTAGTTCCTTGCTTAGAATAATATATATAAAATACTATCAGTTGAAGAGTTATTATAAGTATACTCGCAAGTAAGGATACTATTATTTTTTTCTTAAATAAGCTTCTACCTGTTTTTGATGAGTACTGAATATAGTTTAATTTAGTTATTTTATCCTTAAGATATATTGGTGAAATCATAAGTACTATACTTACTAAAATAATAGTTGTTACTGACTTTATCTGAGCATCATACTCTTCAAATACGGTATAAGGAAGTAGTGATTTTATATCTCCACTACTAATAATTTCTTTCATTCTAGGTACTGATTTTATCCATGTTGACTTATTTTCATTTATTGAGCTACCATGATATGGATTTTCATCCTTGAATAAAGTATATTCATAGCAAATTAATATGTTTTCCATCTCAGATAGTTCATTAAATACACTTATCTCATCATGGTATCTATACTTATAATAAAGATCATTTAGCTCTTGACTTTGATATTTTTCTTCTCCATTATTTCTTGTTATCTTAAAAAATTCTTCATAGTTTATTACACCTAAATCAGCAAATTCTTTATTATCTTTAATAATTTTCTCTGCTTTGGCTACTTTTTTATTATATTTTTCTTTAAAATCTAAAAACTCATCTTCTTCCATAGTATTTCCGTAGCTTTTTACCATCTGAACTGCTGTATTCTTCACTAAATCTCTATTTCCCGCTACTCTAGCATGAGGAACCACAAATCTTAAAAACATTAATCCAGTTATTATTATCAGTATAGCTACTGATTTTATAGTAAATATTTTTTCTAATTCATATTTTATTAATTTCAATTCCCCTAATCCCCCTACTTCTTTAGTTTATACTTATTAAGCTTTTCTTATATTTTGATAATACCTGTATGTTTTTAACGTATGAATATATTGCAATAGCTGAAATAAGTACATATATAGCCATAGGCATATTCTCAAGTACAGCTGTGTATTTTGTTAAATTTAAATTTATAAATAAAGCATTTAAAATGACCCATCCTGATATTACTGCATACCTTGTATACTTAGATCTTACTTTTACTAATGAATACAGAAGTATTGCTGAAAACAAAAATACTGAAGTAGTAGAAATCATTATACCTCTTAATACATCTATATACTTATAAATACTTGTAACAAATATAGTGTTTATTAATATTGAAATAACACTAAACACTAACATTCTTAGTGCTGAGATTTGGTATAAATTATACTTACATACCATTTCAATATCATAAGTATTATTTTCTTTCATATTTATAAATGAAAATAAATTTGTTGCAAAATAATATAGCGGAGATATTGTAAATACAAAGGCATAAATATTTTGAGTTTTATCTAATCCCCTTAATACTCCTATATAAATAAAAGCTAGTACTGAAACTACCAAAATACTTAAAAATGTTAGCTCTGATAAATCATGAAATAAATTTCTAAATCCTATTTCTTTATACATGTTCTTTATATATGAATAAAATGATTGCTGTTTTTGAAGCCCTTTATCTAGAATAATATTAATTTGATTATTTATCTCAAAATCGTCTGGCATAGCTATATTAAATTTTTCCATTTCTTCCTCCTAAATAATATTAAATTCTTTTTTTACTCTTTTAATAATAGAGTAATATTTAGTTTTTACCGTTGATTCTGGAATCTGAAGTATTTCAGATATTTCTAAAAATGTAGCTTCAAGAAATATCTTAAGCCTAAATATCTCTTGATACTGGGTGTCTAATTTATTTACTACTTGCTGTATTTTATCTACATCTTCCTTCTGCTCTAAATTAACTACAAAATCATCTTTATCTGAAATTTCTTTCTCTTCAATACTCTCTTGCATACTGCTGTACCTATAACTTTTAGAGCGGTAGTAATCTACTAATTTGTTTGTGGATATCTTATATAGCCATGTCCTAAATGATGATTTACCCTTGTCAAAATTATGTATACTTTTTAGTACACTTATAAATATTTCTTGAGTCAAATCTAGTGAAGTCTCTTTGTCTGATACTTGTTTGTATACATACACATATACTTCTTTATAATATATTGATATAAGTTCATTAGCACTTTCTTTATCATTTTTCTTAATAATCTTTTTAATAAGCCTTAAGTCTTTGTCCATTTTTTAACCTCATTTTTATTTGCTAATTATATATTCGTAAATAAGTCTTATTTAGTTTTAGTTTTTTATTATTTTTTCTAAATTAAATTATTTTAATATAAATTATTATACGTTTTAATATCTTATCTGTAAAATTTAGGATGTTATTACTTATAATCAGGTCAGTTGCTAGAGCAACGTGTTAGTCAAATATTTCAAGTTTATAGAATAATAAAAAACACTAAGTTATTAACTTAGTGTTTTTTACTTGATCTTTTAATATACTGTTTTTTCATTTTTGTCATATATCACAAGAGTACCTGCTTTTATAGTGTCTCCTTCATAATCAAAACTACTATCTGAGAAGTTTGCTATTACTTTAACATCACTTCCAAATCTAGTTAATTGAACTAATCTATTATCTGTAAGATATTTAAAGTCAGTCATTTCTTCTTTTATAACTTTTTTATTAAACTTAGTCCATACTTTGTTGTGAGATACTATATCATCTTTATGCTTATCCCACTCTGTTCTGTCTATATGATACATTGGAGGTGTATTATAAAGTACCTCTTTCATCATTCTATTTTTTACTTCATCCTCTATTTTAAAAGTTCCCCATAACCAATGGTACGAACTTACAACTGAATCATTATATACTAATTTAAATAGTGGCACAGAATACTCTGGGTCAATAAATATCTTTTTATAAAGCTCTTTTACTGGTATTTGTTTAGAAAATACTTCTGGCACTCCTCCTGTAGCTGAGTAATATCTACCTACATAATACTTACTTTCTTTATTCTTACTCATATCTTGGTCTACCCAAGAAAATGCTGGAGTCTCTAGACCATGAGCAAATGATATTGTTGTGCTTGCAAAATCATTTCCACCTTCTGAACCTATTACCATTTTTTCCTTGTCTCTTATATAATCCATTCTGTCTAGACGTGCTTTTAAATCTTCTTCTTGCGTTGTTGTATGCTCCTTTGAATAATCATCATATATTTCACCTGTAGCGTCACAATCTATAAACCAAGAATTAAAAGCATATCCATCATTCATTATATCACTTACCCTTGTTTTTACACTAGGAAGTGATAATATTGGGTTTAACTTTCGTCCTTCACCTTGGAATCCTTCTAGTTTTTTGCCTTCTTTATTCTCTACTGTTGCATTTTCATATAAAGACTTATCTTCAAATTTAGCCGTGCTCCATTTTTCTTCACCTGGTTTGTGTATTGAGTGATAAGAGTCATATGGTCCTACTAAGTATCCATATTTATTAGCTTTTTCTACTAGCTCTGGCGACACATATCCAGATTCTATATCATCAAAACCTATCCACGCATTTTCTAGTCCTGAGCTTTTCATTTCATCAAGTACATCTACAGTATTGTACTTTGCCCAGTCATCCACTTTTGTAGTAGCATTTTTCAATTCTGATTTTAATAGTTTTTTATTTAAATTTATAAGTTCAATTTTACTTAACTTATCGATACCTTTTTTTACTTCCTTATTTATAACATCATCTGTATTTTTAAATACATCTGCATTATAAAACTCTTCTAATAGCATAACTGAATTAAGAGCTCTTATTATTTGTGTTTTTTGGTAATTATCTACATAGTCTTGACTCTTTATTTGATCAAACACTGCTATAGATTCTTCTCCATCTTCTACTTTGGTCTTTAGTAATTGTTTTATCCAGTCTTCTAAGTCCTGAGACATATTATCTTTTAGTAGATTCCACTTAATATCCTCTTTTGTTATTATTGATTTATCCCAGAAATATATATGTGGTGCTCCATAAAGCTTTTCAATATTTTTATTATCCTTTGCTTTTTCTTCTAATGTTTTAAACTCGCCCTTTTCAACTATATAATTTTTGTAGGTCTTAGCCATATCTACTATGTTTTTATCTGTTAAATATATTCTAAACCCATACTCCTTATTTTTGTTTATACTTGGGAATTCGTGATCAAATGTAAAATTTATATTATTTTTAGTGTCAAATTCTATTTCATTGTTAAACTTATTTTTAATGATATATGACACCGCGAAGTTATCTTTATTTACAGAGAAAAACTGCATAGAAAAAGATTCTATAACATTATATACTTGTCCATCTAAATATTCCTTGAAATACTTGTCATTACTTGGTATATATTTCCCTTCATGTATTGGAAGAACATAGCTTTCTCCACTTATCTTTGGCCATGAAAATTTTGTTTCTTCTTTAGAGTTTGATTTTATATCAACATCTAAATAGTCATTTTCCTTTGTTATACTTACATCAATATTCTCTTTTGGATATGTCCAAGATATTTCATCCTTAGATTTTTCTAATTTAGATACTTCTCTTTCTTGTAGTGGATCTGATATCTTTTCTGTCTTACCATCTACTTCTACTGATACTTCAAAGGTGTTTGGGTCTACTTCAAAACCAAAATCTAAATTGTTTACTTCTTGCTTAATTTCATTTTTAAGCGTTGTACCTTGATTTGTACAACCTACAAGTGTAGTTCCTATAAGTATACAACTTGTAAGTATACAACTTGTAAGTACAGATATCTTCTTTTTCATATATATCACCTCGTAATTATATTAGCTGGGATTTGTTACAATCATGTTACATCACTTTAGATTTTCACTTTGAACTTCACTATCTATAATCTGAAGATTGTATTGTCTAATTATTTCTATCAATCTACTGGCATATAGCTTCTTTCCGTTTTCATCCATAGCAGTACTATAACCAGCTTTTTCTAAGGCTTTAGCTTGGTATATATAAGTATTCATATCAAATACTCCATTGTTTTTGTATCTTTTATTCTCCGCCAAAAACTTAGCATGATCTTTTAGTGAGTCTCCTTGATTATCATATTTTCTAAATTTATCATTTATCTTAGTATCTTCAAACTCCGTAGTTTCTAAGGTTACCGAGCTTCCACTCCAATATATATCAGCTTTTATTCCAAATAAGTTATTATAATCTTTTGCTAAAGATGACTCTCCCCATCCAGATTCTAATATAGCTTGTGCTATTGTAATAGATGGTAGCACCTTATAAGTCTTATAATTGTCTATTGCGTCATCTTTTAAATTATCTATAAACTTTGTATATTTAGTATCTGCACCTAGCCTTTCTGGTTTTAGTCCAAAGTATTTTAGATCTTCTATATAGTTTGTAACTCTATTCTTTTCTTTTTTCTTCAAATTAAGCTTATCTAAAACTAAATCTAAATTATTTAACTTATATTCATCCGTAGATTCTTCTAAAAATAAATTTGATATATATTTTATTTTATCTGTATCCACACTTTTAAAATTATTTTTTTGTATTACTCCTATTATTGATGCTACATACTTCCAATTTATCTGAGCTTTATTTTCGCTTACTTCATCAGCTATTTCTATAAATTTACTTACATCTAAGTCCTCTGTATTTATTTCTTTCAATGAGTAGTTACTTACTCCTGTATAAAGTGCTACAAGTAGTATAACTACTATTGGTATAAAAATTTTATTTTTCATATATGCTCTCCTTTGTTGTCTTGTATGAGGATATTATAAAATTCTTTTGTTTCATGAATATTACAATATAAAAAATATTTATTTATAAAAAAAATAAACTCTAATAATTATTAGAGTTTATATGTTTATTTAGCTTTATATTTTATTTTTTAATCTCTAAGAACTACATATTCTGCTTTTAAATCTTCTTCTTTAAAATTACAAATATGGCTTTGCTTAGGAAGTATTGATTTTAACTTATTTATTGATATAAAAGTATCAGCATCCTTATACTCATCATCAACAAATGTTACATGGGCTTCGTCCACTAATTTCTTTTCTATAGCTTCATTGTAAACTGCAGCCCCTCCTATAATATAAGTATCTTTATCTAAGTCATCAATATATTCCTTTACTTCTTCTAATGACTTCATAACTTTTGCACCTTCAATACTATCTATTGAATTTGAAAGAACAATATTTTCTCTATTTGGTAGAGGCTTTATAGGTAGTGAATTCCAAGTATTTTTTCCCATTACAACTATATTTCCTGTAGTTAATTCTTTAAAGTTTTTTAAATCATCTTTTATATTATATAAAAGGTCATTATCTTTTCCTATAGCACCCTCTTTATCTACTGCAACTATAATTTTTATCATATATCTTCTCCTTAGTTAGCATTTTCACCCTACTAATTTTTAATTATATATGAAACTTAAAATAAAATGAATATTGCTTTATACTTATATCGAAGTCATCTTTTATTAAAAAATAATGTAAAACTCTATTTTGTTATCATTAACACAAGCTTTATATTCTAAATTGTGAGCTTCTAATATTTCTTTTACTATACTAAGACCAAGGCCAGTACCAGATAATTCTTTACTTCTTGATTTTTCTAATACATAAAAAGGATTCCATATTTTATCTATTTCATCTTCATTTATTTTATTGATTGAATTACTAACAGACAATCGTATTTTATCATTTGTTTTAGATAAAACTACACTTATCTTTTTATCTGTATTGTATTTTATAGCATTAGTAATTAAATTATCTAAAACTATTTCAATACTATCTTCATCTGCACA
The DNA here is from genome assembly GCF_002250835.2 of Romboutsia weinsteinii. Lineage (GTDB taxonomy): Bacteria > Bacillota > Clostridia > Peptostreptococcales > Peptostreptococcaceae > Romboutsia_A > Romboutsia_A weinsteinii. The sequence goes on from NZ_NOJY02000002.1 coordinate 42,824, forward strand.
AATTATAAACTCTTTTTCTTTTATATCTAAATCAAGATTAATACTTTCATCATTTATAATAATTTCATATTTATTTATACATTCAAGTAGCTTATCTCTCAAATCAAACTCGATTAAATTAATCTCTTTTTTCTCATATTTAGCAAAATACAATAACTTATCTATAATCTCTGTCATTCTATCACTTTGTTCTATTATAGTGTCAATATAAGTTCCATCATCAATTCCATCTTGTATACCCATTGCATATACCTTTATAAGTGCAGTAGGTGTTTTTAAATCGTGGGAGGCATTGCCTATAAATACCTTTAAATTTTCATTTCTATTATTTAACTCATTATGAGCTTTTTCTAGACTTATACTCATTTTATTTATACTGTTTGATAGTTCTTCAATTTCATCTCCAGTTTTTATATCTTCTGTTCTAAAATTTAGCTTTTCTATATCCTTTGAAAGTATCTTTATTTTTTCTAAAGGTTTTATAATCCTATCTGACATTATAAATATTAAAATCACTATAATTAATACTGAAAAAGCACCTAATATCATGTTAAATCTGTTTATAATATTTACAGTTTCCTGAGAATGTTCAATAGGTATAGCTAATGCAAATATATAATTATCCTTTAAAATAAATTTTACTAATAAGCTATATTTAAGGTTACCTTGGTTAAATACTCTATTTACACTTTTATTTTTAATATTTTCTAAAGTTTCTTCTGATATCCAAAATTTCTTTGGTATTATACCTTTAAGTCCAAACTCTCTAAGCAAGTCTTCTGTAATAATCTCATTATTATTATTTTCATTTTTTAAATTATTAGCATACACTATTGTTACATTATATTTTTCTTCTATGGATTTTATCTCATTGATAAGTGTACTAGCATCAATACTTTCAATCTGCCTGCCTATGCTGTTTATAATATTCTTTTTCTCATGTAAATAATATCTATGGACAAATTGGCTATTTATAGCAAAAGATATTATAAATACTAATATCACTATTATTGATATACTTATAGATAATTTTTTATTTAGCTTTGTCATTAATATCCTCCAGACTGTATCCCAATCCTCTGTGTGTTAGTATTACATCATCACCAAGCTTTGCTCTAAGCCTTCTTATATGAGTGTCAACTGTTCTAAGACCTCCATAATAATCCATTCCCCATACAATATCTAATAATTTTTCTCGAGATAATATCATACCCTTATTATTAACAAAACACTTTAGAAGTTCTAATTCTGTTTTAGTCAAAATAATTTCCTCTTCACCCTTGTGTACTTTACTTATTCTAAAATCTATTTTTAATTTACCAATATTTAAAGCATCACTGTATCCAATAAGTTTTTTGATTCTTATCATTAATACTCTTGGGTCAAAGGGCTTTCTTATATATTCATCTGCTCCACAGTTTAGTGCTTCTATTTCATCATCTATTAATCCTTTTGATGTTAACATAAGGACCTTGGTGTTACTATTTTCTTTTATTTCTTTGCATACATCTATTCCATCTATATTTGGCATCATCCAGTCTAATATAGCTAAGTCTACTTTATTTTTATAAAATAAATCTAGTGCTTGTTGACCATCTTTTGCAGTAAGTACTGTCATACTATCTTTTTCTAAGTATGCTTTTATTATTTTTAACATACTTAACTCATCATCAGCTACTAATATATTCATGTTCTCACATCTCTTTCTTATACACTTATTCTTATCATTATTTTAATATATATTTGTTACTTTTGTGTTACAATACCTTTTATAAATAACAAAAAGCACTATATTCAAGATTAAATACTCGAATTAGTGCTTTTTATAAAAATTTATTTAACTTCTTTTTCTTGAGATCTAAATTCTATAGAAACCTTGAATAAATCTCCATCTATATCTATATTAAAAATACCACCTTGTATTTTGACTAAATCCCTTGCAATAGCAAGACCAAGTCCACTTCCTTCAGTGTTTCTAGACTCATCTGCTCTTTTAAATCTTTCCATTATCTCATCTGGATTGAAGTTTAGCTCATAAGATGAAATATTTTTCATAGTTAAAATAATATTTTCTTCCTCTTTCTTTAAATCAATATATACTCTTGTGTTGTTAAGTGTATACTTTGATATATTTCCTAAGAGATTTTCTAAAACTCTATAAAGCCTTCTACCATCTGCATAAATATAAGCCTTATCTTCTGGCATATTTAATCTTATATCAAGACTTGCACTTGATAATTTTTCTTCCATTTCTCCTATTGCTTGTCTTAAAAGTTGATTTATCTCTATTGTTTCCATCTTAAGCTCTATATTACCACTACTGGCCTTACTTGCTTCAAATAAATCTTCTATTAATGCCTTTAGACGTTTTGATTTAGAATCTAATACATTGATATAGTCATTAACATGTTCTGGAGTTATATTCTCTTCTTTTTTTATTAATTCAACATAATTTATTATTGAAGTAAGTGGTGTTTTTAAATCATGACTTACATTAGTTATAAGCTCTGATTTCATTCTTTCACTTTTTAATTGCTTATCTATAGCATTATCAAGACCTTGACCTATATTATTTATATCTTTTGCTAGCTCAGTAAATTTGTCATCACCTCTTATATCAATCTTATGATGAAGGTCACCTTCTTTTATTTTCTTAGTACCTTCCATAATATAAACTAGATAGTCTAGCTTTTTTATTATAAATATTGCTAATAATAAAATTGCAATACACGATACAAATGCAATAAATAGTGCAATTACACCTGTCTCATAATAATATCCATTAAAAAATATAGCTACAAAAAATGTTACAAGTAAAATTACTGCAATAAGTCCCAAAGCAATAAAAATTATTTGTCTAGCAAGTGGCATTTGTTTTAATGTATTCTTAGTTATATTCTTTAAAGAAGATACTGTCTTTGTTCCAATTTTTTTAATAAATAATATTATCTTTATAGTCCAGCTATTCTTAATTATGTCTCTTTTTCTATCTAAGTTTTTTACTTGCTTATTAAATAAATATATTATACTAAGCATAGCAAATATAGCTATAAAAGGCGGTATACTTGTAAATAAATTTGAATCTACATTAAAATAATATCCAAACAAGTTTACATATAAAAATAATATAAATAAAAATGCTCCTATTATCATCTCTAATGGGATCATATTATATAACTTCATAAATAAGCTATCTTTAGTAAATATATCTACCTTTATTTTTTTATAAATAAATAGTGAAATTATAAATACTATTAATGATACAATACTCATTATAAAAATTATTTTTATCATTGCTACATTATTACTATATTTTGAATGAAGATCATCTACAATGTCCCACCCCTGATTTGCATTAATTGTTGGATCTTTTGGGAAAGACATGTATATCTCAAAATTTTCTATCCCTGTATTAGATCCCTTATATCTTAACCTATTGGCTTGAGTATTATATGTTTTTGAATCTATCGTTTTAGTATAATATTCATTATAATCTTTAGATATATACTCTACATCACAATAACCCTTTATATTGTTCTTAAAGTCTTCTATATTTTCATAATCTGTATTTGTATAAATTTTATCTGTATCATTATTTTTTACAATAAACTTAACATTTCTATACTCATCAACTATATTTTTTGATGATTTAATTTCATCCTCTGTAAACACCTCTTCATCAGGATGTGCAACCGATGTACTCATATTAAATACTAATGCTCTCATTAAATTATTATCAAACCCAGCAGTTTTATATATCTCACTCTCTATTATTTTTTTATCACTATGCATACTACTTGTATACACACCGTCTGGATTAGCATATATACCAACTAAGTTTGGTACTATTGCTCCAAATATAGATATTGCAACTAGTACAGTAACTAAAAATGTAAATTTAAGTCCTTTACCTACCCTCATTAAAATACCCTTTCGTAATCATATTTAAGATAATACCGTTTTGTATAAAATAAAATTCAAAGAAAAAAGAACTACTAGTATCATAAATAAATCAAATTCTAGAACATGAAAACATATTAATATTCCTAAAGCCTGAGTTATCATAAACATTGCTAGTATAAATAAACAGTTGAACACTAAGCTCTTATTCTTAAAAAATTTTCCACTATAGTTTTTCAATTTAGTTGCCAATTACCCACACCACCTTTAATATACTTTACCCAATTAATTATTTTACCATCTAATTATGAATCGCAACTATATTGTACAAATTAAATTGTTATTCCTTATGTACTTAAATATATTTTGTTATAATATCTAAATTCTATTTCCATATGTATTATACAATATATTTTGTTGTTTCATCATATTTAGAAGTTTTTAGTTAGTCTAATTATGTAAATTTGTTATTATTTCCCTAACAATTATATAATAAGTTACAAATCTTAAGAAATCCTTAACTAAATTCTTAAGATTTTCTTACAATATTATAAATAATTTTTAAATTTTAAGTATGATTGACTTATTTACTATGTTTTTCATAAGTCATATGTTAGACAACTCACATAAATACTTTTTAAAAATAATATATTAATAACTTAAGTTTTTATTATTGGGGGGTATTTATGAGATATTACATTAAAGTAGAAAAAAATGTGAAAATATATGTTGAAGATTTAAATCCAGAATGCTCAAAAACAATTTTATTTGTTCATGGGTGGCCACTAAATCATAATGCTTATGAATATCAATTAAACGTATTATCTAGGTTAGAGTATAGATGTGTAGCTATAGACTTGAGAGGTTATGGTAAATCAGATAGACCATCTTCTGGTTACTTCTATGATACTATGGCAAAAGATATATTTAATGTTATTGAAGCACTTCAGTTAAAAAATGTTACACTAGTGGGTCATTCAATGGGTGGCGCTATCTCTATTAAATATGTATCTAACTACAATTCTCATAATGTTTCTAGACTTTGCTTAATAGGTGCTGCAGCTCCTCAGTGGGTAAAAGATAAAAATTGGCAGTATGGATACACTGGAGAGGAAGTAGATTCATTTATAGAACAAAGTTATAATGATAGGCCTAAATTTATTAGAAGTGTAGCAGATTTATTCTTCTATCAATATACATCTCAGCCTTTTATTGATTGGTTCTGTGATTTATGCTTAGCAGCTTCTGGATGGTCTACAACTCAATCTCTAATGGCGCTAAGAGATGAGTCTTTGTTAAATGACTTAGGTAATGTAAATATCCCTACCCTAATATTACATGGTCTTCATGATAAGGTGTGCCCTTTTGAGTTTGGTCAATATATGAATCAGGCAATTAAGAACTCTAGATTGGTTCCATTAACTGAAAGCGGTCATGCTGCTTTTTATGAACAAAGAGATAAAGTCAATGAGGAGATAATTAACTTTATTAATAATTGTTAATTTTAATATTTTAGCAGAAATAAAATATATAGGAAATTATATTTTGGTAGAGGATACTTTTTAATATAATTTCCTATGTTATATAAATCGCTACATAAAGTTATATGTAACCAATTATATCTTATCTAAATTTGCTATTTGATTTTATTTTTTCTTTTTAAATGTATTTACTACAAATCCAGCTACGGCTGCTATTCCTACTACTGAAAGACCAAACAAACTAGAGTCTCCAGTTTGTGGACTAGTAGTTGTGTTATCTGAAAGTTTATTTCCTTGACTTTCATTTGGTCTTGATGTAGTATCTTGACCAGCACCGGGTTCTTGCTCTTCATCCTGACCTGGATTTTCTGGATTATCACTTGGTGTTTCTTCATCTCCTACTATAGTATTTTTAGATAGTCCAAATAAAGAAACTGTCCCACTTACTTCATTTGCAGCTAAAAGCATTGGCTTACCTGTTGGGCTATCACTTTCTGATATGAAGTTTAGACCTTCTACTCCAAGGTCACCTTGCATATTTCCACTAAAATCACGTGTATTTATATAATCAACAAAGAATGTATTCTGAGGGTCTGTTATGTTATAAGACATTATTCCACCTATACGCTCTAATCCAACAAATGCATAAGTTTCCCCATCAATTTCCCCAACTTTTATATCTTCTGGCTCTGGCCCTTTTTTACCACTACGATTATCTAATTCTAATTCTTTATGACTCGAGTTAAAGTATTCAGGATATAGATCTGATGTTATAGTTTCAAAATCGCTTCCACTATCAAATATTTGAGTCATTGTATCAGCATCCCATATTGAGAATGAACGTCCACCAAATAGATAGTTTACATCTTCATCTACCCCATCTTGCTTAGAAGTATCTAGTACTTCTACGTTCTTTCCATCTATCTTTACCTTACTTACATTAGAATAGTCTCCCCATTCTCTTGAGTCACCTTCGTTTGGTGTAAGTATATAAGTTTTTCCATTTACATCATAAGAAGCTAAGCCATCTGGCATGTATATACCTTGAAGATTCTGAGTTTTTATATTTATTTTTCCATCTTTAATTGCATCTAGTGCATTTGCTTCTTTTGAATGATCTTTAAATCCTAAGCCCTTAATAGATGTAAATTCTTGATTTTCAATATCTAGTGTAGCTATTGCATTAGCTTCTTGTAATGCTACATATGCTTTTTTACCATCACTTGATAAAGTTATATATTCTGGTTCTAAGTCTACAGATGGATTTGTATTTTTATTAAGTAATACTTTATTTGCTATAAGTTCATCTTTTTTACTATCAAATTTAGTAAAATCAACTATGTTTGCTTTAGCTTTATCCACTCCATTTTTAAAATTTATTATACTTACAGACCCTTTTGGATCTACTTTTGAGTCTCCGTAACCTTCTCTTGGCTCACCTTCATCGGCTGTAATTATGTGATTGCCATCTTCTGTGAAAGTTACCATATCAGGTTGTATACCTACACTTATAGATTTTACTAAATTACCATCATAATCTAATAATAATACAGCTCCAGACTTAGTGTAATCTTCTTCTTGAACTGACACTGCAACAAGCTTTTGTTTTGTATTTATATCAACACTTGTTATATCTCCAAATTTAAAATCTTTTATCATATTACTTACATCTAATGATTTATCTTTTTTAGTACTTCCATCTTTATTGATTTTTACTATATCAATAGTTTTTGTAGCTCCATTTACTAAGTACATCTTTTGATTATCTTTGTTGTACTTAACTATTTCTGCTACCCCACCATCTTCACTACTTAATCCTGTAGAGTAACTTGACAGATGAAGAAATCTCAATCCTCTCTCATCAAGTTTTGCTAAGTCTTGTTCTAGTTTTACTAATTTATTAATATTTGTAACTGATTTTTTATCTTGTTCATTTAGTTCTTCGTATAATAATCTAGCTATCTCAACTTTTTCTCTATTAGATAAAGTTATTTTAGATGGTAGCTTCTCTATATAATCTACTACATACTTAGCTGTAAGTTCATTTCCATCATATAACTTTATGTTATTATCTCCTGGTTGATAATCTGTTAATAAACTAGTAATAAAACCTGAAAGTGTTGTTGCAATTGTACTTTCCAAGTCCCCTTCTTTTAATAGATCATCAACAGCCATTCCTACTGCGCCTTGTATTACTACATTTTCAACAGGATTAGGTCCTTGTAGTTCTTTTAGATTTTTCTTTAGTACTGTTGCAAGCATCTTACCTGTTATATCAGAGTTAAGCATGTCATTTTGAAGCGCCTTTATTTCATCTGAATATACTTCGTCTCCTTTGTATACTTGCTTTAAGCAATATGTAACTGCATCCATTAGTTTCCAATTATCATTTATACTTGCTGTTTCTAGTTCTTTTATTGATTTAGTTAACCAATTTTTTATATTTGTTTTTGTAAATACCTCTTCTATTGCTTTATTGCTTTTATCTATGTATAAATATTCATTATTGTTGTCATCTGTTAAGTTTTCTTCAAGTGAAGACTCTTGGCTATTAACTTCTACTTCTTGATTGCTTTCATTTATGTTAGATTCCTCTTGAATCTCTTCACTAGTATTTTCTATTTTTTCTTCTACATCATCTATGCTATTTTCTTCATCCGATCTCTCTTTTAATATTTCTTTGTAAGCCTTTTTAGTATTTTCTTTGATTTCATCTATATTATTATTATTTATTAAATTCTCTAATCCATATGTATTACTAATACTATCTCCACCTAATAATCCTTCTACAACATCTATTAATAATCCACTTACCATAGATGGAATACCATCTTCTAAGAATTTATTTGCATACTCTCTAAAGTTTTCAATACCTTCTATAGATTCAATAAACTTAGATTCAATTTTTATTTTATCTATCCTTTTATCTATTTCAACTTCTCTGTATGGTGATGGAGATGTAGATAATGAACCTGTTTCAATATCTATGATAGTATTTCCATTTGCAGTCTTTTCTGACTGAACTATATCTTGAGCGTGGAAATGTCCAGTAAATACATAATTCATACCAGCATCGGCAAGTTTAGTTGAAGCATTTTTATAGTTTTCTACTACATATGGTGAGAACACTGTAGCTTGTCCTTCAAAGTGCTCAAGTAATCCATAATGCATCATACCAATTATTTCGTCTCCAGCTTTTTTAGCTTCTTCAACTTGTTTTAATACCCATTTTAAAGTATCTTCTTCTATTACTCCGCCCGTTTGTTGTTTGTAAGCTTCTTCTTTTGTCTCTCCGTAAACTGCTGCATCTATTGCAATTAATCTATATCCATCTTTAAGCTTTGCGACATATGATAAAGAGTTTGGATCTTGTGCTAAAGCTTGCTCATATCCGAAGTCTTTATATATTTCTTTAAATTCTCCAGGTAGTATGCTATCTACATTTTCAACCTTATCTTTAGGATTTCCATTTTCATCTACCCCATCAGCCACAAACTTTACAGATACTCCATCAGGCATATTAATATCATGATTTCCGTTTATTACAAATACTTCTTTGCCTGCATCTTCTAGTTTCTTTATTTTAGAAGCAAATAGCTCATGAGATTCTCTCTCTCCATCTTTAGTCAGATCTCCTGGTACTATTACTATTTCGCTATCAGATTTTAGTATATTATCAATTGCAGCATCTAGTATTCTCTCGCTCTCGGCTAACATTTTTCTATCACCTGCTACATAATCTTGATAGTTGTTCCCCTTATTTCCGATAAATTCTTCTGGCAGCAAATGTGGATCTGAGAATACCGAAACTTTTACTATATCCTCTCCCTTAGCTGGAGCTGCAATTACCGTGTTAGTTAATACTGATGATGATAGCATTAAAGTAGCCATACCTGTACTTAAGATTCTTGACGATTTTTTCATTTTTCTCCCCCAATAAATAAAAGTTTTGCACATTTATGCATATTTTCTATTTCTTTTCCTATATCTTCATTATATATTTATAAATCGACTTTATTGTTAAGATGGGGTTAGGTGCTCGTTAATATTTAGTGTAATTGTTAAGAGTTAAATCAAAATGTTAATTCTTAGCTTAATTAATACCCAATACAAGAGATAAGTGTTAATTAATATTTTGTTATGTTAATATAAGAAGGTATTAATGATAGAATGATATTTTTATATTAGACATGGGGGTTATAATGAACATAATTTTAAGAAAGCTACAAAGTAATGATAGAAATTATTTTTATAAATGGATAAAAGATAAAGATGTAATAAGATATTCCTTAACTTTATTCCAAAACTTAAAAACTGATGAAGATATATCAAATTGGTTTGATACTGTATTAGAAGACAAGAAGTCATATAGCCTAGGAATTTATGACAATACTAATAAAACTTTGCTTGGATATGCTGGAATAAGTGCAATAAGCCAAGTTAATAATAGTGGTGAGTATTTTATTTTTATCGGTGATAAATCTTATCACGGTAAGGGTGTAGGTACTTATGTTACTAAGGAGATTATAAGATTAGGATTTGAAGAGTTAAGTTTAAATAGAATAATGCTAACAGCAGCAGAAAAAAATATTGGAGCTATCAAAGCTTATAAAAAAGCTGGTTTTATATATGAAGGCTGCATGAAAGAAGCATTTTTTAGAGATGATGAGTACTCTAACAAAGTTATTATGGGATTAGTTAAAAGCGACTACAAATCTTATTAAGAAAATTATCATAATCGTTAACATCTCTATATGCTATACTAGATAGCATTTAAAATCAAAAATAATCTTAATATAAAAATAAAAACACAAAGCTAGCTTCGTGTTTTTATTTTTATCCATTTATATTATCAGAAGCTCTATGGCTAGATTACCGTATACCTTTATATTTGTATTATTTATAAATTTATAGCATAAATCATAGGTATCAATCTTTATTATTTTTGTATCATCATATTTGTAATCATTAGGTAGCTTTACTTTTTTATTAAAGTTTTGTTTTATAGATACACAACTAAGTTTATTAATACTTATGTCATAATAAATAATCTTATATATAATAAATCCATCAAGTACTACTTCATTGTACTTAATACCATGAAGTAACTTATAGTCTTTTACTAGTATATTTGATTTTATTTTTTCAATATTATAGTAATTTTCAAAATCACAAAGAATAATATCATCATTAAAATATGGCTTTAATATTATTAGCTTTTCTACTTTTAAATCAATACTATATCTATCTGAAATTATTTTATCATACTGTGTTTCCAAATTATAAGTTGCATAAATACTTGACGTTAATTTTGATATCTCATCATTAATCAGCTTAATCTCATACTCTATATAATGTGTATCACCTGGTTTTAAATCTTCTAATCTTAATCCTTTTCTTAAATCTACTTTGTACACATTTTTCTTATTCACTTTGATTTTATTCATATCTAGTTTTGCTTGTATAGGTAAATCTAAAAATATATTTAATTCTTTAAGAATTAATTTTCCTGTATTTGTAATAGTAGTATTAAATTTCACCTTTTTATTTTTGCTTATAGTAATCGAGCTTGATATTAGACTAATACCTATATTGCTATTTGATGTATTTATAGTTACTAAATTACTATCTATACTTTCTCTTGCTGTAATATCTTGATTTGAGAAACTGTATATACAATTACCTTGACTCACTATCTTTCCAAAGTCTGGGTTATTAATTAGTTTTACTTTAAATGAAATCTGCTTCATCTCGTTTGGATCTAATCTTGATATTTTAATTCCATTATTTATACTTTCATCTTTATAAATTTTGTTATCTATTTTAATACTGTTATCTATAAACTTAAGATTTTCATCTATTTTTTCACTAATATTAATATTTTCAACTGTTGTATTATATCCATTTATTATAATAAAGATATAGTCAAATACTTCTCCAACAGCTACATTTGAAGTACTTGATATTTTTATAAATTTTAATTTATCATATTCTTTTGGACCTATTGGTATATTTCCTTTTATTGTTTCTTTTTTTATCTCAGAACTTCCAAGCTCATATTCATAGGTTATATTAGGCATAGTCGTAATTTTTTTCATACCTTTACCCTATATACATTCCATATTTTACATAAATCTAATATAAACTTCATATACTTCCCACCTTTAAAACCTTTGCTTTATACTGTAATATCTTATGAATTTTCCCATAACTTAGTTACAGGTATAGTTAGCAATTAATTTTTCCTTGAATGGTAATAGTTGTGGTTGGAATAACTTCGCTAATCTTTGCTGGTACACTAATTCCATTTATATATAAAACTGAATCTACAATACTTGCACTTACATTAGTTCCATCTATTAAACTTCCATTTATCTTTATATTTTGAGTTAATGATGTTGGGTATATGTTAAATAGATCATCTATCTTATCTGATACCTTAAGATTTATTACTGGTACATTTCCTTTATTCTGTATTATAATTTGATAGTCCATATTATCATTACATTGAATATTAGTCTTACCTTTTTTATCTACTATTTTGTTTATCTCAACTACTGCATAGTTGTAAGTTGTACTTACTATATTTGATGGTGTTGTTACTGAATTGTATAAGGCATTTGCTATGTTATTTACTATGATTCCCGGATATATACTTGATGGTGGTGAGGCTTTAAAACTGATTGTTGCTACACTTCTTGCACTTAGTAGCAAAATATTCACATTTATACTGCTATTGCTTGAAGTATTTATATAATCTATATTATTAGTGGAATTTGTCTTATTAATCAATACATCCATACTATTTTTAAGATAAGTACATCCATTTTGTAGCACATCAGTTATAACTACTCCCTTTGCATCTATATCAGTATTGTTGACTACTGTGATAGTATAGGATAATTCTTCATCTTTTCCTAGATATTTTGAGGATGAGGATTTGTATATTAAAATATCTGCCATATCTACGTTTGTAGTTACTGTATTGCTTAGTATTGTATTAGTTACTATATCAGAAGCCAATGTATAAGCATAGCTACATTGCGCTACATTGTTAATTATTTTTGTAGCCATAACTTCCTCCTTATTTTTAATTTACTAAGGTTTCATACATTTTATTATATTCAAAGTATCTTCAATTTGACATTTTCTACTATAAATTAATAATTTTCTTATTTATTTATATAAACTGATGTCATAATAATTTTTCATTTAATATTATAAGAATATAACCTTACTAAGGAGATGAATCTTATGAAATTTATTGTGAGTTTATATAATGATAAAAATTCAAACGGTAAAGTAGATCCTACATCTGAAATTTTGAGAAATACAAGTGGGTATATTATTTTAGAAGATGTTACTACAATCCCTAATTCGCATCATGGATACACTGCTACCATAGTCAACGGAATTGCTACATTTACAGATATAGGACCTAGGTCTTCAAATAATGTTTTTTCTACGATGAGTTATAATATTTATACAACAAGTATTGCTCCAGATACTGTTGTTGCTGATAGTATACCAGCATCACTGACTGGTTCTAGTCCATCATATATAAAATTTAGTGCTACTACATTAGCTAATTTAGCTGTCCCTCTAAATTGTACAAAACCAGAAGAATATCCAAAACAATTATCTATTAACAGTAATTCTCAAAAGACCGAAACTTATAACTATCCTATTAAATACAATCTAGACTTAAGCTCAGGAGCTACTATTCAATCTAGGGTGTTTAATGATAAAGACAAAGATGGAGTATTTAATAATTCAGATACACTAATACCTAATATATACTTAACACTTAAAGGATTTATTAATAGTACTACAATAACTGAGTGTATTTCAAGACCAACAATATCAACAACTACAATATCAAATGATGCAATTACTACATTTAAGATAAAAAATCCGGGAACATATTACTTGTATGAAACAAACACACCTTTATTTGGAAGTGTTGCTGATTCAGTGTTTGATAGTGAATACGATCCTCCTATTATAAATTCTCTGCCAACTACACAAAGACAATATAAAATAAGTGTTACAAGTAATCAAATTAATACAAACTCTACTATTTCTATAGATTTTGGACATGGATACTTTTCATCATATCCTAATAATAATGTTACTTACCTTAGTCTTTATAAGAATGATACCGCTCCAACTACTGTTACATCATTAGATATTGTAACAGGAAGTAAATACTCTGAGGCTCTTTATAGCGGTAAAAAACTTAATGCTCTAGGCTTTAATTCAAGAGAAGGTCTTATATATGCTTGTGACAATACTCAAAACAAACCTACAAAATATTATAGAATAGAAAATGATACTAATAAAACTATAAGCGAGGTAAATTTTTTAATAGATAAAAGTAGTGAAAGTAAATGGATTCCTATCAATTCACTTATTTCAACTATGGGTTGTTTTGACCCACTTGGTAATTATTATATTAATCAGATGGACCCTGGTTCTATATTAAGCTTGTTGATAGGTTTAAGCATATCTTGCCAAAAGATAAATTTAAATCCTTTTAGCTTAAAATACGGATACGTTTATCCATTTACGCTACCATCAATATCACTTCTTGGTATAAATCTGTATCCATTTAGTGATTGGATTTGGAATAAGTTAGACAATAAATTATATGCTTTTAATAAAAACTCAAATCAAGTTGTTTCATTTACTCTTGATAGCTCTCTTAATGTTACATTAAATAATATCACTACTGATATAACAGGTATCTTATCTTCATTACCACTTCTTGATAAAAAAACTAATATTGTTGGTATGATATTTGATCCTATAGGAAGTATGTATTTAATAGATTCTAATTTCAATCTATATAGAGTTTTTTTAAATACACCAGGTTCTAAAACTATAGAGTATATGACGAAATTTTCAAATCTTGAGGGAACTGGAGATGGTGCATCTAGCGGTGAGATGCCAATACTCATTGATTTTGGAAATGCTCCTGAGGATGGATCTACCTCTAACTCTGCTAATTATAAGTCATCGCTAAAATCTAGCTCAAACGGACCAAGACACAGTATCACTAATAAGATTTTCTTAGGTAATACTGTACTTCCTGAAGCCGATGTAACTACTGAGATAAATCCAATAGATAATGATTCTTTACTAACAAGCTTGCTAGTACTCGATCCACATGCCAGAGTTTTTACTATACCAAGTATCATATATAATAATACTGGTAAAACTGCTAATCTATATGCTTGGCTTGATTTTAATACCAACGGAATATTTGAAGTTAATGAGTGCTTTTCAACTACTATTGCTTCAAGTAGCAAGAAACAGAGCGTTAATTTGTCTTTCAATAAAATTGATAATACTTTTCCTTCAAAGAAAAATACTTATCTTAGAATAAGGCTTACTTCGGATAACTTGTCTATAGGAAGTGCTACTGGAACATCGGAAGATCCAAGGTCATTAGGTCCTGCTTCTGATGGAGAAGTTGAAGATTATAGATTAGTACTACAACCTTCCCCTGTAATTAATTGTATAAAATCTGTATATCCTAGTGCCTCGGTGGTTATTGGAGATACTCTTACTTATACTATGACAATAAGTAATTCTGGTTCTGTTTATGTTAGTAATCTAGTTGTAACTAATACTTTGCCCAACTCTACAAAGTGGGTTAGTGGAGTTTACTCAAGAAATAATATTATAACTACAATAGTAAGTGATAATTTACTTGCTTTAGGTGTTACTATACCAACATTAAATCCTCATGAATATATTATATTTACCTACACTGTTACAGTAATATAGATAGTGATATTTATATGGTTTATATGTTATAGATATTGAATTTTAAATATCTATAATATAAAAGGGTAATAAGTATTGATTTTAACTAATCACATTACTTATTACCCTTTTAGTATTTTGCTAAATTAAATAAATATATTTTAAGACTTTACTTTACATACTTGTTTAAGAAGTTTTCTACTGTAGACCAATATAACTCTGGATTTACTAAGTCAGCTTCAGCATGACCAGCACCTTCTATAGTTAACTTTTCTTTTTCTGATTTAGTATTTTCATATAATTCATCCATCATATAGTATGGAACAAAATCATCTTTATCTCCGTGAATAAATAATATTGGCAATTCAGCTTTTTTAACTTGATCTATGGCAGAAGCTTCTCCTAACCAGTAACCAGCTCTTATTTTTGTTACTACACTAGAAGCATTCATTACTGGGAATGATGGCAAGTTAAACAGTTCCTTTAACTGATAAGTAAATTCGTTCCAAACAGATGTGTATGCACAATCTGCAACTATAGATTTTACATTAGAAGGTAGCTTCTCTCCCGATACCATAAGTACTGTAGCTGCTCCCATTGAAGTCCCATGTAAAACTATTTCAGAATCTTTATCAGATTCTATAATTAAATTAATCCAATCTATTATATCTTTTCTATCATCCCATCCCATACCGATGTAGTCGCCTTCACTTTTTCCATGAGCTCTTAAGTCTGGAATTAATACGTTATACCCCATATCATATAAATGTTTTGCTTTTGAACTAGTTGTCTCTCCTTCACTAGTGTATCCATGAACAACAACAGCCCATTTATTAGTCTTGTTTTTGTTCATCATTTTATATCCATGTAGCTTAAGATCATCAAATGAATTCATATAAACATCTTCATATCCTGATGTATTTAAAAGCCACTCTACATCCTCTTTTACTTCCAATCCATTGTCGTCATCTTCACCAAATATAGCATCTTTTGATGTATGTGGATTTATTGCTAAATCATAAAAATAATTGCCTATATAGCCTAATCCACCAATTAAAATTGCTAATATTACTATTATTATACCAATGATAATACTCTTTTTCTTCATGTATATTCTCCCTCATAATTATTGCTAGTATTATTACCTGGTACCATAATATCATTTTTTGTCGAATATTCCAAGTGAAATATATAAACTAGATATTTTATCCAATTTAGCTTATTAATATGTATGAATATACCTTTAGTAAATTTATTTTATTACATAGATGATAGTTAATAACTAAAAAACACTGCAACTATTTTTAGTTACAGTGTTTTAACATCAAATCTATACTCTACTCAAAAACACATGCATTAAATTTTGGCAACTTTTTGTCAAACAAATAACTATCTACAGCTTTACCATATTCATAGTAATTACTATAATCATAAGAGTCAATTTGTCCACATATATCTTTAAAAATCAAGTTTCCTTTTATATTAGGATGTTTCACCATTTTTGCAGTTGCCCATGGTGCTAAAAAGCTACCTGGTATGATAAAATCATTATATCCTCTAGCTATTATTTCTAAATCCAGTAACTCAGAAAAATTCCATATCATTGATTTTATTTCTTCTAGAGAAGGCTCTCTTGAATTTCTAGTAATTAACATATCATTTTCATCTGTCTTTTCCATTTTAACCTTTTCACCACATACATTTATCAATATTTTTGCTGAATTAGGTGCGATAATATCTATAGATTTTGCTGATTCCAAGCAATATCCATCAACATAGAATATATTAAAGTAATCATCTGTACCTATTAACTTTAAGTTGTTATCTTCTATTAATATCACTGTATTACAGTCTAGGGTTGCTAAGAATCTTGATGTACTTTTTAAAAATCTACCTGCACTTTTAAAATTAACTATTGTCTTTTCTACTGGTTGATAAGAGGAAGAATTACAATTTTTCATCGTATATTTTATTAAATTATCTTTATTATAGATAATACTGTTTCCATTTTTATTGCTCCCATTTGTAATAGTCATTTTACCTCCAACTATCAAATCTGCACGTGCTTTAGATGGGCTTAATGACTCTCCAATACAAGCTTCATTAATAGTTGCATCTCCTCCAATAGCCACTCTCCCATTAATGTGTGGTCCTTCTAAATTCTTAGCATTACCTAAAATGAACATATTATATACACTTGCAATACCTAGACTTTTAGAAATTTCATTATCTCCCACAACTTCACCTCCAAAAATAATTTGTATTAGCAGTTATTACTGCGCTAATATAATATTATATTCCGACAAATTGTTATTGTTACTTCTAAAATAACTCAACATTTCCAATAAAAAAAGTCATATCTCAATATAGCAACTATTGAGATATGACTTTTTTACAAAATATATTTATAATATTTCTATTCTATTTTCTTCTTTAGCATGTACTTTCCCAGGTAATACTTTTACAGCTTTATTTTCTTCAAGATTAGTAAATATTACTGCACTAATATGAGATTTTGCATTTTTCTTAATAAAATCTAAGTCCATATTAATTAGCTTATCTCCTGCCTTTACTCTATCTAAAGCTTTGACAAGTACCTCAAAACCTTCCCCCTGTAAACCAACAGTATCTATTCCAATATGAATAAGTACTTCTAGACCTTCATCAGTTTTAAGTCCAATTGCATGCTTAGTATCAAATATCATCTCTACTGTTCCGCTTACAGGAGATAATATATTTCCATCACTTGGATTTATACCAAATCCATCTCCCATCATCTTAGTCGAAAATACTTGATCTGGTACTGACTCTATATTAAGTAGTTCACCATTTACAGGGACCAATATCTCATTTTTATTTGAATTCTCTTCACTTTTAGATTTTTTAAATACATCAAATAACCCCATCTTCTCAATCTCCTAAGCACCATTTTTAAATTTTAATACTATATTTTAAGAATACACAAAGTAGTGAAACAAAAACTATAAATATACATCCAACCATCCTAATCTTAGCTTCTTTATTTTTTAATAGTTTCTTAAAATCTTTAAATATATTTTTTTCTTTATTATCTATCTTAAATATACCTATCCATAAACATATACTACCAGCTATATTTCCTACCATTATTTGAATAACTGCTATTGTACAAATCACTAATTGAGATAAGCTCTTATGCTTATTCTCTTTAATATCATTAACAGCAGTCTTTACCATCAATGCGCAAAATGGTTGTATCATAGCTATAATAAATGCAATAGTAGTTATAGGATTATCAAAAATCAATTTGTATATATTGCTGCCTGCATTGATACTTTGAAAATACATATACATCATAAAAATCATTGGTGTTAATATAGAAAAAACTATTCCTGCATTAAAAAATACCTGAGATTTTTTTAAGTTAATTTTTTTTATTGCTACAGCTTGCATAATCATCCTCCAATTTCTACAGCCTTTTCTTCCAACTCTTTAAGATATTGATTATAATGATAGAAAAGTACTTCACTTATTGTATAGAAAAACATAGTACTTTCATATAGTACTCCACTTTTTAACCTCATACTACTACTTACACCATACAGATTATAAGGAGTCATACTTGCTAGTTTATTATTATCAAGTCTAGTCATAGATACAAAGTCTATCCCTCTTACTACCAATTGATTAACATGACTATCTAGATTAGGTGTGTTTCCCGAAAAAGAAATAATAATAACCAAGTCCCTACTTGTTAAGTTTGGTATTAATGCCTCAAGCTCTGGAACTCCTGATATTAAATTAAAATATTTATGTGTAAATAAAAACATACGCTTTAACTCTTCTGCACATATTTGTTGTGCTCTTCCTGTTGTATATATAAAGATTCGTTCTTTTTTATAGATTAGTTCACAAATATCTCTAAGCTGCTTATCTTTGTTATGCTTTATAGTCTTATCTATCCCACCAGATAATGCTTCTACATATCCACTATCATTTTCACAACTTTCTCTTTCTTCCCATTTTAAAAATACCTTAAATTCACTATAACCACTAAGCCCAAGCTTTTGAGCCAACCTTAATACTGTTGTCCTAGATACATTACACTTATCAGCAAGCGCATTTATACCAAGATTATAGCAACTCTTTTTATTATTTAAGATATATTTTAAAATATGTAAATCATTTTGGTTTAAATTACTGTAATGCTTATTAATTAGCTCTTCTATTTTCATCCTTTGTACCCCCCAAATGAAAAAATATTCTTAAACTATATTGTATAACAAATCGGATAACAAGTAATCTAAATTTTCAAATTATTACTTTTAAGAGCTTTGTTCTCATAGATATACATAAAAAGTACAAAACCAATAAATTTTGTACTTTCTATATATATTAATTATTTAGCAAATTTTTAAACCAAAGATAATGCTTCAACATTTTCTACTTCAGGTCTTTTTATTTCTGGCCAGAATTCTTTATTAGCTTCTAATAAATCATCTAATATTGCTTTAGCAACAGATGCACTTGGAACTGTTTTTGACAAAGTTATTGCCTGCCATAATTTTTGATAAGATCTCTCTATCCAACCTTCTACAACCAACTTCTCAACTGATACTTGTTGTTCCATTAATCCTTTTTGGAATTGTGGTATAGTTCCTATTCTTAGTGGCTCTGGACCGTTACTTCCTACTATACAAGGTATTTCAACCATTGCTGTTTTATCGAAGTTTTCAATAGAACCGTTGTTTTCTACTATTAATAACATTCTTTCGTGAGTGTTATATGCTATTGCACGAGCCAAATCTACTATATATGATGCATGGTCATCTACTTCTAACTTGCAACCTTCAGTTGATTGATTTTCTATAATTTTTCTACACTCTCCAAATACAAACTTTTCACGTCCATCCATAACTTCATTTGCTCTAGTGTACTCTTTATCAGAATGCTCAACTACATAGTCTTGGAATAAGTAGTATTTTAGGTATGTATTTGGTAAAGTATCTGGATCTACTGCAAATACATCTCTTGCTTTAACAAATGTATCGTTCCAACTCGCTTCTACATGTTGGTTAGGTCCTATGTCTGCATTGTATCCATGCTTTCTTACGTGCTCTTTTATCTTTGGCATTAAGTCATTTCCTTCTTTATCTGTTATGCTCTTCCACCATCCAAAGTGATTTAATCCGTAGTAACTGACACTCATTTCTTTTCTAGAGTTTAATCCAGCTATTTTTGCCATATGGTCCTCTATTCCTACTGGCATATCACATATATTTAATATTTTTGAATTTGGTCTTAATTTACGAGTTGCTTCTGCTACTATTGCAGCTGGGTTTGAGTAGTTTAACATCCATGCTTCTGGTGAATATTTTTCCATATAATCAAGTATTTCTATTACTGGTCCTATTGAGCGCATACCATACGCTATTCCTCCTGGTCCACAAGTTTCTTGACCTACAACACCATGTTTTAGAGGTATTTTTTCGTCTAGTTCTCTCATTGCATATTTCCCTACTCGGATATGAGCCATAACAAAATCTATATCCGTAAATGCTTCCTCTGGATCTGTTGTCGCTAAAAATTCTATTTCTGGTGCTTTTTCTCTTAATATTACTTCACATGCTCTTGCTATTGTATCTTGTCTCTCTTCATCATTATCATAAAACTTTATTTTTCTAAGCGGAAACTTATCTAGATTATCTAGCAACATTAATACTATCCCTGGTGTAAATGTACTTCCTCCACCTGCTATTGCAACTGAAAATTTCTTCATAATTTATATCCCCCTGATTTAATAATTTAATATATTTTTAAAATTAGTTTTTACTTTTTTATCTTAATTAATTTATAACATCTTTAAATAACGCTTTCAATAAATCTGGTTCAAATTGGAAATACTCTTCCTATTTAGTATTTTTTCACAGTACATGTGAAATTTCACATCATCTACTTAGTTGTTGCAACTTCGCTTTCTTCCATCACTTTTTCAAATTCTTCTCTAAACTGTGGAACAGATAAACCAATTATTACTTGAATTGCTTTTCCATTTCTAGATAGACCATGAACACCTAGCTCTCTAAATTTATTGTCTGGAGCTATTATAGTTTCATCTATTACACTTAGACGAAGACGTGTTGCACAGTTAGTTACATCTACTATATTATTTTTTCCACCTAATAATTCTAGTACTTTTGATGCTTTACTTTCTTTACTTACAGCAACATTATCTGATGCATCTGTTTGATTCTTTGCTTTAAAGTCTTCTTTGGTATATAGTTTTGCTTCTTCTGTATCATCTTCTCTACCAGGAGTTTTGAAATTAAACTTAAGTATCAGATAACGGAATGTGAAGAAGTATATTGCTGTAAATGCTAACCCTATTCCTACTTGTAATAAATAAATTGAACCATGGTATTTACCTAGTGGTATCCAGTTAAGTGAAAGCCATTCTATTAATCCAGAGCCGAAGTTACCTACTACTCCAAATGTAAATGCTACTGCTGATAAAGTTGCTGCTAATAGCGCATGTACTACAAATAATGCTGGTGCAACGAATAAAAATGTAAATTCTAAAGGTTCTGTAATACCTGCAACTACTGCTGTTAACACTGCTGGTATTACTAATCCTGCTACAACCTTTTTCTTCTCTGGTTTAGCTGTAGCAACAAAAGCTAACCCTATACCTATTGATCCAAATACTTTTGAAAGTCCATGAAGTGCAAACCCACCTTGAGGGAACATTTCTTTTAAGCTTTGTGCTGTTGTCGCAAACTCAGATAAATGCAGTGGCCAATATGTTGCTATACCGCCTTCAACTACTGCTGGACCAAATATAAATGGTGTGTAAACAAAGTGATGTAATCCTGTTGGTATTAACAAACGTTCAAGTAATGTATATATCCATACTCCAAAAGTTCCTGAAGATGATAAAAATCCTTGCATTGAATTTATTACCCCTTGTATCATTGGCCATACCCATGATGTTAATAAAGCTACAGGTATCATTACAAAGAAGGCAATCATGACAACTAATGAAGATCCTCTAAATATTCCTAAAAACTCTGGTAATTCTGTATCGAAAAATTTATTATGTAAGTAAACAACTATACTTGCTATTACTATCGAACCTATCATACCTGTATCAAGTGTTTTGATACCCGCTATTGTAGTTAAGCCACTAAGTCCCCCAACCTCAGCTGTAAAATCTACTCCAAATTTAGGTCCCCACATAAAAAGTATTGCATTTACAAAGTAATTAAATGTTAAATATGTTACTAGTGCTTCTAAGCAAGCACGAGCATGTGCTTTTTTAGCTAAAGCAATTGGTAAACCTATTACAAATAAAAGTGGTAACTGATTGAAACATGTCCATGCACCTTGTTCTATTAAGTAACATATTTGATACCATAGGCCATCAGGATTTGCTATTGAACCTACGATATCCTGATTTTTTAGTAAGCTCGTAAGACCTACCATTATCCCTGCAAAAGCAAATAATAATACCGGTGTAAACATTGCAGATCCAAAACGTTGAATCTTTTGCATCATATAAACCATCTCCCTTTTTATCCAAACCTCTATGTTTTTATTAAGCTAAAATATGGCCCTTTAAGTGTTACTAAGACACTTATTCTACATAAGAGAAGTGAATTAAATTTTCTAATATAAGTTCTTAAGTAATTTATATCACGTTTCTGTTAACGTTTTCAATAAATCATAATCAAACAGTTATTAATCCTATATTATGTTTTTTTTCACAGTTTATGGAACTTTTTCACAGTTGTTTTATTGCAATATAATATAATCATACTATGCTGATTTAGACCTAACATACACATCTTTTTCTTTTATCACCAAGTTTGTTCATGTACATTATTATATTAATCTTCTTTTATATATTAATAAATTAATCGTATTTCAAAATACTTGTTTTTATTGTAAATTAAATATTATTAAACTACAATTTACAATAAATATAATACTTAGGGGGATATTTATAATGGATAAATATATCGGCCTCATTATAAAAAATCAAGATGATAAGATACTTTTATACGAAGGTAATTATTATATAAGGATGTTAGTAAAAGATGATGATGATATAGATTTATTAATATCAAAAAAGCTTATAGATGTAGTTGAGCAGAGTAAATATAGGATAGTTAAGATTTATAATAACTTTGTGCTTTATGGTCATCAGGAAATAACTATGTACTTAGTTGAGGTAGGAGTATTTCATAATGAATTTGATTTTATGGATATATGTGAACTTTTAGATGTGTTGCATAATACACCATCGAGAGATTTCTTTGAAGAAAATTTTGTTCGTTATGATAAGTATAAGGGTACAGTTTATTCTGCTTTATCTTTACTTACGGCAATATTAATATTTGTAGATTTATATCTTAGCTCTCATCAAATATTACCTAGAAACTCAATAGTTGCTAGTATCATAGGTATAATATTTATATTTGCAGTAGTGATAAGGCTGCTAGCTCCGAAGTTAACTTATAAAATAATTAAATATAATATAGACTATAAACGTATAAATAAGATTATAGACTCTACCTTTTTTATATTAGCTATAGTATACTTTGCCAAAGTTTTTATAATAAAATAATATCACACAGTAGTCTAATTATTTAAAGTATAATTTCTTTATAATAAAAAGTAGTAATAATATCAAAATTATTACTACTTTTTATATTAGTTATAGTTATAAGCACAGCAGTTTGCTGGGTTCATATATTGATTTCTATTTCCTTGATTAGGTGTATTTGAATCATTGTTATTATCTAAATTTTGATATTGAGTTGTTTCTTGGTTTATTACTTTAAAAGTAGATTCAGCATTTACTCTATTGTTTAAATCTACATCTGATACATTTGTATTTCTCTCATTAGCAAATGATGTCATGCTCATTGCCCCTATTACTAATCCCATACCTAGTGTTCCTATTATTATTTTTTTCATATAAGCCACTTCCTTTTTATAGATTTATTTTCTAAACTTATATTACAAAGAAATTATGAATAAATTATGAAATAAAAAATATTTTTTTATAGAAGGTGACAGGATACTATATTTATTTACGTATTAGTTAGTGTAAAAGCTTTTACAGAGGGAGGTAACAACTTGCAAGACGAGTTAATAATTAAATATATAAAAAAGAAAAAAGAAATTGGTATGGAAATGTTAATAGATAATTACAGAGGTATTATAACCGTTATAGCTAGAAAATACTTAGGGGTATTAATTAATTATGAGGATGAATGTGTAAGCGATATACTTCTATCTGTATGGGATAATATTAAAAGTTTTGATGCAGGTAAAAACAGCCTTAAAAATTGGATTTGTGCTATATCTAAATACAAGGCAATAGATTATAAAAGAAAGTATGTATCAAAGATAGATACTGTTGATATTAGTGACAGTATTTATTATATAGATACTGAGCTTATTAAGTCCGAAATAGAAGAAGAAATAAATGAGATACTTAGTCATTTAAATAATCGGGATAGAGAACTTTTTATTAAGCATTATTTAGAAGGTGAAGAACTAGAAAAAATAGCGCTAAAAAATAATACAAGTGTATCAAGCCTATATAACCGATTATCTAGAGGCAGAAAAAAAATCCGAAAAAGTGTATGTAAGTAAGGAGCTTATAATATGAGAGATACTTTTAAAATATTAAATGATGTGAAAGTTGATATAGATGAATATAAAGAAGTAAAATTTGATGATAATACTGAACTAAAGAAAAAAATGAAAAAACAGATTAAATCTAGAGATATAAAATATAAAAGAGGTATAGCTATTGCTTCCTTAGCACTTGTACTAGGAAGTGGATTTATAATGAATGAAAAAGCGTGGGCTAATGTAAAAAACATATGGTATACACTCAGTCAAGTATCTAGTAATAAAGAAAATGAAATAAAAGACTCCAAGTACAATATAAATAAAGTTATATCAGATAAAAATGTAGACATTCTTTTTAGAAATATTATACTTGATGACCACAATCTTATAATAGATATGAATATTGATGATAGTAGATTTGATCCACGTGTTGATTTTACTAAAAAACAACACGAAGAATGGTATGTAGATAAATGGTCTGATAAAGAAACTACATTATCATTAGGTGCCGATAGTATTGATATACATGTTGATGGTAAGAAATTATCAGATTTCGGTATGTCCTCTGCTCCAGAATCTACCGATAGAAAATCAGATAATACAACGGATGTTTTAGCCTACCAATCTATTGGTACTATAGGTAGTGATGATGATGAATATTATAGAGAGATAGATGAAAATCAATTTCCACATAAAATAGAAAATGACAAAATCTATAATTTAAAAATCACTGTAAAAAAAATACATATTTCTCATTATAGTGTAGATGATAAAGGTCAACCTATTGCTTATGGTGGTGCAATAAGAGGTAATTGGACCTTAGATTTAGATATTAAGGGCAAGGATTTAAAGAATCAAACTATTACCTATGATATAAATAAAAATATCGAGTTAGATATTGAAAATGAACTAGTAAATCTTAATCTAGAGAATTTAAAAATATCTCCACTAAAATTAAAACTAAATTATAAATTGGATAAAGACGTAAATTGTTTTACTCAGTTTAAAGTATTAAATGATAAAGGAGAAGAATATCAAAAAGAGTCGGTGTCAGGAAGTAAGTATGTAAAAGCTGAATATGGTAATATCTTTAATGACACAAAATATGTTATATTAATCCCATTTATCGAAGATTTTGCTACTAGTAAAATAACAGAATTTAAGGATAAATCAATAAAGATATTACTTGATAAATAACACAAACTAAGGCTATAGTCTCTATTTCAAAGATTATAGCCTTTCTCTTTTTAATAATTATTTTATATAATAATATCTATTTCTATCTTAATAAATTACTATATAAGCTTTTTAACGCCTATGTAAGCTCATCTAATAAAATCTACTATAACTTAAAATACTTGAAGTTTTCTATAGTTTCCCTTAAGTCATTTTCATCTTCAAAAATATCAAGATACTCCGCAATCTCAATAGCAAAATCTACATACCCATTAGGTCTTGCTGTAATAATATTTTCATCTCTAGATACATTTTCATTAATTAATGTAGAGTTTTTTAAGATAAAGTTATCATTCATATTAAGGTTCGAAGTATACCTCTTATTATCAAGTATACCTGCTTGTGCTAAGTGTATAACCCCTGAACATATTGCACCTATTAGTTTCTTATCTTCGTTTAACTTAACAAGTACTTCTTTTAATTCCTTACAGTTAAATAATTCATCTGGATCTCCACCTGGTATTATCAACGCTTCTACATCTTCTAAATTTACGTCCTTTAAAGCAATATCTGGTTTTATGCAAAATCCCTCGAAAGATTTTATTATATCTTCTTTCAGTCCTACTGCTACTATCTCCCCTTTTGTTTTAACAAAATAATTCGCTAAAATAACTTCAAACTCTGTAAAACCCTCATAAATTAATACATGTACTTTCATAAGCCCTCCTATGAACATAAATACTTAATTAATTAAAAATTACATCTAATAGTATATATATTTCGTTTAAAGCCCCCTTTTTTAAGTCAAACTACTTCTAAAAATGAAAATTAAATCATATTATATCTATTTAATAATATGATTTATAAATAAATAGCATTCTCTAAATTTCTGTATGTATATACTAAAAATTTATTCTAGTTTAATTATAGCTGACTAATGGTGAATATAGTGTATTTTTGTAAATATTGTTTAGATTATAAAAAGCTTCTAAGTAGCTTATCTACCTAGAAGCTTTTTAATTATTATTTATTATAAACTGCTACAAAAGCATCGTATCCTTTTTTCTTAAGCACATTTACTTGCCTTTGTGCATTATTCTTATCATTGTAACTTCCTGCAATTACTCTATGATAATTTTTTCCATCTTTTGCAAATACATCAATAAAAGCATCCATTCCCATTTCCTTTAATTCTTCAACCTTTTTGGCTGCTACTCCTTTATAAATATAGCTTCCTGCTACAGTTCTATAAAATGTACTCTTATTTTCTATGGGGGACTCTTCTTTTTCATATTTTATTCCAAAGTAATTGCAGATTGCTTTTACAGTAGCTTCTGACATATTATCTTTATTATTTTTAAGAAGTGCTAAATCTTCTCTATTAGTATAAAAAGCATATTCTATTAATATAGAAGGCATTGAAGTCTTATAGATTACAGTAAAGTTTGCCGTTTTAACACCTCTATTAAGTGCTTTATTATCTATACCTTTAAGAGTTGAGAATATTTCATCTTGAACAAACCTTGCAGCTGTCTTAGAATTTGTACTAGCATTACTTGCTACATAAGTCTCTGTTCCTCTAGCACTTGTAAACTCAGTTAGATGTGCATTTGCATGAATGGATACAAATAAGCTTGTAGGCTTTCCTTGCTTTTGCCAGTATGAGTTTGCAAGATTACATCTTGTGCTAAGACCTATTTCGTCTTTTCCTGATGGACTTGGATTAGTTAAGTATACGCTTATTCCATGACTTTCTAATCTTGGCTTTATTTTATACTGCATGGCATTGTTAAAATCCCATTCTCTTAGTGATTTATCTGGTGATTGCTTACCCTGTACCTTTTCATTATGACCAGAGTCAAGTATTACTAGATATTTCATTAATATATCTCCTCTTTATTTTTATACAAATTGAACTAAAAAAACTTTTAGTTCTACAATATTTTATGTTTTTAATCTTCAATGTGATACAGTTTTTATTATATTAATCCTATTGTATAACCTAGCATATTATAAGAGTCAATATATAATTTTGAGTATATAAAAAAGTAGGAAGATTTATTCTTCCTACTAATAATATAAATAAGCTCATATATTAACTTATTGCTTTTTCATTTCCAATAAATTTGTTAATCATTTCTCCAGAAGAGGTATCAAAATCAATTACATATTCACCTCTTATATTTACTCCGTATATATTTTTGCCTTTGTATGATCCTGTTACTGTACATATAGTTCTATCATGATTATATTCGTATGTAGAACCTTGCATACGATGTAGTGAACTCTCTATATTTTCTTTAACATATTTCTTTGCTTCACTTTTGTATTTTTCTGCCATATTCTCATCTTGAATATCTATTATAGCTTGTTCTACATCTTTGTTAAACTTTATTACTTCTTCATCTATAATATCGTACTTTTCAATTTCTGAGTCTGTTAGTACAACTCCATCTTCAACATTGCTACCATTTTTTATCTCTTTTTTAAGTCTAGATTTAGCTTTTAATACATTAGCTCTTTCTTTTTCATATGTTTTCTTATCTGCTTCTTCTTGCTTTTGTTGATCTATTATTGCTTGTTGTTCTTGCTTTATTTTTTGCTCTTTGTCATATTCTTTTGATGAATTAATAAAATATATAGGCGTTACAACAAGTAACAATACAGCAGCTATTATTGCTATTATATTTTTCCCATCACCTAGAAAATCTTTAGTACTTTTGTACTGTCCTTTTGATTTAAGTAAAAATCTTACTACAATTACTGATAAAACACACCAAACTACAAACATTCCTAAAGCTATTATTGCCGAAATTAAAAATAAACCTAATAAGAATTTAAACATTTTTTTCATTTTTACTATACCTTTCAAAGTCAAATTTGATACATTCTTTATATATATTTATAATATTATCATTTAGGCATTTCATTGTAAATAAAATGTAGTTTTATATACAATGCTGTAACTTTTCGTCGGCATTATATTATTTTTCCAGTAAAATCTAATAAAATAATCATAAAAATAGAAAGCCAAATTATGGCTTTCTCGTTAATTAATTTTTATTATATCTTTAAACTCATATTATCTTCTATAAGTATTTGAATTTGGCAGCTATAAGAGTCTATATTAAAGAAATCATTAAATAGCTCAAACTCTATAAAGCTTTTTACTTTTAAGTTATTATCTTTTATATATTCAAATAACTTTTGTCTTTTATCTTCTTCATTTTCTTTGCTATATGACAAAACTAAATAATTGCCTTTAGTCAAAACTTTTATATTATCATTAAGTTCTAAATTATCATTATCTTTAATTGCATTAAAAACATATAAAGATTCTACAGTCTCATTTGATTTAATATTATATATAATTCCTCTATCCATATTCACTTCTATATAGTTTTCTTTTATCACTTTCTCTAGTGCTGAGTAATATAATAATTCTTTTAAACTTCCCGACTCTTTGCAAGGTGCTACAACTATATATCTATCATCAAAATACTTTATATCAATCTCTTCGTTTGATAATATATCTTTGGAATATTGTACACTATCATTTAGAGTATCTATATTTTTTATTATATCTTTCATTTTATTTATACTGTCTTGTGCTTCAATTCTTTTATTCTGTAAAAATTCAAGTAGTTTATTAGTATCACAATCTTTAAATATTTCTTGAAGCTCTGAAATACTTGTCCCTAATTCTCTACATCCTTTTATGACATCTATATAAATAAATTGTTCTATTGAATAGTATCTATAACCTGATAATTCATCTATATATTTCGGAATAAGTATACCCATTTTATGATAATATCTTAAAGCTTTTATAGTAATTCCTTTTATTTTAGACACTTCCCCTATAGAAAATAAATTATTCATGATTACACGTCCTTTTATATTTTTTAATTTTCCGTTGACTCTACCTTTAGGGGATACTTTACTATCATTATAAGATATTTGCAACAAAATATTAATTTGTAAATTAAATAAAAGGAGAATATTAACTTGAATATGGAAAAAGTTATATACAGAGAATTATCTAGAAATGACTATAGTCGTATTAAGGAACTTATTTGTGAAGCATTTGGATTTTCTGATTTTATTAAAAATGAAAAACTTTTAGATGCTATCCTAAGCACTTATTTACATGGATGTATTATGGATAGCTCTTTTTCTAGAGTTGCTGTAAAAAATAATAATGTCATTGGCATTATTTTAGGCAGTGCTAAAAATGATAAAAACAATTTAAAAAAACTTCATAATAATTTAAGCTTTTTATCTGCTTGCACAAAACTTCTTGCGTCTAGTAAAGAAGATAAAATGTTAATTAAAGAATTTTCTATAATTAAAGATACTTATAAAGAAATTATTTCTGGTAAAGAGGATAGCTTCCAAGGTTGTGTACAACTATTCATTGTATCTCAAGAATCTAGAGGTCTAGGTATTGGAAAAACTTTAGTTTCTGATTTATTTGATTACATGAAGAGTATGAGTGTAAGTTCACTGTATTTATATACAGATACTAGATGTAATTATGGTTTTTATGATAATAATAATTTCAATCGTATTAATGAAAAAGAAATTTATTTTAATTCGATAGATGCTAATCTTGATGTGTTCTTATATAGCTATACATTTCAAAAGTAGTATAGAGAGTTAATTTTTATAAAAAAGAAAGGCTTTAATTATCAGCCTTTCTTTTTTTATTTAGTTATTTGATTTTATGTTTATCCATGCTTCATCATATATTTTCTTAACATCCATAGGGAAATCAACATATATTTCACATCTATCCATTATCTCTTTAGGCATATATGCGTTAGGATTATTTCTAATTTCCTCTGGTTGTTCTAATCTGGCTTCTCTATTTGGTGTTGTATATCCTATTTCATCAGCTATTCGAAGTGCACTTTCTTTATCACTTACAAAGTTTATAAACTTTTCAGCTCCTTCAACATTTTTAGCATTAGAAGGTATACATAAACTATCAATCCAGAAGTTTGCGCCTTCTTTAGGTACTACATAAACTAAATTAGGATTTTCGGCTTGAAGGTTTAACCCTTCTCCAGACCAAATCATATTTATATCAGATTCTCCTGCTGGAATCATTGTAGTTCCATTATCTACACCATATATTGGATCTACTAATTTTCTTTGACTTAATAGTAGTTCTTTAGCTTCTTCGATTTCTTTTTCATTAGTTGAATTTAGAGAATATCCAAGCTTCTTTAAAGCAGCTCCCATTGTATCTCTATAAGTATCAAACATAAAAATTTTATTTTTATATTTTTCATTCCATAATATATCCCAACTATCTACTTCTTCTGTTACTACATCTTTATTATAAATAAGTCCTACTGTACCAAACATATAAGGAACTGAGTACTTATTACCTGGATCTATTTCTAGGTTTAAGTAATCATCATCCATTTGAGATATATTAGATATTTTATCTTTGTTTAACTCTTGAACAAGATCTTTATCAATCATTCTTGTCATCAAAGCATCAGATACTAAAATAACATCATATTTTACGCCCCCACTGCTAATCTTTTGATACATTGTTTCCATATCATCAAAAGTTTCAATATTAACTTTTATATCGTATTGCTTTTCAAACTGTTTTACAGTTTCTTCATCTATATTTTCTCCATAGTTAAGAAAGTTTATCTCTTCAGAATAGCCTTTGCTACATCCTACAAAGAATATTCCCATCATTACTATACAAATTGATAAACTTAATAATTTAAATAGTTTTTTCATACTACGATTCCTTCCATATATTATATAAATTTTTAAATATTCTTTTGGATTATATCATTTCTTTAAGTACATAATCAATTACATAATATTTATTATTTTACTTATGATATAGTTCATTGATATTTATTCTAAATAATTATATACCAATAAATAACTATTTTAAACATTTATACAACCAAACTGAATCAATCATAACATGTTATAAGATTATTAACTAGCTATTTATAATCATAATTTATTCTATGACTTATTCATATCTGTCATCTAGGCTAAATATAATTTTTTAATAAAAAAAAACTAAGTACATTATTTATTCACAAATAACATACTTAGGTAAATATTATTATTTAACTTTTAATTATCTAACTAACCATCCACCATCAACAGCTAATATATGTCCATTCACATAATCAGATGCTCTACTTGCTAAAAATACTACAGTTCCCATTAAATCAAATGGTGCTCCCCATTTATTAGCAGGTATTCTTCCTAATATTTCTGCATTTCTATTTTCATCAGCTCTTATAGGAGCTGTATTTGCTGTCTCTATATATCCTGGTGCTATAGCATTTATTTGTATATTTTGGCATGCTAATTCATTTGCAAATGCTTTAGTTATTCCAGCTACTCCGTGTTTACTAGCTGTGTAAGGTGGTACAAACTTACCTCCTTGGAATGATAACATTGATGCTATGTTGATTATCTTTCCGCTATTTTGCTTTGCCATTACTTTAGCAACCTCTTGGCTTAAGAAGTATACTGCGTTTAAATTTATATCCATAACAGCATTCCAATCTTCTTCTTTGTACTCAAGAAGTGGCGCTCTTCTTATTGTTCCTGCATTGTTTACTAATACATCTATTCTATTAAATTCATTCATTGCTGTATCAACAACATTTTTTCTGTCTTCAACTTTAGTTAAATCAGCTTGTACAAATACGACTCTTCTTCCTTCTGACTGAATCATTTCTCTAGTTTCATCCCAATCAGTATCATATGCAGCTATTACTATGTCTGCACCTGCTTTAGCTAAAGCTACTGCATATCCTTGACCTATTCCTGTATTACCACCTGTTACTATAGCAACTTTTCCATCTAATCTAAAAAAATCCATTGAAAATTCTTGTAAATTACTCATTATTATTATCCCCCTTTATATATTATCTTAATGTTGACATTTCAACTGCATCCATATCATCAAATGTTTGGTTTTCACCACACATTCCCCATATAAATGTATAATTACTTGTACCAACTCCTGAATGTATAGACCAGCTAGGAGATATTATAGCTTCTTCATTTTTTACAACTAAATGTCTAGTTTCTTCTGGTTGTCCCATAAAGTGGAATACTCTTGTATTTTCTTCCATATTGAAGTAGAAGTATACTTCCATTCTTCTTTCATGAGTATGGCAAGGCATTGTATTCCATGCATTACCTTCTTCTAATATAGTCATACCCATTAATAATTGACAGCTTTCACATACATTTGGATGAACATATTGATATATAGTTCTTTTATTTAATGTTGAGTTGTCTCCTAATCTAACTGGTTGCGCTTCATTTATATCTATTTTTACTGTAGGATAAGTCTTATGTGCTGGTACTGAGTTTATGTAAAACTTAGCTGGAGTTTCTTCACTTACTGACTTAAACTCTATAGTCTTTGTTCCCATACCTATGTATAAACCATCTTGTCCCTTTAGTTCATATTCAACACCGTCTAGTATTGCTACCCCTTGACCTCCTACGTTGATGATTCCCATTTCTCTTCTCTCTAAGAAGTAGTTAACTCCCATTTCTTTACCAGCTTCTAATTTTATTGTTTCTCCTACTGGCATAGCTCCACCAAATATTATTCTATCTACATGGCTATATGTTAAATCTATCTTATTTGCTTTAAATATTTCTTCTACTAAATAATGCTCTCTTAATTCTTCTGTTGTATATTTCTTTGAATCTTGTGGATGATTTGCATATCTTATATTCATTTTTTAACCTCCTAATATTTTATACTTATATATTAGCAACTTTCATGCCATATCATTGTAATAGGTTAATCTAGGTATAATACTATGCAATATCAACGTTTATTTATATTTTTTATTATTAGAGTATGACACAAGTTATAATAAAGTGTTACACAACTCTAGTGAGCTAATACTTCTTTTGTTACAGTATCATTTTCAATCTTAATTACTCCTACTCTTGCATAAAAAGATATTCCTTCAATAGTATAATTTCTTCGTCCTCTTGGTTCTTCATCATGAACAATCACTACTATATATATTTTATCTTCTAATATTATTTTTATAGCCTCTGCATACTGGCTATCTAGTACTTCTTTTCTCCAATTTAGTATATCTACATATTCGATATTTTTTATTTTCACTTCATCATCTATATGTAAAATTGTATTTAAGCTAATATTGCCGTCATATTTTCTTTCCAGAATACCTTTTTTAGATTTATAAATACTATTGTATTCCTTTGATATAAA
Source organism: Romboutsia weinsteinii (assembly GCF_002250835.2). GTDB lineage: Bacteria > Bacillota > Clostridia > Peptostreptococcales > Peptostreptococcaceae > Romboutsia_A > Romboutsia_A weinsteinii. Next base: position 77,042 of record NZ_NOJY02000002.1, read on the forward strand.
TCCATCTTCAATACTAATACTTTGTTCACTCAGCGGAATAATATTTAAGCTTCCATTATCACCCTTATACACTAATTTATTATTTTCACAGCTAAGCCTATCACTTTCAAAATTGAAATAGGCTTTGTATCTATGACTTCCTTTTGATATAAATTCATCGCTTACTATCCATATACTTGGAGCAATATAAATAATTTTTCTTGTAGTAAAAACTCCCAAGTCAAAGTAACCTAAGTGTGAACCTTCTACAAAGGATATTTCCTCACCAAATTTATAATCACGCTTTATAGGATATGCTACTTTACTACTTCCCCATGAACCTTTTGCATCAGTAAATTCTTTATCATCTACAGTAATTGTATTGTGACTTACAGCTTTTTTTAGTAACGCTCTATATTTACATTCTTCACCATAATTATATCTACCACTGTCTACTATATAATTTTCTCCTTTGTAGTTTATATCAAAATGCAAAAGATCAAAGTGACCATGACCACTACCTATATGACCACATTTGAAGAAAGTATATACTCCATCTTCTCCCCATTTATTTCTTAAAATATAATTTCCTGATGACTCGTGTGCTATATTTTTAAAAGTAGGCTCACTTTTAGACAAATCTTCAAATATCTTTACTCCATCCAAACCTATATTAAATATACTTTCTATATCTAATTCTTCTACTAAATACTTAAAAAAAACATCCTCTAATACAATAGATGATAGCCCTAAAATATCTCTTAAATCTTCTTCATCACTATCACCATAATTACTTTGTTTATAATCAGGTCTTGCAAAAGATAGTGTTGCATAAGCCATCTTCTTGATTTTTTCTTTTATTTCATCATTTATCTCAATGCTATTTCTCTTAGCTATTATTGATACATCTAACATACAATTTAACATCTCATTGTGATACATATATGATTGTTCCCATTGAAGTCCATCTTCTAATATTTGTATCTCTAAAGATTCTTGTATTACTCTTAAGGATTTATCTCTTAACTTCTGTGATATTTTAAACTCTGGAAAATATGTACTTGCAATGAATATACCATGTTGCTCTAATATAACCCAGTTACTTAGAAGTCTATCTTCCTTAGTAGAATTATTTATATACTCCATATGTCTATATATACTAATTAATATATCTTCTATTAAACTATCTTCTATATACTCACTATCAATCATATAATCTAGAGCTTTTACCCAGTTTCTACACCTTAGGCCAGCTTCTATAGTTCTCCATATTAATTTATTACTTTCTCCCTTTTCATTTGAAAAATCTATAAAGCTTTTTATCTGAGTAGCAAATGCTTTTATATATTTTTTGTCCTTGGTTAATAAATAACTCTGACCATAAGTTATAAAATATCTATGTCTATTAAGCATATAAGTCCATTCTGGATCACCATATGGAATACAGTCCCATGCTATCTCTTTTTCAAAATGGTATGGTATTTTACATCTTTCCATATCCCACTTCATGTCATAAATTATTTTGTTATTTGAAAAATCATCAGCAGTTTTTAATATACTCCTACACTCTTCTCTTTTGTTTGTGTTAATAAAATTTGCTAGTTCTTTCTTATTACCTAAAAATCCGTGTACATTATTTCTTTTCCTAAAATAATTTATTAATTCTTTCCTTGCTATTTCAATATTTCCTTTTTCGTAGTTTTCTTTTATATTTTCAATACCTATGTAATTTAAGTCTATAATATCAAGTATACTTTTCATAATGTCTCCCCCTAAAAATAAAGGGCATCCTCAATATCTATTGAGATAGCCCATTATAATTTACCAATATAAGTTCCAATCTTTGTGAAATCTCATTAGTGATTCCATGTAGAAATAATCACCCCATAAGTTCCCCTCATCTATACCTTTGTTATGTTGCCATGAATATACACCATGTAATAATACACAATTAGCATTTTCTTCATTTTTACTTGTATAGTTTTCTATTAGATTTCTTAGTGTCTTGTGTGCTGCTTTTGTGTATATTTCTTTTTCTTCACAATCATCCATATATTTATTCATTTCTAAAATACCACAGACTACAATGGCTGCAGATGATGAATCTCTAGGCTCTTTATCTTCATCCTTAAATACTAAATCCCAATAACAAATTAAATCCTCAGGCAGTCTATTTAAATAGTAATTTAACACTCTTTCATATATGTACTTAGATTCTTCTATTTTACTGTATCTATAATTGTATGGCATACCGCATATTGCCCATGCTTGCCCTCTTGCCCAGCTAGATTCATCAGAGTATCCTTGATGTGTAATACCTTTTGTAGGCTCTTTTGTATCTATATCAAAGTAGTATGTATGATATGATGATCCATCTTCTCTAATAATATTTTCTATTGCTGTGTTAAAGTGTGTATCAGCAGCAGTTTTAAATCTTTCATCTTTTGTTTCTTCATATGCCCAATAAAGTAGTGGTAGATTTAATAAACAATCAATTATTAATCTGTATTCTTTAGGGTCACCTTTCTTCCCCCATGCCTGTATAAACTTACCATCTTCATGATATCTATCTAGTAGTTTGTATGCTGCTTTTATTGATACGTCCCTACATTTATCATCTCCTGTTACCTTATAACCAGCTACTGTCGATAATGAATATAAAAATCCTATGTCATGGTGATCTAGTACAAAATGTTCTTCTAATCTTTTTTCAAAGCTTTCTATATGAATATCTAATACTTTTTTATATTTTTCATCTTTTGTATATTCATATGCTAGCCATAACATACCGGTCCAAAAACCATTAGTCCAATCATCATTCCCCTTAGTCCTATATACGTTATTTGTTGTACAAGCACTTGGAAAATTGTATGTATATAAATCTAGATTCTCATCTATCTTTTTTATAATAAAGTCTAATGCACTTTCAATCTCATCTTTATCTAAAGGTTTAACATCTTTTAAGCTATCTTTTATATTTATACCTTCTAATGTTACTGCTTTCATATTTTGCCTCCTTGATAATTCTTTATAAATATAGGAGCCCCAAAAGGACTCCCATTATCTAAAGTTAATCTTATAAACCAGCTTCCGCTAAGTATTTTGATAATAATGTTTCTGGCTCATCTGGAACCATTCTAGCAGTTAAGTTTACACCTTTGTCCATAAGTGATTTAAATGCTTTTACTTCTTCATCTGTAACACTTATAGATTTTTTAATTTGAGTCGTATCATCACGCTTTGCCATGTTACCTACATTTATATCAGTTATTTCTAGTCCTCTATCAATTAAATCTAGCGCGTCCATAGGATTTTTTAATACTATTAATACCTTTTGAGTTGCATATTTTCCTGCTAATATATTGTTAGCTGCAGTTTCTTTACTTATTATAGATGTTGCTATTCCTGGAGGAGCAACCATTCTTAATATATTCTTTTGCATTTCATCTGCTGCTACTTGATCATTAGCTACCATTATTCTAGTTGCACCAAGTCCTGTTGACCATCTAGTTGCAACTTGTCCATGTATTAATCTATCATCTATTCTTATATGTATTATACCTTTCATATCTAATCTCCCTTTTAATTGTATATTTAATTTCTAAGCTAATATTTTTAAGTTATATAATACTATTCCTAGACCCATTAAAACAAATATTGCTTTTGTAGATGTCATTTTCTTTCTACCTAATAACCAATAAGTAAATCCAACTATAGCAACTGGTGCTAGTCCTGGCATTACTTTATCAGCTATTTCTTGAAGACTAAACAATACTTCTCCATTTTGCCACTCTAGTGCAAACTTAGCATTTAAAACACTTGGAACAAGTGCACCTACAACTGTTATTCCTAGTATATTTGCAGCTTCTGTTAAGTTCTTTAGCAGTCCACCTATACTTCCAACTAACATACTTCCTTTTTCATAACCTAAAGTCATAAACTTATTCATGCAAAATAGTCTTAATAAGTTGAATGCTATCCATAAGAATATTCCTATTGGTTGACCTTCTAGAGCCATATATGCTGCTATTGATCCTATTACAGTGTTTGGAAGTACTACAAATAATGTATCTCCTACACCTGCTAATGGTCCCATCAAACCAGTTTTTATAGCGGTTACTGCTTCTCTTGTTTGTGGTCCTTGCTCTTCTAATGCTAGGGCTGCTCCAACTATTGCAGACCCAGTTGATGCATTAGTGTTAAAGAATTGCATATTATTTTTTACTGCTTCTTTTAATCCTTCTTCGTCATTTCTATATATTTTCTTTAATGCTGGTATCATTGCATAACAGAATCCTAAACCTTGCATTTTTTCATAATTCCAACAAGTATGTACACCAAATAACCATCTTTTAAAAACAGAATTCATCGTTTTTTTATCTATTTTATTACTCATCTTCGTTATCCCCCCCACCTGCAAATACAACCGTAGTTTCTTTTCTTCTTTCAAATGTTAACATTGCTAAAGCTAATCCTACAAATGAGATTCCTAACATAGGTACATTTAAGTATGCTGCTAACACAAATCCAATAAATAAATATGCTACATATTTCTTTATAGATAAGTATTTTAATAATATAGCAATCCCTAAAGCTGGTATTATTCCTCCAGCAGTTTTAAGTCCTCCCATTAACCACATAGGAACATTATCAACTATCATTTGTACTAAATCTGAACCGAAGTATAAACCTATAGCTACTGGTACTGCTCTTGATAAAGCCCATGGTATAAGTCCTAAAATATTCATTCTTTCTATCATTTCTATATTTCCTTCGTTAGCATACTTATCTGCTTTTTGTTGGAAGAAAGTATTTGAGAATCTTGCTAATATATCTAACTGAGTAAGTAGTAATGCTACTGGTATACCTAAACTTATACCAAACTCTCCACCTTGACCTGACATTATAGCAAATGCTGCCCCTAATATTGCTCCACTTGTATAATCAGGTATTACTGCTCCACCGAAGTTACCTACTCCAAGTGATAAAAGGTTTAGTGTACCCCCTACAAAAAGACCCGTTTGCATATCTCCCATTAATAAACCAGCTATACCTCCAGCTACTGCAGGCTTTGCAAATCCAAATCCTGTATTTAAACCATCATACTGAGCTATAACTGCAAATAATGTAACTGCTATTATTTGACCTATTCCTATTTCCATTTTAATTCCCCCTATTCGTTAGCTTCTAATTGTTCCCTACATATAATTCCTTGAACTATTGATTCTTTAGTAGATGATATTATATTATTCAAAGCCTCATCTATTTCTTTATTTTTATTCATTATTGCTTCAATAACCATGGCTAGATTTACTCCTGAGACAACTCTTATATTTTCTTGCTTTTGCGCTCTAATCATAGATTGATTAAATGGAGTTCCACCAAATATATCTACTAATATTAATAGCTCTTTGTCATCTGATGCTAATAATGATATTTTTTCATCTAGTTTTTTAGTGAAATTATCTATTCCAGTTTCATCAAGTACCACATACTCAACTTCATCCGTATCACCCAATATCATTTGTGCAGCTTGTAGTAACCCAATACATAATTCACTGTGGCTAGTTAATAAAATATTGTACATTTTCAATATCACCTCCTACTATATTTATATTAGCAAGTGCCGTGCCAACTTTCTGTAACACCTATTTTCTTTGCATTCTCATAGTAATCATCTCATGTATAATAACGATTTCACCAAGTGGTAATGACACCCTGTATTCTTTTAGTACTTCTTTGAATATTTCTTTAGACACATTTAGGAAGTCACTATGACACTCTACAAAATTATCTTCATTTGGATGTGACTTTACTTCATCTCTCAGTACTAAACGCTCTATCATAACACTTATATGTATAAATAAAACTAATTTTAAATCATTTGGGAACTTCATATTTAGCTCATACTCGTAGCTATATACTATTTTTTCAACTTCTTCTATAACTTTATTAGGATTTAGTATAGTAAGTTGGTTTAATATATTTTGAAGAGAAAATAATTTTAATATATCTTTTTTAATTTCTACTATACCTTTTTCTTTAACCACTCCGCTTAATGCTTTTTCTATCTTCTCTTCACCTTCATTATTTATAAGATTTTGCATCTCTATTACTTCTACATCGTCTCTTTCTATTTTAGCTGTCGTTATTATTAACTTTACATCATACTGTTTAAATACCTTATTATCATCACTGTCATACTTTATAGCATTAAAATCTTGGCTTATAACCTCTATGTCAGCATCACCTATACATTTTGTCATTATTTCCTTTAACTTTTCTGCTGTACCTATTCCAGATATACAAGATACTATTATTGCTTTCTTTTTGGTTTCTGATTTGTAGTATTTGTATTCCGTCTTATTGTTTTCAGATGCTTTTACTACAATATCTTCTAGTTCTTCTTTGTTTATTATTTTATTTGCAACATCTATAGCTAATTGAGTAGATATGTTGTTTATAATTGCTAGGTCACCCTTTACTACACTTTTTAACTCTTTGTATATATGATTTAGCGAACCCATATCTACAAGTATTATCGTTCCTTTTTTAGTGTCAACATTTTGAAGGTAATCTCGTACGTTTTTTACTACAGTAGATACAGGAGTATCCATTGGCATATCAAATGGCTCAAATACAAAGTTCTCAAACATAGTATTAGCAACTGATGCTATACTACTAGCCGTTGAAAAACCATGTGCTACTATTATTGCATTACACCTTTTTACTTCATTTATTCTAAAACTATTTATATATAAGTATAAGAATAATCTTAAAATGTACTTATTTTCATACTCTAGGTTTTCTTCTATTATTGATGCTATTTTGTTTCCTATTATATAGCTTTGAGGAATCTTTATTTTTAATATTTCATCACATTTTTTAATTTCATTTAGTGTCATAAAGTCACTACTTTTAATATCTTTTAATACCATAATTGAAGATGAAATTAGCTTTGTTGTGCTTCCGTTGTACTTTATACCATAGTTTTTTCTAATATACTCTAGTGCATTTTCTACTATTCTTTCTATAAACTCATAGGTTATAATATCAGATTGTATTTTAGATTTATTAAAAGCTATATCGTTTAATATCTTATTCATATGAGATAATACTGTCTTCTTAAATTTTTCATCATCAATCTCACCCTTATTAACTGAGTTGATTGCTATATTAATATTTTTAAATGCTTCTTTTATATTGTGATTTTCGTCTATACTTTTTATTATTACCTTTCTGTACTTATCTTCTTTTCTTATTACTTTTAAGTTTTCATGATAAACATTTTTTTCTATTTTAAATGAATTTTTGAAGTTACTTGAAATATCATTAGTATTTACTTGTAAAATGCCATCCTCTATATCCAAATTATTTCTATAAGCATTAGCACAGCTACTCACAATAATATTTTTTAATAGACCTATATTTCCTTTGCCCTTTATAGATAGAAGTGCATTAACTACATTTTTATGAATTATTAAATCTTTGTCTATTTTATTTGATTCTTTTAAGTAGAAGTTATATATCATGTTCAATCTTTCAGAAATTGTTCTCTTATCTAAGCTTGGTATATCTACAAATACTGGTATCCTTCTTCTAAATGTATCTAATAGTACTTCATCTAGGTTTTCTGTAGTAGCAAATATAAATCTTACATTTGCACTTCTCCATTTGTCAGTTTCACCAAGCCTTCTAAATTTACCTTGATCTAAAAATAAAAAAAGCTTTTCTTGTCCTTCATTACCTAGCCTATGTACTTCATCTAAAAATAGATATCCTCCATTTGCAGCTTCAATTAACCCCGGTGTATCTTTATCTGCACCAGTAAATGCTCCCTTTTTATAGCCAAACAAATTTGCTGATAATAACTCCGGATTGTTTGCATAATCTGCACAGTTAAATGTAACTAATGGAGATTTTTCTTTTATACATTCTTTGTATATGGCATATTGATGTATTAATGATGCAATATAGCTTTTACCTACCCCACTATCTCCAGTCAAAGTTATTGGTAGTCCATTATTAGGATATATTGCGGCTGCCTTACACTGTTCTACTTGATCTTTTAGGCTTCCATCTGCTCCTATTAAATCTATAAATGGATCCTTATTCTCATCCTCTTCTTCCTCGATTTGTAAATTATTTATCATCTCTGTGTCCCAAAAATACACAGGTCTAGTATTAGTTTTTATTGCTACCCCTAACTTACATAGCTCATTTAGGTAATGGCTTACTACGTTTCTTTGTAACCCTAATGACTCTGCTATCTCGTTTGCTGTTACTCCTATGTTACTTTTTTTATTAATATTTAGTTCTGTATAGTGCTTTAATTTTTGTTGAATTTTTTCTCTATTAGTCATACTTACTCCCCATAAAAATATTTTTTATAACCCTTAAAATTGCATAAATACATAATTTACCATATATCTCTAAGATTTTATTTTATATCTAAAAATATGAGTTGAAAATACTTTTTATAAATATTTTCAACTCATATATAAGCTTATATATTAAAACTTTATAGTAAAATTCTCACTAAAGTTTGACTTGTTGCCTTTCTTATCTACTGATACTAAATTTAATATGTATTCACCGTTGTCTAGCTTTAATTGTATTTTTTCATTATTAGCTTTATCTCTTAATTTGCCGTCTATATAAATCTCATAATACTTAACATCTTTCTTATTGTTTGGGTTATCCCATGTTACAGTAATTTTCTTCTTATTTTTATAATCCACTTTTATATTAGTAGGTGCTTTTAACTCTTTTACTTCTTTTATTTTAAATTCTGCATCTATAGAGGCTCCTTTTGTATCTGCTACATTAATTTCTAAAATTAACTTATCTGAAGACTCTATTATATTTACTCTTTCATCTTTAGAAATTACACCTTCAATTTCTTTATCTAGTGTAACCCTTACTACTCCATTATTTTTCATAGTTGGGTCTGATAATGAGACTTTTAACTTTCCATTTTCTTCTTTTACCATAACAGATGATTTCTTATCTACTGATATAAAATCAATACTTTTATTATCTTCCCAGAAGTTAGCTTCCGTAATTTTTAATTTATTTTCTCTTACTGCTTGTACATCCTTTGTGTTAGATAATACTTCTATATCTGGATTTTCATTGTAATATTTTACTTCTTTACTTGATTTATTTGGTAGTAATACATATGAATAATTTGCATCACTTGGATTAACTCCATGATCAATCCACATAGTTAAGAAGTTATTTTCTTCAACTTTGTTTGCTTGAGCTCCATTTATATCTTGCCAGTTACCCTCTCTATGGTCTCTAAGTATATTTACACTTGCTTTAGAAGGGAAATAATAACCTATATCAGTATTTTCTTTATTTCCTTTTATATGTGCCCAGCTTACTTCTTGCTTAGATTCTTGATCTCCAATATTTTTTATTTCTGCCTTATCATCTACTGTAAATTCTTCATTTCCTGCTTCTGATAATCTTCTATTTTCTACTATTGTTTCTATATTTCTATCCTTAGAACTTGATATTCCTGCACCTAAAGCAACTACTTCATCATCAAATGTAAACCAAGATTTTTTAGCTTGTAAATCCATAACATAACCTTTATCTTTGGACTTATCTAAGTACATTCCATATGCTCCGTACTTTTTATCTATAGCACTTCCACCAACCCAATCTTGGCTTCCTCTTGAATTTTGTCCTCCTGCACCATCTGCTAACTTTAATGTATCTACTGTAGTTCCTGGCAATCTATAAGGGTCAACTGTAGGCCAGAATCCTTTTGAGTATTGTTCTAAATCTCCATTATATAAATAAGTCATACCATCTGCTGTATGAAATCCCTTTAAGTTTTCTTTATTCATATTACCTTCGTGCATATAAGTTCTTGTTGAATACATACTAGTTCCAAATACAAATCCTTTACTTCTATGTACCATTCTGTCCATATTTGCATAGTTATAATGGCCTATTAGCTCTCCTCTTAATGAGACTGAACTATCATTTACTATTTTATTTGCCATTACTTTAAATTCTAAATCGTTAGTATTTTTAAGTATATCTTTAGCATCATTTTCTTTTATCCAATACTTTACCATACTTTTTAGTTCTTCTGATTTTTCTTTATCTGCAGCTGGGATATAGTATTTTACAATACTTTTCATAACGCCTTCACCGTTATTAATATCTTGGCCTGTAGCTCTTGATATAGATCTTCCACTTACCATATCCATCATAAGTCCCTTATACACTAGAGGTTCAAAAGATTTTTCTATAACATCATAAATCATCTCAACCTTTTCATCAGGAAGTGACCACTCTGTACCTTCTAGCATATAATTTACCTTACCTATTCCAGATAAAAGTATTGCACCGTATGTTCCTGTGTATGGTAATGCACCGTGTTGAATTATTGATCCATCAGTATAAAAACCGTCACCACTAGCTACATACTTCAATTCAGGAAGAACATCTACACTAGCTTCTTCAAGCTTTTCACTATTCTTTCCTAATATGCTTTTGTAAATCATTACTTGGCACATATCTAATCTATTTGCACCTGTAGTTTTAGTAGCAATAACTCCTGGCTTAGTTGTGTTGCCTTGCCATTGGTCTCTTGCATTTGGTACATAAAATGAAATTATATCCACATATTCATTTATCTTTTCTGATGTAATATAGTCCTTAGCTAAAACCATAAGCTCTGTTAATTTTTGTGGTGCTCCTATTTGCCAATCCCACCAATTATTGTAGTAACTTTTGTTGTATCTATTTTTCATCATCCAATCTATTCCATATGTAATATCTTTCATTAAATCAATATTTTCCTTTATATCTGAGCCTTCTAAATGGTAAGCCTTGGCCATCTCTAATAATCTTTCAAAGCTTTTAGTTATGTTATTAGAGTTTGTAGAATCTTTTAGGTCTTCCCAAAGATAATTCTTACTTTCATCCTTGTTCATAGTTGTCCAGTAATCTTTAGCTTTATTAACTATATTATTTACTGAATTCATATCATCTTCGTTGCTTACTGATAATAAGTGGTTTGGTACTAGAGAGTTTTTTATCTTTTGTGCTAACTCATCGTATATATCTTCTTTATAATTATTAACAACTAAATTAAACCTACCAACTTCATCTCCACTACTATTTTTAGCAACGATAAACGTATTCCCGACACCTCTACTTATAACTACTCCATCTTTTATTACTGCTATATCTTCATTATCAATTTCTAAAGAAAATTCTTCAGTCGCATAATTAGGAAATGCCTTAGTTTTTATTATATAGTTTTTTCCATTATCTAGATGTATCTCATCTTTTTCAAACTCTACTTTATCAATTTTTATTTCATTACTAACTTTTACATTACACTGAGCTTGTATGTTTTGATAATTTTTAAGTGTTGCAGTAACAGTTGCCTCTCCTTCACTTATCCCTTTAAATTCTCCATTATTTATTTCTAATATATTTTCATCACTACTTGTCCAAACAATCTCTTCTTGACTTGCTTCTATAGGTGAAATCTCATAGTCTATTTTGCCTGTAGAACCAGGTGTAATTTCCAAATTAGATGTTGATAATGTTATGCCTGTTGGTATAATTTCTTTTTCATCTATTGTAAGATTATCTACAATTACAGACCCTGACACTCCTGTGTGTAATCCTGTATCAAATACCAAGACTAATTTAAGCTTTACCGCATCTTTTTCAGCCTTTATACTTGCTTTATATTCCTTCCAATCTGTAGTCTCAGATATTGTATGTAAATCTGTTCTCTTTAACACATTGTTCTTCGAATCAATATGTTCAACTCTTAAAGCCACAGCCTTGTGAGAAGTATTGCTACAGTTAGTATTTAAGTCTTGAGCCTTTATCCAGCTACTTATCTCGTACTCTTTACCCCCAACTATATTTGTTTCAGTTTGGAAAAATCCAGTTGATTGATTTAAGTTTATCTTTACTGCTTTTTCACCACTTTTAACATCCTCTGTTATTATTTCTCCTAGCATATCATTTGTTGAGCTAGAGTGTTTTCTTATATCCCATTTTTGTGGCTTTGTCCCGTCCTTCCAAAATGAAGCAAATGAATCTGTTATTGTATGTAATTCTTCAAAGTCGCCATTTAAATCTAATAGTTTGTATTCACTATTTTCAGAGCTAGCTATACTAGCATTAGGTGAATTATATCCCATAATCGTCATAGGTGTTGCAAGTATAAAATTATTGGCTAATAATACAGCCGTAAGCTTTGTATATAACTTTTTATTTTTCCTAATTTTATTCATACTTCATCCTCCTAAATATATATACTTATTTTAAAAGCAACTTTTATGCCATATAAACTAAAAATGAAATTCTTTTTTAAATTAAGCATTTTCAACTGTTACGTGTGCTATATATAAAAATATATTTCCTTATATATATGACACTTTAGATTTTTACTTAAAAAGTGTCATACTGTTACTTTGGCATGTTAATTGCTTATTAATTTAGGTATATACTTTAGTCACTAGGAGGATTATAAAATGAATAAATTTCATATAAGAGATGATTTCTACATTAACGATAATAAAATAAAAATAATATCAGGTGCTCTACATTATTTTAGAGTAGTTCCTGAATACTGGGTTGATAGACTAGAAAAATTAAAAGCTCTTGGATGTAATACTGTTGAAACATACATACCTTGGAATCTTCACGAACCTAAGGAAGGTGTTTTTGATTTTGAAGGCCAAAAAGATTTTGTTAAATTTACTAAACTTGCACAAGACATGGGACTTTATGTTATCTTAAGACCAACTCCATATATTTGTGCTGAATGGGAGTTTGGAGGACTTCCTGCTTGGCTTTTAAAATACCCTTATGTAAGAGTTAGAAGTAACTGTAATATCTTCTTAAGTGCTGTTGATAGATACTTTAATAAATTATTTGATTATATAAAGCCTCTACAAATAACTCAAGGTGGACCAGTTTTAATGATGCAGGTCGAAAATGAGTATGGTTCTTTTTCAAACAATAAGAATTATTTAAAAAACATAAAAAATCTTATGATAAAGCATGGATGTGAAGTCCCACTGTTTACATCTGATGGAGGATGGAAAGAGGTTTTAGAAGCAGGTACTCTAGTAGATGAAGGAGTGCTTCCTACTGCTAACTTTGGTTCTAGATCTAAGGAACAGATAGGCGCTCTTAGTGATTTTATGAAAGAAAATGATATAGTTGGGCCTTTAATGTGCATGGAATTTTGGATTGGATGGTTTAATAACTGGGGTGGCGAGTTTAAAAGAAGAGATGCTGAGGATGCAGCCAATGAACTAAAAGACTTACTATATATTGGCCATGTTAATATTTATATGTATCATGGTGGAACAAACTTTGGCTTCTATAATGGATGTAGCTATCACGATGGTATAGACCCTCAGACTACTACATATGACTATGATGCTTTATTAAATGAGTATGGTGAGTTTACTGAAAAATACTATAAGTTTAAAGATGTTATTTCAAACTTCACAGAAATACCTGAAGTTAAGTTTACTACGGACATTAAGAAGATTAATTATGGAGAATTTAAATTAACTAACAAGGTAAGTTTATTTAGTACTTTAGATACTTTAGCAAAGCCTATTTATAATGAAAATACTTTAAATATGGAAGCTATTGATCAAGGTTATGGTTACATATTATATAGAGCTAATGTTGGAAAAAGAAATACATTAGAAAGATTTAAATTAATTGGTATGGACGATAGAGCTCAAATATTTGTTAATGAAAATCATCACTCTACACTATATAAAGAAAACTTCATAGGTACTAATCAGCCTATATCTTTAGATAAAGAAGATGATAATATTATGGATATATTAGTTGAAAACTTAGGAAGAATAAACTATGGAGGTAGCTTACTTTCTCCATCTCAAAGAAAAGGAATTAAGGGCGGAGTAATGTTTGATTTGCATCTACATACTGGTTGGGATCATTACAGCCTTGAATTAGATAATGTTGATAAAGTTAATTTTAGTGGGTACTACAAAGAAAATACTCCTGCCTTTTATGAGTATGAGTTTGAAGTTGATGAAAAGGGAGATACTTTCTTAAGCACAGAAGGATTTGGCAAAGGATGTGCTTTTATAAATGGATTTAATTTAGGACGTTTCTGGGAGCTAGGACCTACTAATTATTTATACATACCTGCTCCACTTCTAAAAGAAGGTTTAAATAAGATTGTTATCTTTGAAACGGAAGGTAAATACAAACAAACAATAACACTAGATGACAAACCTTGTTACACTAAGTAAATATTAGTATTTAGTGTAACAATTGGATATTTATTAAATTAAGTAAATAAATAGTATATATTATGTATGAATTTATTTTATAATAATTTATAAATAATGTTAAAAAAGCATTCTAGAAATGATTAATTATTCATTTTAGAATGCTTTTTTAGATTTTAATACAATTAATATAATGCATTTCTTCTACAGACTATTAACTACTATGCCATCCCTAAAATCATACCTATAATATAAGGTACTAGCCATATAATCCATACAGTTATACTAAATTTATGGAAAGTTTCTTTTTTCTTTTCATCATTTTTATATAATACCCAAGTCGCCCATAAAGCATGAAATAACATAAGTACTATAGCTAAAAAACCTGTAACACCATGTAATGCTAAGCTAGTTGTACTCATCGTTGATGAACCAGTCTTTGCAATTTGCCCCATTGTATAAGTACCAATTGTGTCACATACTAACCCTAGCCAAAAGATTATTACATGATTTTTATTAAGGCTTTTTGCTTTTCTTTCACCAAACACCCCTATTGTGTAAAATATTAAAGCTAATGTTATTGTAACTATTGCAAAAATTAATGTTGAACTCATATTATTTCTCCTCCTTAATTTTATCTCTTATTTTTAATAAATTATTTCTTACTTCACCTATTTCATCTTCTGAGAAGTTTTTAAAAACATTATCAAAACTCTCATTAATTTTATTTCTAAATTCCATTGCAAACTCTAATCCTTTTTCTGTAAATGTAATATAGGTATTTCTCTTATCACCTTCAGTCTTAGCTTTTTCAATATAACCTGCATTTTCTAATCTTGTAACTATGCCTGATACTGTCCCTTTTGCTAAAGACATCTCCTCACATAATTGAGAAATATTAACCTTACCTCTATGAGCAATAAGTTTTATAACCATAATCTGTTGATGTGTAAGTCCACTTTCTTTTAAGTTTTCACTAACTATGCCCATTGTACTTGAGTAAATTTCTTTTATAAGCATTGCTATTTCAAAAGAATCGTATTTCATTTTCCCCTCCATAAACTAATTAATATATTTTAACTTTGTATTTTCAAATTTGATTGAACTTATTATAAATAGCATACCTGCCATAAAAAGAGCAAATCCTAATCCTATATAAAATATCGATACATACCAAGGATTAAATATCCCAGCACTTCTAACACTTATTCCTAAAAACATCATAATTCCCATTATCATATAGCTTTTAAAATCAAAAAATGAAAATACACAGTGTTTTTCTAATGTACTATTTATAATTCTTTTAGTATGCTTTTTATATATTTTGCTAAATATAAACTTATAAAATATATAAAATATGAAACTTGAAATAACAAGTGTAGTTATCCAATTTTTGTTACTAGATATAGCATCAACTATACCTAAAGATAAAACTCTAAATCCTGCAAATGCCCAAACTATTCCTGCTATAAATAGTAAAGTATTTTTCTTCACCCTAGGTGTATATTTATTTATTCTGTCCATAATATTGACCTCCATATAAAATCTCTTTTTTAGTTTGCATAAGAACTAAATAGTTTCTATGAGAACTATTTTACTCTAAAAAAATATTTTGTCAATAACAAATTATAAAAATCAAATAAATTTCAACTTACAAGTTTCAATACTATATAAATTAAATATTTATCTTTACTCTATTTTATAAAGAATCTATGAAATTGTTATCACATTTTTGATTATAATCCTTGTATATCTAAATGACTCTGCAAATTTATACTTGATATATTATCTCGTTGCCTATATATTAGGCTACCGAACAACAAAGTTAATTTTAAAGTTGAAAAGTTTAATAAATAAAAATAAAATATAGGGCTAAATACCCTATATTTTATTTAATAATATTATATCTAAATATAAATTAAGCTTTAGTTATTCTGTTCTAAATTTATTCTAATTTTATCTTTGCTATTTAAATCAATGTCCTTAGTCATTGGTATTGCTATTTTATACTTTTTAGATGTATCTATTTTGTCAAAAGTTATACTGTAAATGCCCTCTTTTTCATCTTCTAACACAGCTCCAATATGACCTTCCCATGCTGCTACATCATTCATATCTTCGTCAAATAAAACTAGCTGGCTTAGATGGTCATAGTTTCCATATACCTTCATAGTTATCTTTGTATTATTCTTCCCTACTTCTATGTCTTTAATCTTTACTTTATCAGTATTATTAACTTGTATTTCATAATCTTTTAATTCTTCTAATGATAAAAACTCTCTTTCTTTATCCATATTTATGTAATAATAAACCTTAGATAAAGCATACCCGTTCTTCTTTTCTTCTTTTGTTGGTTCTCTTGAAATAAGTACTTCTTCTCTCTCTCCACTACCTGTTGTCGTAAGTAGATTTACATATATCCCTTCTACTTCTTTTTCAATTACATCTCTACCCCAATTTGGTATTAACTGTATATATCTTGTATTTGAAGTATCATTAAATATTTCTAGCTTACCTGATATTTCTCCCGTTGTATTATCCATACTCATGGATACTACACTTGATTTTAATAAATTATTATTATCGTCTATTACTTTATAATCACTTCCAAAGATAGTAGGATTTTCTATGTCATCAACACCACTAAGCATGACTGTAGTTGATAAAGGTGAAGTAACTATCTCATCAATTATAAGATTGTTTCCTTTAATATCATAATTTTGATTTATATTTATTCTATTTGAACCTTTGACTTTATTCGTTTCTATATTAAATTCCCAATTGCCTCTGACTTTTTTTGTACCATTTATACTATTTATTTTTATATCTACTTTTACATTACCTTTTAACTTTAGTTCAGCTATATTTGCAGTTAGTACAAGTGCACCTGTTCTGTCATCTATTTTTCTAGCCCTGTGGCCTATTGTATCTATACTCTTTCCATCTATAGTTATTTCTTGATCTATATTGATAAAATCACCTGAATTTTTTCCTTCATATCCTTTAAGTGCATCGCTTTCAATTGTAAATCCAAACATACATATATTTTCATCTACTATGACTTCGTTTAATGTGACTGTAGCCTTTTTATTCTCAGATACAATACCTACTCCTTCAGCATATTTTACATATTTATCTACAGGTGTACCAAAATTACTACTTTCAAATCCATCTAATACCCTGCCAATTATCGGTATTGCTCTAACTATTTCAGGATTTATAATCCCTAGACCCAGTGTTCCTACAATAAGTATGCTTGACACCTTAACTACAGTATTTAATCTATTTCTCTTCTTTACAAATATTTTCTCTTCTCTTCCTCTTTCGATTCCTTTTAATATATAATCATCTAATTTATTTGGTATTTCTATATTATCTCTTATATACTTTTCACTCATTTTATAATTCATCCTTCCCTATTGAAATTCTTAAGCTTGTTAATCCTCTGTTTAGATAGGTCTTAGCTGTTCCTATTGGTATCTCTAAGACACTTGCTATTTCTTTTATAGTTAAGTCCTCAAAGTATTTTAAAACTATTACATCCTTGTATTTTTTATCAAGCTTGTCTAGCTCGTTAAGTATGTCAATTTCTGTATCCTTATTATCTAGTGTAGTTGAACCTTCGGCCATAGGCTCTTCCTCTAGGTAAGTTACTTTTTTATTTTTATTTAAGGTATTTATTGATATATTTATTAATATTTTTGTCAGCCATGTATTAAAGTACTTTGGCTTTATTAAGGTATCTATAGATATGTAGGCTTTGTAGACAGTCTCTTGTACGATGTCCAAAGCATCTTGTTCATTTTTTACGTATGCATATGCTGTTTTATATAACTTTTCTTTTTGTTCTTCTATGATAGATATAAATGCTTTTTCATCACCATTTATAGCTCTCTTTACTTTTAGTTCTTTTAACATGTGTCTTTAATTTTTCCTTTCAGTTATGTGTTGGTAATTACCTTACACTAATTAGACAATTATACACTATGAACGGTTTCAAGTTTTTATATATTATTTAACTAAAATTCATCTTCTAAATTAAGTATTTCCAACATTTCTAAGTAGTTGTAACTAGATATAACTATAATTTTAAATTTTTGGTTACACCTTTAATCATAGTAATAGCAATGATTACATATGTGTTGTAACTAAAAAACTAAAAAATAATTCCTTATATACTAAAATAAAAATAAAATAAAATAAATAATTGTATTAATATAAAGAAATTATATATTATAGTTACAGATTTAGATGTATTTATGGTGGTCAAAGTGTTTAAATTTCAAGGATTTATAGCATAACAAAAATTATTTAAAACTAGTTGCATTCTAGCTAGAAATAAAAAAGAGCGCAATGCGCTCTCATAAAGTATACTTATCTTATTAATTTTTATTTTTACAAATGCTTTTCTATATCTACATAAATATTATTGATCATGTTATTTAGTGAGTAGGAAGCTTGATTGTATTTTATAACATCCGGGTGATTGAATATAGACTCATAAGATCTATTTAATCCTTCTATTTTTATTTTCAATTGTTCATCTTTATATCTGCCTTGTAGTTTCTTTTGATTATTTGCATATTCTTCTAGCTGTTTTTTTAATGATCTATTTTTATCTATAGCTTTTCTAGCTAATTCAGCTTGCTTATATTCATTAGTATTTTTTATAGCACTTACTAGTTGATTAATCTCTCTATCAAACATATATAATCCCCCTCTTAAATTACGTTTCATAATAATTTTACTTACAACTATTTATATTATGATTTAAGTACTTATTCAGTTACTTTCTATAAAATAGGCTTATTCTTAGAACCTTTTTGTACTTATATGTATATTATATTTAGACATTAAATATTTAAGCTTAAGGGGTGGAGTTGTTTAATTATGAATTGGTTTGATGAATATTCAAGAATGAATAATATGAATTGTTGTAATATGCCTTTTAATTATCCGGTTATGTGTATGCCGAGTCCTTGTCTACCTAATCCTTCTATGTCTTGTGGAAATATGATGGGTACTATGGACTCTTGTATGCCTTTTGGAAATATGATGAATAATATGGATCCTTGTATGTCCTATGAAGATATGATGGCTAATATGAGTCCTTGTATGCCTTTTGGAAACATGATGGGTGCTATTGACCCTCCTATGCCTCATGGACAAATGATGGGTACTATGGACCCTCCTATGCCTCACGGTCATATGATGGGTGGCCAAGGATTTTTCCCTCATGGACCTGGTCATTTTCCTCATCACGGCCCTGTATTTTTTCCTGGCCAAGTACCGTTTCCTTTTTGGTGGTTATTCTTTATGAATCAGAATTCTAATTTTGATTTTGATGAAAATATGGAACAACGTAATTCAAGTGCATATCCTTATATAGTTCCTTATAATTAAAAATATATAATAAAGAAGGTATCCTTGATCTTATTTAGGATACCTTCTTTATTATTTACTTAAGTATTCATTTATAAATTCATATAACCCTGATGGTGCAGAGTACCATACGCTAGTAGTTTCTAAATCACGTCTTACAAAACTACTTCCTTTACAGAATCCTAAAACATTCCCCTTATTATCTTTTAAAAATATATCTGGCTTAATATCTAGCGACATGTCATGTACTTCTGCCCATCCACCATTACTTATCTTGTCGTAAATATATGCAACATCAAAAGTATCGTATATAACTACATCTTCATCTGTTTTTATATCTTCAATTGTAATTTCTATATCTTCATATTTATATAAATCTTCATCATTTAATAAAGAATAGTTAACCAAATATGCTTGTGTATCTATAATTGATGTTTGTTTTTCACCAACCTTTTTAACATTAGAATGGCTAATAACAAGACCATGATCTACTTGTGAGAAGTCCTTTATTTTACTAGTTGTGTAGTTATATAAATTTACTGAATATACATCTTCACATTCGTAATATCCATCATAAGTTCCATTGTAAATTACACTATAAAAATCTGCATCCTCACTTTTTATAAAGTCTGTCCTTCCTATTACTTCTAAGAAGTCTTTAGCTTGCATATATTGCTCTGGATAAGTGTAATATGTTGACTGGTCTTTATATCCTTTTTGAACCTTTACTAAATATTTTCCTTTTTCATATTTGACATTGTATCGCTTTTCATAGTCTATTATTCCGTAGGATAAAGACTTTATTTTATTATCTTTGTCATACTCTAATTTAAAATCATCTATATAAGCATGGTCTATATCTAAGTTGTGCTTTATTGATTCAAAATCCTCGCTGAGACTAATTATACTATTATTTTCTGTAGATATTTTCCTATCAGTAAATTCTACTTTTTCTAAAATATGCCCACTTGCTATACCTATATAAAGCATAGCTACTCCTAAGATAGATGCCTTTTTCTTAATCTTATAATTAGTTTGTTTTTCACCTTTTATAAAGAAGTAATAAATACAGTATCCAATAGGTATTATTATTGGTAAAGTTCCAAATTTAATATTAAAGGTACTTCTACTTAATATATAAAACCCAAATACCTTAAGTAGTAAATACTTTTCTTTTTCTTCATGTTTAGATGTGATATATACTAGATAAGCTACTATAGGTAATAACCCTATCATCCCAACAAGGTATTTATAATCAATACTCCAAACATAACTAGCCATGCTATCCATTATTTTCCCCCAAAATTTTTATAATTCATATAAATTTAACAATATACTAACATTATATCCTAATTTATTTCATATAAAAACAGATATCTTAAGATTTTATTTATCTTTAGATATCTGTAATTTATTCTTCTATATATTAGCCCCTCTTAATATTATCCTGCTATTTTATGCTTATTCTTATCTCCATCACCATGCTTCATCTCATAAATAGTAAACAATACAAACCCTATCACAGAGAATAATAGTGGACCAGCAATCATAGTAATAGTCTTAGTAATCCCCTCAGGAGAAGAAAGCGCTGGCTCAATAATAGTAAACACATTAGCAAATCCAATCACAACAGTGACAACAACTGCTGCAAACATTGCAACCCCATAAGACTTATA
Organism: Romboutsia weinsteinii; assembly: GCF_002250835.2. GTDB lineage: Bacteria > Bacillota > Clostridia > Peptostreptococcales > Peptostreptococcaceae > Romboutsia_A > Romboutsia_A weinsteinii. The sequence goes on from NZ_NOJY02000002.1 coordinate 98,355, forward strand.
GACAACAAACGCCTTATCTACCTTACCATTAAGTTGCTTTTTCTTAAACGCAGGAAAAGCAGCAGACAAGAACATATAAGGAATAGTCATTGCAACATTAGTCATAAGCGTAAGTATAGCAAAGAAATCAGCTGCATTTTCTCCTCCAAATGAAACAATAAGAATCATCACTATAACAATCACAGCTTGCACCTTCATCGCATTAATAGGCATACCGTTTTTCAACTCACCTAGCTTGCCAGGCCACACCTCTTTAGGAGCACCTTGTATAATAGTCTTAAGTGGCGAATAAGTAAGTGTAAAGAATGCTCCAGTTAAAGATAAGAACATTGATAAACCAACAAATCTAGCTGTCCAAGCCCCGACAACAAGTGCACTAGATTCTGCCATTCCAAATCCAAGACCTATCTTATAGCCTAAGTTACTCATAAGTAAATAAGTGGCATTTGCCATATTTACATGATCTCCACCTAACACTTCATTCCAGTTGGTAAACATACCACAAGCGAATATTCCAAGTGCATAACCTATAGATATTACTATTGCCGATATAGCAAGACCCTTAGGGAACGTCTTCTCAGCATTTTCAGTCTGATCAACAAGCCCTCCAAGTACCTCTAGTCCTCCAAATGCAAACACTGCAAATGTTAAAAAAGAAAGTACAGCCAAAGGAGTCTGATAACCTGGACTTGGTGATGTAGTAAAAGACTGAGCAATATTTGTTATAGGCTCTGCAAGTTCACCATTTAAAAATACTACTAACACTCCTCCACCTAACAGCACTACATTAAGTAAAGTAACTGCTGCTCCACCGATAGAAGTTATCTTACTTATCTTACTTATCCCCTTCGTAGATACCATAGTAACTATTAAAATCCATATGGAACCTAATATTCCTAAAGTCTTAACTGAGTTAAATCCAAATAAAGACCACGTTGCAGTTTTATCTGCCCCAAATATTGCATTTGAAAGTGGTATCCATATACTAGATGATACACTTACCATCCATATCATATAAGAAGCATACCACATAAAAGTACCTACGAAAGCATACTTAGCTCCAACCGATTTTTCCATCCATGAGTACATTCCACCGCTTTCTTTTTTAAAAGCTGAACCATACTCTGCCATCATAAATGCGTAAGGTATAAAAAATAGCACAGCACTAAACACATACCACGGTATTGCAGAGTAACCCATTAAGTAAAATGCTCTTGGCATGTTTGCAAAACCAAATACTGATGTAAAAATCATAAGTATTAATGGCACTAACGTTAGTTTCTTACTTTGTCCTGACATATAAATCCCCCTAATTTAGTTATGTAAATCTCTTAGATAAATCAACATTATGATTGTTATTAATTTATCTATCCCCATTTGCTTTAAGCGTAACACCACTAATTTTTATTTTCAATATAAATACTTTTTTATGTAAAATTAAAATTATTCCAATTTATACAAATAATTCTATAATTGAACAGAATTCATTAACACTAATCATTATAATATAATTAGGTGTATTAACTAGAAAGTATTACGAATTTTAATAAATCATTTATAAATAAAGATTTCTATAGTATTAAAACTTTAATATTCAATTCAATAATTTACATATACATGACTTTAATTAGGAGGATTGCTATTATACATTACAATTAATAAACAAATCAGATAAATTACAAAATCTATGAAATACCAGGAAAACATTATCCATTTAGATTATAGCCTTAGTATAAATATAATAAATTCACTTTAATTTTCCCATATATAGGTTATGATTTTCTTATAATAAAAAAGACACCCTCATAATAAGGATGTCTCTAAATATATTATTTAATTAAGCTTGCTTTCCAAAATGTCTTTCTAATAATCCTAAGAATGCTTTACCGTGTCTAGCTTCATCTTTACACATTTCATGAACTGTATCATGTATAGCATCTAATCCTAATTGCTTAGCTTTTTTTGCTATCTTTAATTTACCTTCAGTTGCTCCATATTCAGCTTCTACTCTAGCCTTTAAGTTAGCCTTAGTATCAGCAACAACAACTTCACCTAATAACTCAGCAAACTTAGCAGCATGATCAGCTTCTTCAAATGCTATTCTTTGGTAAGCTTCAGCAACTTCTGGATATCCTTCTCTATCTGCTTGTCTAGCCATAGCTAAGTACATTCCAACCTCTGTACATTCACCAACAAAGTTAGCTCTTAAGCCTTCTAATATTTCTTCATCTACACCTTGAGCAGCCCCTATTCTATGCTCATCAGCCCATACCATTTCGCCTTTCATTTCTTCAAAAGCGTCTGATCCTTTTTTACATACTGGACATAATTCTGGTACGCTATCTCCTTCATATATCCATCCACATACTACACATACATATTTTTTCATGTTATACTCCTCCTAAAATTTTATATATATTTTGATTCATTGAATTTCATTTGTTAAGATAATAAATATATACCCGGTGCAAAACATGTTAAACATTATTTATAATTTTTTTTAATAAAATAGTCCCTATACAATTGTATAGAGACTGCACATAAATTTAATAATAATATCCTCTACAAGCATAAGTGTTTCCATCTACACTTTGAATAACCTCTAGACTTTGAGGTTCACCTATAATATACAAACTATAAATTCTCTCTGCATTTAAAGTAGCACTGATACCTGCTACATTTTTCTTAGTTTCCTCATCTTGCACTATAAATCTAAAATCTCCAAATGGAAAAGGCATATAATCACTAAACTCTCTAAATTCCAAGTCACTTACTATAACTTCACCTTGATTTAATATATCAATATCTTGTAAGTTAGGTGAAAGATGAACAAACCTTACAATAGTATTATCTCTTGAAGGCATCTGATCAATACTTTCTTCCAAAGGCTCTACTGATAAATTATCTAAGTTACCAGTAATAGCCATAGTAAATATTTTTCCCGCCTGAAAATCTAAATCTTGCTCTAGTACTGGCTGAGTATCATCTCCAGCCACATATAACGTGATAGTCTCAATATTTTCTGGTACATTCACGTATTTGGAAAATTGTTTGTAACTTATATTTCTAATGAAAGGCTTTCCGTCAATATAAACATCTACAGCTGGTGCTTCTGGAGCTGCATGAAAAATTCTAACCAATGAATTTCCTGCCTTAGGTTTTAAGCAATCCATAATATATCCTCCCCATTAATATATTTTTGCAAATTTTCTCTATGATATATTATGAGTTACTTTATTATTTGGTTCATAGCCACTTATATTTTATTTATCTTTATTTACATTGCATGCATAGTATTTTCATAACAATAAATTGACAAGAAATTTTTTTTCATAGTATTAGGTATCTATAAAATATTTTTGCACAGAGATTGTATATATTCTGAGATATAAGTATAGCTTACATATTGTATTATAATTTAATTAATTATTATGGTAAAATAAAACATATTACCAATAATTAATATTATCAAAGGAGGTTTAACTATGGAACAAATTTTTATAGTTGAAGATGAGATAAAATTAAAAACTGAACTGTTTACACTTCTAGAGAGAAATGGATACAAATGTATTACTAGTGATGATTATAAAAATATAGTAGATGCTATCATAAAATCACATCCTAATCTACTACTTCTAGACCTTAATTTGCCTGTGTACGATGGGTTTTATATATGTAGAGAAATAAGAAAAAAATCAGACATACCTATTATAGTAGTTACAAGTAGCAAAAGTGATCTTGATGAACTTGATATATTAAATTTAGGTGCAGATGATTTCATTACAAAACCATTTAATCCAAGAATACTTCTAGCACATATTTCATCAGTATTAAAAAGAGTTTATGGTAACACTAAATCTCTTACAATTGTTCACAATGGTGCTATGCTAGATGTATTAAAAAGTAAAGTATCTCACTGTGGTCAAACCGTAGAACTTACAAAAAATGAACTTGGAGTATTAAAGATATTAATGGAAAACAAGGGAAATATAATACCTAGAAATGCAATTATAAGTAGTTTATGGGATATGGCTGAGTTTGTAGAAGATAGTACACTTACCGTAAATATCAATAGACTTAGAAAAAAACTCGAAGATATCGGTCTTGATGATTACTTAATCACTAAGAGAGGCCAAGGGTATATGGTATGACAATAACTCAGTACTTAAAAGATAAAATTATTAGTATTTTAATATTGCTTCTTACATTTACAATTACATCTGCATTTTTATATCTAATTGATATGAGTATATATTATATTATTTTCATCAATATGATGTTCGCTGTAGGCTTTTTATTAATATTTTTAACTGATTTTTTTAAAAGAAAGAAATTCTATGATAATTTACTAAAAAGCTTAAATGAATTAGAAGAGAAATCTTATATTACACAGTTAATTGATAAGCCAAACTTCACCGAAGGCCAAATTTTATATAATATTTTAAAAGTAGAAGGTAAATACATAAATGATGTCACATCAAGCTATAATAGTAAATTTAGAGAATACAGACAGTATATTGAAACATGGGTACACGAGGTTAAGACTCCAATTGCAGTCTCTACACTATTAATAGAAAATAATAAAAATATTACTACATTAAGTATCGAAGAAGAGATAAATAAAATAGATGATTACATAGAGCAAGTATTATACGTTTCAAAAAGTGATACAGTTGAAAAAGATTACCTTATAAAGAAATTATCTTTACAAGAAATTGTAATGAATACTGTAAGAAGAAAGTCAAAGGAAATTATCAATGAAGGCATAAAACCTAAAATTCACGACCTAGATTTTTATATATTATCAGACTCTAAATGGGTAGAATTTATTATTGGTCAAATTATAAGCAATTCTATAAAATACAAAGGTAATACACCTGTAATAGAGTTTTATAGTGAAAAAATCAATACCCAAGTTAACTTATATATAAAAGATAATGGTATGGGTATACCACAAGAGGATATATCAAGAGTATTTGAGAAAGGATATATCGGTGTTAATGGTAGAAAACGCTCTAGTTCAACTGGAATCGGCCTATATCTATGCAAAAAATTATGTGATAAACTAGAAGTTGATATTAAGGTTTTACCTAATATTGAAGAAGGAACCATAGTTAAATTAACTTTTACAGAGGCTAAATAATAGCCTCTTTTTTTATTAAATATTCTATAATCTATTAAAATCTACATAATATAACAAAGATGTTATATTCATGTTACGTTAATCTGTGGAAACAATATTTTTTAAATGATATTATTATATCAACAAAGGGAGGTAATAATTATGAATAAAATACTTAAAGTTAATAATATAGAAAAATACTATAGAAATAAAGGAAGCCTTACTAAGGCAGTTGATAATATAAGCTTTGATGTTGAACTTGGTGAATATATAGGAATCATGGGTGCATCAGGTAGTGGTAAAACTACTCTTTTAAACTGTATATCTACTATAGATAGTATAACATCTGGAAATATTTATATTTCTGATCAAGATATCACAAAGATGGATGAATATGAATTATCAAAGTTTCGTAGAGAGCAACTTGGGTTTATATTCCAGGATTTTAATTTACTAGATACACTTAGTGCTCGTGATAATATTGCCTTATCTCTAGCAATTACAGGTGAATCTCCCAAAGAAATAGATACTAAGATAGACACTATTTCAGAGAAACTAGGAGTTAAAGAAATCCTTAACAAATACCCTTATGAATTGTCTGGTGGACAAAAACAAAGAATAGCATGTGCAAGAGCGATAATTACAAATCCTTCATTAATATTAGCAGATGAACCTACAGGTGCACTAGATTCTAAGTCAGCAAAAATGCTTTTAGAAAACCTTGAATTATTAAATGAAGAATTAAAAGCAACTATCTTAATGGTAACACATGATGCTTTTACTGCTAGTTATTGCAAAAGAATATTATTTATAAAAGATGGTAAGATATTTAATGAGTTGGTTCGTGGAAATGATACACGTAAAGAATTCTTTGATAAAATAATTAAAGTGATATCACTTCTTGGAGGTGACAATCAGCATGTCTTCTAATAGAGGTCGTAAAAAAAGAAAAAATAAAAAGTATGTTTCTCAAATTTCAAATAAATTATTTAAGGAACTTGCAAAAAATAATGTGAAAAAGAGTATTAAAGATTATACCATATACTTCATAACTCTAGCTTTTGGTGTAGCTCTTTTATACTCGTTCAACGCTTTAGATGATAATTTAGCACTATTAAATGGGAACATAATGTTAGATTCATATATTTATATGGCAAGAGGTCTTTTAGCAGGATTTTCTATAGTAATATGTCTTATATTTGGATACTTGATAACATATTCAAATAACTTCCTTATGAAAAAACGAAAAAAAGAATTTGGTGTTTATACAACTCTAGGTATGGATAAAAGAGATATAAATAAATTAATGTTTAAAGAAACTGTAAATATCGGTTCAATTTCTTTGGTTGTAGGATTGCTTATGGGTATATTCTTATCTCAAGGTCTAAGTATGATTGCATTTAAAATGTTGTCAATTGTCAGTTTAAGTTTCAAATTTTCATTATCAATAATTGCAACAATAAAAACAATAGTATTCTATGTGTTGGTATTATTAATAGTTAATAAATTTAACAAAAATAATATACAAAAGAATAGTTTAATAGATTTATTAAACTCAGATAAAAAGAATGAATCTTTTGTTACACCAGGAAAAGCTTCAAAATTAATATTATTTGCTATATCTATATTATTTACAATAGTATCATATATAATATTTTTTAAATCTAGTCCACGTACAGGTTTAGGATATTTAATGGTATTTGCTTCTGGTATAGCTCTACTTATTTCAGGAACTTACTTATTCTTTTTATCAGTATCTGATTTCATAATAATAAACCTAAAAAAGAGCAAAAGAATATACTACAACAATTTAAATTTATTTATAATAAATCAAATAAGTAGTCGTATTAAAACTACGAGTTCATCTATTACTGCTATTTGTGTATTATTACTTATTGCTATGATAATAATGCCATTTGGTATGACAATGGGTAAGTATTTGATTTTAGATTTAAAAGAAACAACTCCTTATGATGCATCTATAACTAGATTTGATACGACTCCTAATGAGTTTTCTGAAACTTACAGTGATAAAAAGAAGTCAAGTGATAAGTATACCACAATAAAAAAAGAGTTATTAGAAAATAATATTTCACTAGATAAATTGGCATCTAGTACTAGCGAAGTAAAAAAATATAGTCTAAAGAATGTGACTCTAGCTGATTTTATTACAAACAAAAATTTACTAGATGAGTCTAAATATGAATATATTAACATTATTGGAATTAATGATTATAACTCAGTTAGAAAACAAAGAGGTCTAGATGAAATAAAGTTAAACAGCAATGAGTTTATAATAAACTACGATGTAAAAACGTTCAAACCTATATATGAAAGTTATGTAAAAAGTAACCCAAAACCTATTGAAGTAAATGGTACTATGCTTAAATTAAAATATTCAAGTTTATATAATTTAACATATAGCACAAATATAAGCGCTGTGGACAACGGAACTATTATTGTTCCTGATAGAGTTTTAAGTGACCTAAATCCTGTCACAACTACTTTAAATGTTAACTATATTGAATCAAACAATACTTATGACAATATGTTTTTAAATGCTCTCTTTAAGTTTAGAGAGTCTTCTGCCAATGGACAATACAATCTTAGTCAAAAATTAGTAATAGATGGCGAAAAAGTTGCCCTTAATACTACGCTGTCTTTCATATCAGTATATGTTGGCGTAATATTACTGATATCAGCAGGTGCAGTACTTGCTTTACAACAACTTTCAGAGTCAGCAGTTAATAAAGAAAGATTTAAACTATTAGATAAACTAGGGGTTAAGGAAAGTGATAGAAAGAAAACAATTTTCATGCAAGTATTTGTTACTTTCATTACTCCATTAGCATTAGCAATTTTACACTCTGCATTCGTAACTAGATTAATATATGTTATGATTCCAGAATTTTCAGAGGTAGGTATATTAAAAAATATGATAACATCTATTGTAATTGTAGTTATTATATATGGTATATATTTATCTACAAGTTATTTTGAGAGTTTAAACATTATTAATGAAAAGAAAACTATATAGTATAAAAAATAATCTCACATCTATTAAGATGTGAGATTATTTTTTGTATTAGGCTTCTCTATTTCTAATAGCCGCTCTTTAATATCAAGTCCAGCTGCATATCCAACAAGGCTTCCATCTTTTCCAATAATTCTATGACATGGAATAATAATTAAAATTGGATTTTTATTATTAGCCATACCTACCGCACGAGCTGCTGTTGGTTTACCAATTTTCTCTGCCAATTCTTTATAACTATATGTCTTACCATAAGGTATTTTTTTAAGCTCTTCCCATACTTTTTTCTGAAATTCAGTGCCTTTTAATGAAAGGGGAATATCAAATACTTCTATTTTCCCTGACAAATAATCTTCTAGTTGCCTTGCTGCTTCTTTAATTAAGTCTGTTTCTTTTATAGTCATGCCTTCTGATGATAATTTATTTTCCAAATAAAGATTAGTTATTCCTTGCCCATCTTCAGCAATTCCAATTCTTCCTATTTCAGTATCATAATAAAATATATTTTTCATAAATTTACCTTCTTACCTTAATTATTTATTCTTCTATGTATTTCATTACATAAAACTCTCCAATACCAAGATTTGTTCCTTGTATTTTAGTATCAATGATTTCAAATCCTTGAGATTTATAACATGCTATAGCCCTCTTATTCCAGGTTCTGACCTCTAGTATAATTGACTTACCTAAAAATCGATGCTTACAATCATCTAATGCAAGCTTTATAATTTCTTTTCCAATTCCCTTATTACAATGTATAGGATTTACTCCTATTCCAAAAAATACAGAATCTCCTTCATCAAGTAAATTAACAAACCCCATTAATTCATTATCTTCACTTAAATAAGCTGTAAATCTATTTCTTTTTAATTCATCACATAGTGAATAATTCTGTTTAACCATCTCATCCCAACTAGGTAAATTATATATTTCATAATCTCCACTATACTTCCAACTAGATGCTTCTTTTGCATCTTGCTCTGTAAGTTTCTTAGCTCTAAGTTTCATATTTACCACCCTTTTACTATATATTCACTCTTCAACATGGACATTATTATAAGAGATTCATAGCTTTCATTGTATAAAATACACTCTCTTAAAACTCCCTCTTCTTTAAATCCTTGAGATTTATAAACATTTTGTGCTCTATAATTTTTATGCCTTACATCAAGCCAAAGCCTATTGGCATCTAGCTCATCAAAAGCATACTCTTTAATTAATTTCAAAGCTATCTTTCCAAACCCTTTATCTTTTTCACAGATAACAAACCTTTTAAATTCAATACTATTGTTATGATTTTCAATACCTGCCATAATAATATACCCAATACTCTTAAACGTAATTGCATCTTCAATTATAATATGAAGTATATCTTTATTTGAAAAAGAATTTATATGGTCTTCTCTACTCCATTGACCTACATACCTTGCATTTTCAATATCCCTTTCTGCATTTATAACAAATTCTAAATCTTCCTCATGAGTATATCTTAAAATAATACCTTCATACTCTTTTATAATATTTTTCATTCGCTATTCCCCCTATAAAAAAATAAGTTAAAGCCTTAATAGGCTCTAACTCTTAAATTCCATTTTATTAAAACTCACTTGTTATCTCTTTGGTAAGCTTATTAACTTTATACCATCCAGAAGTAGCTGTATGAGTATTTCCATCTCCATCATCTATAATATCATAAGCATGGATTATGTAAAAATCTCCCTCTTCATAATCAAATTCTATATGTGAATTTACATAACTACCATTATTAACAAGCATATTTTTAACAAGATCTTCGGCCTCTGTTTTGCTTATTGGCTGTGACTCGTTATTTGATGCTTCTTTGTCTTCTTCAAGAGATGCTATATACTTACTTATAGGAGTTAATTTACCAAAAGCAGAAACATCTTCATAGAAAACTTCTCCACTATTAGTATTTACGCAAAATCTATAATCAGCTATACACTCTTCACTTTGTAAATATATACAATAATAGTTAACTCCACTGTAAGTAACTGTTTTAACCATACCATATTGTCCATCACCTAATATTAAGAAATCTGTACCTAGAACCCCTTTAAGTTTACTTTTACATATTTCTAAGGCTTTTGACTCTGATATTTTATCTTTATTATTGCTCTCTTTATTTGGAGTTTTATTACTATTTTCTTTGCTTGAATTTACTTGTTTATTATTTTCATTAAGTGAACTATTTACTTCTTTAAATATTTCATCAGTTAATCCAATATTATTCCAATCTTTATCGTGGTTATAATTTGGATAAGCTTTGTATATTGATTCTACACATTCTTTTGCATCTAATATCTTTACATCTGATGCATTACCGTTATTGTCTTCATCATCATAAATCCATGTCATGCTAATAGTATCCTCACTTTCTTTAGATATAGTCAAAGTACAATTTGTAGTTTCTTTCGAATCTTCAGACCCAGTAGTTTCAAGCTTGTAAGTAGCACTATCTTTATCTGAAATTACTTCTTTAACATTAGATATTTCTATATGATAGCTATAAAGTGATATTATTTCTTTATCATCCTTAAAATAAAGAATTTCCCCTGGTTCGTAGTCTGTCTTTCCAAAAATATATTTCCCCTTTAACATATCTGTTAGTTTTTCTTTTTTCACATCTGTTATAACTTCTTTGGTTTCATTGTTATCTATTTCTTGATTAGTATCTTGCCTAGGTTTTGAACATGCTGTTATTGATATTGATATTATTAATATTACGGATAATAAGAAAGTTTTTATAGGCTTTTTAATTAGAATCTCCCCCAATATAATCTATTTACAATAAAATATATTAGTTTTACTTTCTTAAAATTACTTATACTACTTATTTAGTTATTAATAACTTGTATTCCTACTAATTATTTGTCCTTGAAAATTTTATCTATTAAGGTTTCATCTTTAATATCAGACTTTATTAATAAATCACCTGAGTATTTTTTTATTTCTATTTTAGTTCATAATTCATAACAATTAAAACTTATCTATATTTTTATTGTAACATTTTTCCTAAATAATACCAGTAGGCCCTAAAAGTGTTGTGCATATCGATAAATATATTATAATAAAAAAACTCCTAATAATCATAAATAATATGACTATTAGGAGTTTAAATTTATATATTCTACATATAAGCTTCTACATACTCAGCTTCATCTTGTATTTTTTTGTATGATTTAAATTCTTTCACTAATATTAAAGCAGTTATTATAACAGCAATAAAGTCAGATACCGGTTGAGCATACCATACTCCATCTAATCCCATAAACTTAGGTAATATTAATATCATAGGCACAAGAAGTATTACCTGTCTTAATAAACTAAGTAGCATAGCTTCCTTAGCTTTACCTACAGATTGTATATAGTTTGAACCTAAGATAGATATTGGAACTATTGGTAGCATTAAACCATATTTTTTTATTCCATTAATAGTTATTCCCATAAGCTCTTGATCAGGATTGAATAGTCTTACTACTACTTGTGGGCATAATTGAATCACTAAAGCTCCTATTAGCAATACTACTGTTCCTGCTGCCAAAGACATCATAAATGCCTTCTTCGCTCTATCATATCTCTTTGCACCATAGCTAAATCCTATTATAGGTTGTGCACCTTGGTTTATCCCAAATAAAGGCATTAAGAATATCATCATTATAGACATTATAGTAGCCATTGAACCTATTGCCAAATCACCGCCGTAAGCCTTTAATGAATTATTACTTATAACTTGAACTAAACTTGCTGCTATTTGCATAGAGAATGGTGCACATCCTATAGCAAATATTGTTTTTATTATACTAGCATCTAATTTTAAGTTTTCCTTCTTAAATGCTAGGTTTGACTTTCCTCTTAAATAATATGAAAGTGCCCATATTGCTGTAACTGCCTGAGATATTACTGTAGCTACTGCTGCACCTTGTATTCCCATTTTAAATACAAATATTAATACTGCATCTAATACTATATTTGTAGAACATCCTACTACCATTATCATAGCAGCTATCTTTGGACTTCCATCTCCTCTTATTGTACTATTTAGTGCAAATGCTAATATATTAAATACAGCTCCTACTAATATTATATTTATATAAGCTTTTGCATAATACATAGATCCTTCACTTGCTCCAAATAAAGATAGTATGTTATTTCCAAATACTATTCCTATTATCGTTAATGTAGCACCTACTATTACAGATAATGTTATAGTATTTCCTATAATTTTTTCTGCGTCATTTCTTTTACCCTGCCCTAACTTTATAGATATATTTGTAGTAGCACCTATACCTACAAGCATTGCAAATGCTAACAATATAGTCATTATAGGTAATGTTACACCTACACCTGTTATTGCAAGTGGGCCAACGTCTGGTATGTTTCCTATAAATATTCTATCTACTACATTGTATAATGCATTTACCATCATTCCTATTATTGCTGGTATTGAATACTTCATAAGTAGTTTTCCTACCGGTTCATTGGCTAACATTTCTTGTGTATTATTCATATTTACCTCCTATTTCGAACTGGCATTTCTACATATTCTTTTTAGTAGCTCCAGTGTAAGTTCTTTTTCACTTTCTTCAAAACCTTGAGTGATTATTTCATTCCAGTTATCTAAAACTTTGAATACACTAGGTTTTAATTCTTTAGCTTTTTCAGTTAAATATATATTGTAGGCTCTTTTATCATGTTCGTCCTTAAACCTAATTACAAAACTTTCTTCTTCTAATTTTTTGATAGCTCTTGCAGTTGTTCCCTTATCTATATTTAAAAGTTCACATAAATCTTCTTGGCTCTTTCCATCTGCTCTATAAAGTTCTAGTAAAAACATTAACTGGCCAAATCCTAATCCTATATCAGAAAGACCTCTTGAAATAAATCCTCCGCCTTTTCTATATATAAAAGAAATATATTTACCAATATTCTCAGCTCTCTCTTTTTCCAAATTATTCACCCCCTGCAAGTATAATTTTTATATATTCGCTCGACTTATCTTAACTTTATCTAGTATATATTATGATAGTTGTTCTTGCAACTATTTTTCTAAGGAAAACCTTTGTATATTTTGTATATTTTTTTTGGTTAAATTGTCCATTTCCAGGAAAACATTTATTTAGTACTATGTAGTTAAGGAAATATTTACAAAACAATTTTTAGGGGGATATATAAAATGGCAAATGTAGTATTAAAAGATATATGCAAATCATATGACAATGGATTTAACGCTGTAAAGAACGTAAATATAGATATAGAAGATAAAGAGTTCGTAGTTTTAGTTGGACCATCTGGTTGTGGTAAATCTACTACTTTAAGAATGATAGCTGGGCTTGAAGATATAAGTTCTGGTGAGTTACATATAGGGGATAAATTAGTAAATGACGTAGACCCTAAGGATAGAGATATAGCAATGGTTTTCCAAAACTACGCTTTATACCCACACTTAACTGTTTACGATAACATGGCATTCGCACTTAAACTTAGAAAATTACCTAAGGATGAAATAGATAAAAAAGTAAAAGAAGCTGCAAGAATATTAGATTTAGAAAAGTTACTTGAGAGAAAGCCAAAAGCTTTATCAGGTGGTCAAAGACAAAGGGTTGCTTTAGGACGTGCTATAGTTAGAAATCCTAAGGTATTCTTAATGGATGAACCTTTAAGTAACTTAGATGCTAAGCTTAGAACATCAATGAGAACTGAAATAACTAAATTACATCAACAATTAGGAACTACTTTTATATACGTAACTCATGACCAAGTAGAAGCTATGACAATGGCTGATAGAATAGTTGTTATGAAAGACGGTTTAGTACAACAAATAGCTACTCCTCAAGATATCTATGATACTCCAGCTAACAAATTCGTTGCAGGATTCATGGGTGCTCCTCAAATGAACTTTATAGATGTTAAGTTAGTTGAAAAAGATGGAGAAATACATGCTATAAATGACCATGTAAACATAGCTTTAAATAAAGGTGAATGCCAAGCTATAATATCTGGTGGATATATAGGTAAAGAAGTTACTTTAGGTATTAGACCTGAAGATATACATATAGAAGATGTATTTATAGATAATAGTACAGATAGTACTTTTGAAGCTACTGTTGAAATAAGTGAACTTATGGGTGCTGAAATATACGCATACTTAAAATTAGGTGAAGATACTGTAACTGCTAGATTTGATGGTAGATACAGAATCAAACTTGGAGATAAGTTAAAGCTTGCTATGGATAAGCACAGAATCCATATATTCGATAAAGAAACTACTCTTGCTGTAAGAGAGCCAGTTGCTGTAGAAGCATAATAAAATTATATACAAAATGGTGAACTTTATATAAGTTCACCATTTTTTAAGGGCCTATCTTTTTATTAAAGATAGACCCTTTTTTATTATTTTGCTAGCTACTTAACATGAGCAGCAGTCATACTTTTTCATGTAATTTATTACTTCTCCACTTCTAGAAGATTCAAATATAGCTTCAATTAGTTTCATTACATTATATACTTCTTCATTTTTTATTATTGGAGTAGCTCCTTCCCTAACAACTCTTGAGAAGTTTGTATAAAATGACTCATATTCACATGATGGACTTGGTAAATCTAAAGTTGTAGTACTTTCTTCTGACGGAGGTGCCATAGTTTTTGTAAATCCTTCACCTGCCTTAATCGGTATTAATTCGGTCTTTTTATCTAAATCATTTTGCACCACAATCTTACCACTTAAATCCCAATCATAAATTACTCCAGTGCCCTTTAATCCTTTTACATACCATCTTGGTAGCTTAACAAAGTTTGATGTTCCTACTTCTAATACAGCTCTTATTCCATTTTCAAAAGTTATATAAGTAATAAAACCATCATCAACTTCGTCTCCAAGTACATAACTTAAGTCAGACATAACACTTTTAACAGGACTGTCTATCATAAATAATAATTGATCTAATATATGAACTCCCCAATCAAGAAGCATTCCTCCACCATGTTTTTCAATGTGGCGCCAATCACCAGGTATTCCATTAGCTCCATGTACTCTTGATTCTATTTGGAATAAGTCTCCTATTTGTTTATTTTTATATAAATCTCTTATTATTAAGAAATCAGAATCCCATCTTCTATTTTGATGTACCATAAATACTCTTTGATTTGCCTTTGCTGCTTCATCCATTTCTAACACATCTTCACTACAAAGACTTACTGGCTTTTCACATATTACATGCTTTTTATTATTTAAAGCCTTTATAACTAACTCCTTATGACTATCATTAGGAGTTGCTATTAAGACAGCATCAACTTCATCATCTTTAAGTACTTCTTCAAAACTTTCATATGCTACAAGTCCTTTTGCTTTAGCTTCTTCTATTCTTTTTTCATCTATATCATATACACCTTTAACGGTTACACGTTCATTTTCTGCTATTAACTCTCTCTCGTGGTATCCACCCATACCACCATAACCTACTATTGCAAGCTTTAATTCTATCATGATTTATGCTCCCCTTAAGCCCACCACATATCAACTGGCTTTTCTTTTATAAGTATTGATTTAAGATTAGTAACTGCTCTATTAAACCCTTCATCTATAGACATTATTGGATCTTCATGTTCAATACTTATTACATGATCATATCCAAAAGTTTGAAGTGCACTTATTATATCACTCCATTCTTTCATACTATGCCCACACCCAACTGACCTAAATGTCCATGCACGAGTTTGAACTTGACCATAGGGTTGCATATCTGTTACTCCATACATATTGATGTTATCTTGATCCATATATGTATCCTTTGCATGGAAGTGATATATTGCCCCAGCTTTTCCTAATATCTTTATAGCACCTACAGGATCTATCCCTTGCCACCATAAATGACTAGGGTCTAAGTTTACACCTATTGCATCACTAGTTTCTTCTCTAAGCTTTAATATTGTGTATGGAGTATGACATAAGAATCCTCCATGTAATTCTATAGCAATTTTAATACCATGCTCTTTTGCAATATTACCAACTTCTTTCCAATAAGGAATTAATCTATTCTCCCATTGCCATGTTTTGATATCACTATATTCAGTAGGCCACGGTGTTACAGGCCAGTTTGGCTTTGTAGCATTTTCTCCCTCTCCTGCTGTACCTGAAAATGTATTTATTACTCCTACATTCATAAGTGATGCAAGTCTTATAGTTTTTCTAATTAATTCATCCCCTGCTTTTGCTTCTTCTATATTTGGAGATATAGGATTACAGTGACAACTAAATGCACTTATTGTAATTCCTTTATCTTCTAATTTTTTTAGATACTTATCTCTCGCTTCTTCACTTTCTAATAACTTATCTATATCACAGTGATTATTCCCTGGATAACCACCAGTTCCTATTTCCACAGCATCAAGACCTGCACTAGATACTTTTTCTATCATTTCATCAAAAGATAAGTTCGCAAATAATGGTGTAAATACTCCTAGCTTCATTTTTATTCCCCCTATAAATTTTCTAATGGTTTATGATTTCCGTAAGTTGGATATGTATTTGATGTTTTAGCACACCACTTAACACTATTTTTAATAACTCTTTGAATTTTTTCGTTATAGAATGTAGGATAACTTTCATGACCTGGTTGGAAATAAAATATCTTTCCATTGCCTCTTTTGAAAGTACATCCACTTCTAAATACTTCTCCGCCTTTAAACCATCCTATAAATATAAGTTCATCTGGTACTGGTATATCAAAATGTTCTCCATACATTTCTTCTTTTTCAAGCTCAATATATTCTCCTATGCCTTCAGCTATAGGGTGACTTGGATTCACTACCCAAAGACGCTCATTTTCTTCTGCTTCTCTCCACTTAAGATCACAACCTGTTCCCATTAGCTTTTTAAATATTTTAGAGAAGTGCCCAGAATGCAGCACAACCAGTCCCATCCCCTTTAATACTCTTTGATGTACTCTCTCAATAACTTCATCACTTACTTCATGGTGAGCAATATGTCCCCACCATATAAGTACATCAGTTTCTTCTAGCACGTCTTCTGTTAAACCATGATCTTTTTCATCAAGTGTTGCAGTTTTTACTGTAAAATCTTCTGTATTTAAAAATGAAGCTATTTGGTTATGAATTCCATCTGGATATATTTTTCTAACCTCTTCACTATGCTTTTCATGACGATACTCATTCCATACTGTAACCTTTATCATTTAATATCCCCCTCTATTTGCAACACTCACACTGCTTCTTAATCATTACTGGCTCACCATTTTTAGCTGATTCATATATTGCTTCTAAGATTTCTGTTACAACTAATGCTTGTTCTGGTTTTACCACAGGCTCTTTGTCTTCTAATATACACTCTATCCAACTTTTAGCTTCCTCATATGCTGGATCATCTCCTTTTCCATCATAGAAATCAACTCCATCTGCATCTAGTTGAATCTTCTTATCATATAAAGATCCTCTTTCTTCCCCATTTATTCTAAGTCCATCTTCCATATCTGCTCCACCTTTTGTACCACAAAGACTTGTTTTCGCTTCCCCTGTGTTAAGTGAATTTAATGCCCAGCTAGATTCAAGTATAATAGTTGCTCCATTTTCCATTGTTATAAAACCAAATGCCGAATCTTCAACTGTAAACTTTTTAGGATCCCAAGGTCCCCAAGCATTAGCTGCATTTTTTGTTTGTGATAGTTTATGATATGTGTTTCCTACTACATATTTTAGATCATAATTATCCATCATCCATAAAGTTAAGTCTAGTGCATGAGTACCTATATCTATTAATGGTCCTCCTCCTTGAGCTTCTTCATCTAAAAATACTCCCCAAGTTGGAACAGCTCTTCTGCGTATTGCTTTAGCTTTACCAAGATATATTTCTCCTAACTCATCATCCTTACATGCTTCATATAAAAACTTAGAGTCTTTTCTAAATCTATTTTGGTATCCAATAGTTAACTTTTTACCTGTTTTCTTTGATGCTTCAAGCATTGCACGACCTTCTTTAGAATTCTTAGCCATTGGTTTTTCACACATAACATGCTTGTCCGCTTCCATAGCATCTATTGATATTTCTGCATGTGAGCTATTTGGTGTACATATATGTACTACATCTATATCACTATCTTTTAGTAATTCTCTATAATCTGTATATACTTTTGAATCCTCATCTCCAAATTCCTCTTTAGCCTTTATTGCTCTTTCTTCTATAACATCACAAAATGCAACCATCTTAGCTTCTTTTACTTTTTTAAGACTTGGCATATGCTTACCATTTGCAATTCCACCACAACCTATGATTCCTATTTTTAACATAACATTATCTCCTCCCAATACTTTGCTTATAGTGTTTTTATATAACAATTATTACTTCTAGATATTACAACTATCTAGAAGTAATAATTGTATCTTAGCTTTTTTAAGTAAATCAAAAACGTTACTACAGCAATCATATTTGCTAAAACAGTAACTTTTAACTATAATTAGATTATACAAATTTCATTTAATTATTTCTCACACGATTTTGAGGAATAATAACACAATTTTGACATTTCGAGGTGAAATAAATGCAAAGTATAAAAGACTTAAAAGAATTTGCTACTCATGGAAACTCTCTACTCCCTCTTAAAACTTATAGTAACTATCATGAGGTTGAAGATTTGTTAGTACCTTATCATTGGCATAAAGAAATAGAGATAATATATGTTGAGGAAGGAGCTATTGAGGTAACAATAAATTCTGAAGTTAAAAGGCTAAAAAAAAACGAACTCATCTTTATTAATAGTGAGGAATTGCATCAAATTAATCGTATAGGAGATAATCCTTCTAATCATCATGCACTTGTTTTTTCTCCTGATTTATTAAGCTTTGAGATGAGTGATTACTGCCAAGTAAATCATATTAGACCGCTTGTAAATCAAACCTTAAAACTACCTCAGTATATTGAATCTGATAAAGATTATAGTGAAAAAGTTCTAGAATTATTCAAGGAAATTTTAAATGAATATAAATTTCAAGAACCCGGATGGTACTTAAACATCAAGTCTTGCTTATATAAAATACTTTCTATTTTTGATAGGAATAATTTATTTATCGAGCTGGATAATGATGCTAAAAATTTAGATCACAAAAGTCAGCAAATAAAAAATGTACTTACTTACATACATGAAAATTACGAGAAGAAAATATATATAGAAGATCTGGCTAACATCATGAATATGAATACTCAGTATTTTTGCCGCTTTTTCAAAAAAATCATAGGTAAGACCCCTATTGAGTACATAAATAGCTATAGAATAAACGTTGCAAATAAATATCTCCAATCTGAAGATATACCTATAATAGATGTTTGTTTTAGAGTTGGATTTGAAAATCAGAGTTACTTTATTAAAATGTTTAAAAAGTATAATAATATGACTCCACTTGAATACAAAAAAATATTCTTAGTATCTGATGATTTGAACATAAAAACTAGCAATAATATTTAATATTATTGCTAGTTTAATATATTATGTTAAATCTACTTTCAAGTACTACCGTAACATTTTACTTTTATAATCTAGTTAAAGTGTTTTAATAAATTAGCCATTTCTATTGCGCTTACAGCTGCATCATAACCTTTATTACCAGCTTTTGTTCCTGCTCTTTCAATAGCTTGTTCTATAGAGTCCGTAGTTAGTACTCCAAATATAATAGGAACTTCTGTATTTAAGGATACTGATGCAACTCCCTTAGATGCTTCCGCACACACATAGTCAAAATGTGGAGTTGACCCTTTTATTACTGCACCTAAACAAATTACAGCGTCATATCTTTCGCTTTTTGCCATCTTCTTTGCAATAAGTGGGATTTCAAAAGCACCAGGTACCCAGGCTACATCGATATTACCTTCTTCTACCCCATGTCTTTTTAATCCATCCAAAGCACCACCTAATAATTTTGAAACTATAAACTCATTAAACCTACCAACTACTATACCTACCTTTATATCTTTTGCTACTAAATTCCCCTCTATTATTCTCATCTTTCATTCTCCTTTTTCTTAGTTTTATTTTATACTCATTTAAATATCTTTTATTTTTTATTTAGTATACTAACATATGATTTAATCTATCTTTTTTAGTTTTTAGATAAATCTCATTTACCTCATTGTGATTCATTTGAATAGGTACTCTCTCTACTATTTCGATACTATAATCAGATAATTCATCCATCTTTCTTGGATTATTAGTCATTAGTCTAAGTTTTTTAGCACCTAAATCTCTAAGTATTTGTGCACCTGTAGCATACTCTCTCATATCTGCCTTAAATCCTAATTTAAGATTTGCATCTACAGTATCAAAGCCTTGGTCTTGAAGTGCATAAGCCTTTAGCTTATTAATTAGTCCAATTCCTCTACCCTCTTGTCTCATATATAAAAGTATTCCTCTATCCTCTTTTGCTATTTCCTTCATTGCCACATCATATTGTTCTCCACAGTCACATCTTTTTGAGCCTAGTGCATCACCAGTTAAACATTCAGAATGCACCCTAGTTAGCACAGGTTCTCCATCTTCAATATTTCCTTTTACCAATGCCACATGATGTTCGCCATTAATTTTATTTATAAATCCATACATCTTAAAATCACCGTATTTTGTTGGCATTTTTGTTTCAACTACTCTTTCGATTATTATCTCAGTTCTTTTTCTATACTCTATTAAATCAGCTATTGTTATTATTTTTAGATCATGCTTATTTGCAAATTCAATTAACTCTGGCGTCCTAGCCATAGTTCCATCATCACTTATAATTTCGCAAATAACTCCTCCTGGCTTTAATCCAGCTAAGCGAGATAAATCTACAGCAGCTTCAGTATGACCATTTCTTTTTAATACTCCTCCTTCTTTAGCTATTAAAGGAAATATATGGCCTGGTTTTCTAAAATCTTCTTTTCCTACATTATCATCTAATACTTTTTCTATTGTTAATGCTCTTTCATATGCCGAAATACCTGTATCAGTATTTATATAATCAATGCTTACTGTAAATGCAGTTTGATGGTTATCAGTATTGTTTTGTACCATAGGATATATATCTAATTTTTTTAATCTTTCTTCCTCCATAGGCATACAGACAAGACCTCTACCATATTTAGCCATAAAGTTTATAGCTTCGGGTGTTATTTTTTCTGCTGCCATTAGTAGATCTCCCTCATTTTCTCTATCTGGATCGTCTACTACTACAACTATCTTTCCGTCTCTAATATCATTTATGGCATCTTCAATACTATTAAACTTATACATAATAAATCTCCTCCAATTTAATTTCTATATATGAAATCC
Organism: Romboutsia weinsteinii; assembly: GCF_002250835.2. Taxonomy (GTDB): domain Bacteria; phylum Bacillota; class Clostridia; order Peptostreptococcales; family Peptostreptococcaceae; genus Romboutsia_A; species Romboutsia_A weinsteinii. The sequence continues at coordinate 119,839 of NZ_NOJY02000002.1, forward strand.
ATGCTGTTTAAGAAAGTCCTCACTTATAGACCTCTCTTTTTTCTTTTTATTTTCATTTGATAGACCAAGTAATTTTTCTACATATTTTCCAATAACATCGCACTCAAGATTTACTTTTTCCCCTATATCCTTAGTAAGTAATGTTGTTTCATCTCCTGTATGAGGAATTATTGATACCTTAAAAACTTCATCATCCACATAAGCTACTGTAAGGCTTATTCCATCTATTGCTATAGAACCTTTATAAACCACATATTTTAATATGTCATATGGTGCTTTTATAGTTATCCAAACAGCATTATCTTCTCTAGTTTTTGAAACTATTTCTCCTATACTATCTATATGACCACTTACTATATGTCCGCCTAATCTATCTTTAAAGCGTAGCGCTCTTTCTAAGTTCACTTTACTTCCTATAGCTAGACTACCTAAATCACTTTTCCTTAATGTTTCTGCCATAACATCTGCTTCAAAAGTATTTGAATTAATATTAGTTACTGTAAGGCATACTCCATTGGTGGATATGCTATCACCTAAATTAGTATCCTTTAAGACTTTCTTACATCCAATGATAAGTTTGCTTGATTTAGCGCCTTTTCTTATACCCTCAATAGTTCCTATTTCTTCAACTATACCTGTAAACACTTTTCTTTATCACTCTCCTCAATATATCCTTCAACCAAAATATCCTCACCTATAGTTTCTACTGAAATGTTTTTAATCTTGAAAGCATCTTTCAAAGAATTTATACCATTTCCTCCTACAGGTGTTTTGGAATCTACTCCGCCTATTATCTTAGGTGCTATATAAATCTGCACTTTATCAACTACTCCATCTTCAATGGCTGAATAGTTTAGAGATGCTCCACCTTCTAGTAAGATACTGTCTATTTTTAATGCCCCAAGTTTTTTCATCATATCTTTTAAATCAACTCTTTTATCCTTATCATTAGCTACTATAACCTCTACGCCTTTGCTCTCTAATTCCTTAACCTTACTCATTTGTGCATATACGGTCGTTACAATAATAGTTCTAGTATCCTTAGCGCTAGTTATAATATTTGAACTTAGCGGTATCTTAAGAGTGCTATCTACAACTATTCTTATTGGATTTTTCCCATATTCTAATCTACATGTCAATTTGGGATTATCTTTAATTATTGTATTTACTCCCACTAAAATTGCCATAACTTCATCTCGCAGTTTATGTACTTTTTGTCGTGACTTTTCACAGCTTATCCATTTTGACTCGCCAGTACTTGTTGATATCTTTCCATCAAGTGACATTGCTGACTTCATTATTACAAAAGGTATTTTTTTTATTATGTACTTCATAAATACTTCATTTAATTTTTTATTTTCCTCATCTAAAACGCCTACCATTACTTCAATACCTGCAGCCAAAAGTTTCTTCACACTATTTCCAGATACCAAAGGATTTGGGTCAAAGGATGCTATAACCACCTTGGATATCCTACATTCTATTATTTTATCTACACAGGGAGGTGTCTTTCCATAATGAAAACAAGGCTCTAAAGTTACATACATAGTTGATCCCTCTAAATTTTCTTTAGTACTGTTTATGGCATTTATTTCTGCATGATCTTTACCATATTCTTCATGATATCCTTGACCTATTATTTTATTATTCTTTACTATTACTGCTCCTACCATAGGATTAGGATTTACATTTCCTCTACCTTTTTCAGCTAGCTCTAAAGCTAATTTCATATAATATTTGTTCACTTACAATCCTCCTATAAATATTTTCTGTCATAGGCCAAATTCCATAAAAAAAGCCCCAAGTAAATAAACTTAGGGCAAAATAAATATAAGTATAATCAAACTATATTAATTATTTTATAAATTAAAAAACTCTGAAATATTAAATATTCCAGAGCTTATCACAAAATTAATATAATCCTATTATATAAACTTATAGTTTTATATCTTTATATTATCTTCTTTCATCCAGACTTTACTGTCGGCCTCGGAGTTTCACCGAATCATGCCATTTAAGGCTCGCGGGCTTTACCGCCGGTAGGGAATTTCACCCTGCCCTGAAGATTTATTAACTTTTTATACTTTTATATTAATGTTTTTATTTTTTAATGTCAATTAAAAATTTATACAAGTCTATAATTTTTATATAATATTTTAATTTTAATCAAGCCTACTATTTTCTTCTAGAGTACTTTAATATCACAATTCCATCCTCTACTATCTGTTCATCTAAGCGTAAATTTATCATATGATTATTTCCTAAAAATAGTGGCTTACCTTCTCCAAGTATAGTAGGTATAATGCCTACTATATATTCATCAATAACATCAGCTTTCATAAAACTGTCTATAACTACTCCTCCACCAAATAAAAATACATCCTTACCATCATTTTTTAACTCTTTTTCTATAGTTCCTACAATATCTTCATTTACGAATTTGATATTATCATAATCTTTCATTTTCTTAGAAGTAGCTACATATACCTTTTTATTCTTGAATTCTTCATGCATGTTTTGATCGTAGCAAGTTCTTCCCATAACTACTACATCTATATCCTCTAAAAACTTATTAAAATCCCACTTTGCTTCAGTATCTAATTTATTATCACCATGACCTACTATCCAGTCATAACTTCCATCTTCTCTTGCTATATATCCATCTAAACTTATTGCTAAATTTAATATTATTTTTCTTTTCATATTTCTCTTCCTCTCTTACTAAATTACTAATAGCTTTACCTAAAATCTATTATAAGATATAATAGTTGACATCTTATGTCATATTTGAAAGGAAAAAATTATGAAAGCTGATAGACTAATTTCAATATTAATGCTTCTTCAAATAAATAATCAGTTAACAGCAAATAAATTGGCTAATAAATTAGAGGTTTCTGTTAGAACAATTTATAGAGATATTGATTCTTTAAGCGGATTAGGAATACCTATAATATGTGATAGAGGTATCAATGGTGGTATAAAGTTACTTGGAGATTATAAAACATCTCTAACAGGAATAAATAGAAATGAGCTTTACTCTTTATTCATTCCAACTGGAGATAAAATCTTAAATGACTTAGGTATAGAAAAAGTAAAAGAATCCACTATGCTAAAATTTCTTGGAAGTTCTTCTTCTAATCAAATAAATGAAATTAAAAACATACAAAACTATATTTATATCGATATGTACACTTGGAGTGATGATAACATAACTGTTAATACTGAAATCTTGGCAACTCTTCAAAGTGCAATATGGAATCTAAATATGCTAAATATCTTATATCAAAAAATAGATAAAATCAAAGAGGTTTCATTGAGTCCATTAGGATTAGTATGTAAAAGAGGAAATTGGTACTTAATCGCTATCAACAATGAAATCATTAAAACCTATAAGGTAAGCTCAATCAAATCTGCTACCTTAACTAATAATATATTTGATAGACCAAGTGATTTTAACTTAGAGAATCATTGGAAAGACTCTACAAGCAATTTTAAAAGCAAAATACCTAAATATAAATTTAAGTATAAAATAAATCCTAGTATATTAGAACTTATCAAAAATAGAAAATTTATATCTATAAAAAATATTACTAATAACTTAGGTCACACTTATGTTGATATAGAGTTTGATGCTATGTGGCAAGGCATTGAGTTTGCCTTTACTTATGGTAGAGATATCAAGATAATAGAACCCTCTATAGCCATAGAAGAACTTAAGAAAAAGGCTACTGAAATAATTGAACTTTATTAATCATTTAATCCTAAAGTACTCATCAACTTTGTATATAATATTTTAGGATTATTTAAAAAAACGTTTATTATAATAGAGTAATAAATTTAATTTTTTATTTAATTATGTTATATTATTTATAAGGGTATTGGGATTTTGACTTTTAATTTTATCAAGGAGAGATTTTAATGGAAGATTTGATACATTTTTTTGAAAAACAAACCAATAAAAAATATAATATTTTTAAATATAATGACCAAAAACTAAAGGACAGCCACTCGTTGGTTACTTTTAATAATATGACTTATGTTATAGATGTTGAAGATGATACTGAACTATATAATATTAGCGGTCATACTTATGTGCTATATCAACATAATCTAGATTTTTTCACTTTAAAAAACGTATTTCATAATCTTTATGAAAACGTTAATATATTAGAATATAAAAGCTTTTTTATAGTTAATTCAAGTACTAAATTAAATATTGATTGTACTACGCCAGAAATTATAGAATCTGAAACCTATTCTAGTACTTACATAATTTACTTAGGTGATTTAGAAAATTCTACTTCTCTAGATTTCAAATTAGAAATTCTAAATCAAACTTTACCTGTAATAACTAAGTCAAATGTTGCTAATAGATTTATAGAAATTAATGATTTAGCTATTTATAAGACTATATCTTTAGTTTCAAGCGATAAACATTTTTCTAATTTAACAAACTTATCAGAAATAAAAAATATGGATGAGAACTTACTTCATACGGGTATAAATTTTATAGAAAATGATCTTAATATATCTAAGACTTCTAGTTCTCTATTTTTACATAGAAATACCTTAATTTATAGATTAGAAAAAATCAAAGAAATTCTAGGATTAGATTTAAAAAGCTTTAAGGATGCACTTGTATTTTATCTTAGTATAAAATCTTATTTGTATTCTAAAAATACATAAACCTAAAATAATATATAATTAATTTTAAATATAATAAGGTACTATAAAGCTCCAGTTTATTATAAGAGTATTATAGTATCTTTTTTATTTAGATATTTTATTTATAGTATCTATTTAAAAGACCTTGAAATGCCTTACCATGTCTAGCTTCATCTTTGCACATCTCATGCACAGTATCATGTACCCAATCTATACCACGTTCTTTTGCCTTTTTAGCAAGTCTCAACTTTCCCTCCGTCGCTCCATATTCTGCCTCTATTCTATCTTCTAGATTCTTCTTAGTATCTGAGGCTACTACTTCTCCAAGCATTTCGGCAAACTTAGCAGCATGTTCTGCTTCTTCCAAAGCTATTTTTCTATATGCTTCTCCTATTTCTGATACTCCTTCTCTATCTGCTTGGCGACTCATCGCTAAATACATTCCAACCTCTATGCACTCATCAATAAAATTGACTCTTAACATCTCCACTATATCTCCATTTAATTCTTTATCTAATCCAATTTTGTGTTCATCAGACCATTTTAATTTATCTTTCATCTCTTCAAATTTTTCTGAATGAGCACTGCATACTGGACATTTCATAGGCGGTGCATCTCCCTCATGAATATAGCCACATACTATACACACATATTTCTTCATTCAATTCCCTCCTGTATAACACTTATTTCTAAATTTATTCTTATATGTATTGTTTATGATTTTAGTATAATACTTGTACAAACCGCATATTTATAGTATATCTATGACTAAGTTATTTATACACTTGTATAGGTATGTTTATTAAATTAAACATAAAGAGTATATTTTTGTCCAAACTTTTGCATAATATTCTTGTCTTTTGATATTTACAAAGGAGGATTTTTTATGAGTTTTATCACTATTTTTCTAACATCCTTTGCTCTTGCTATGGATGCATTTGCAGTTTCTGTTACGAAAGGAATTACTCTAAAGAAAATAAATTTTGCTGTTGCTGCAAAAATTGCTCTGTTCTTTGGATTGTTCCAAGGAGCAATGCCACTTATCGGTTGGGTTTTAGGTATTAGATTTGAGTCTTACATAAAATCTGTAGACCATTGGATTGCTTTTTTCCTTTTAACATTTATCGGTATCAAGATGATATTTGAAGCTAGAGAGGGCAAAGATGAAGAATCTTCTAGCACTTTATCAACTAAGGAGCTTATTGTATTATCTATAGCGACTAGTATTGATGCTTTGGCTATAGGAGTTAGCTTTGCATTTTTAAATATTTCAATCCTTCCAATTGCAGGTAGCATAGCATTAGTAACTTTTATTATGTGCTTTTTAGGTGTATTGCTTGGTCGGACTATCGGACCTATATTTAAAAACTACGCTCAATTTATTGGCGGAATAATACTTATCTTAATAGGATTTAATATCCTAAATGAGCATACAGGTATAATTTATAATTTATTTATCTAAATTTATTTAGAGTGATTAATCTTTGGTGTTAATATAAAAATTAAATTACATAATATTATTTAAATAAGTATATTAACACCTTTATTAATTTTTTACCCCTCTCCTATTTCTAATAATTATTTTAAAGTCTTATATGCATACCTTACTTTAATATTCTTAATATCGTTGTTTCTAAATATAATACATTTACTTAGAAGCAAAATCTTTTAGATATATTCTACATTATCTCTTATTTTATATTAATTATAAATTCTTATATAAAATATGTTGAAATTACATAAAATACATTTATAAATATATTTAGTGTTTAATAGTTTTTATAAAAAACAACATTTTATTACATATTTTTACTTTACTATTTGTTAGAAAACAAATATAATTAAAAAATGAGATAAAATTAGTTCAAATTCTAATCATTTTGTATTTTAGCGGAGGTGTAATTTTGAAGAATATATTCAAAATATATAAAAAAGATTTAAAAGACATCTTTACCAATCTCCCATTATTAGTCGTTGCAATATCAATTGCTGTTTTACCATCTTTATATGCATGGTTTAACATAAAGGCTTCTTGGGACCCTTATGGTAGCACTGGCAATATATCAGTTGCTATTATAAATGAAGATAAAGGTGCCGAAGTTTTTAATAAGGATGTTAATGTTGGTCAAAAATTAATTGACAAACTAAAAGATAATAAAACTTTAGGCTGGCAGTTTGTAGATAAGAAAACAGCTTTAGAGGGTGTTGAGAAAGGTACATATTATGCAAGTGTTGAAATACCTGCTAATTTTTCAAAGGATTTAACTTCTTTAGTCACTGAAGATATAAAAAAAGGTGAAATTATTTATACTGTTAATGAAAAGATAAATGCTATTGCCCCAAAGATTACTGACAAGGGAGCTTCAACTATTCAGCTTCAAGTAAATGAAACGGTTGTAAAAACAGTAAGTGAAATAATCTTTGAAATATTTAATGAGGTTGGTGTTCAACTTGAAAACCAACTACCTAAATTAACAAATGTAGAAAATTCTTTAGTTGAAGTACAAGGTAAATTCTCTACAATAGATAAAACTATTAATAGCGCAGATAATGCAGCTGTAAAAATCGAAGATATAATCAAACAATTACAAGGAGATATACCTTCTATAAAAACTACTATAGATAATTCTAAAAAATTATCTGGAGATTTAAAAGCATTCTTAGAAGACACTAAATCTAGTATGGGTCAAATAGCTCCTATTATTAAAAATGATTTAACTTTAATTTCTGATGTATCTTCTAATGTTTCTAGCGCTACTTCAGACATTATGGATGCAATAAATAAAGGTGCTGAAAATGCTCCTGCTTTAGTAGATGGACTTTATAATAAGATTTCAAATTTATCTAATACCTCAAAGACTTTAACTGAATTGTTAAAGAAACTGGACAAGTTTACTCCTGGTCATCCACTTAAGGATGCAGTTGCTCAACTTGAGAGTATAAACTCAAAGCTTGATACTGCTCTGGCTGCAATAAATACAGTCAAAGGTCAAATAGCTAACGGTCAAAAACCTTCTTTAGATAATTTAAATAAGATTTTAACTATTGCAAATGATATAAATGCTATAAGTTCATCAATAGTAAACAACTTTGATTCACAAATAGTAAATCCAATAAATAGTCTATTTGAACAAAGCTTTGTAGTCGCTGGAAATGTTATTGAAGTACTAGAAAAGGCTGAAGCAAAACTTCCTGCTGTAGAAGATATATTAAATACATCTTTAGATTTCTCAGGAAATGCTCAAGAAAGTCTTAAATTTATAAAAGAAAAAATTCCTAAAGCAAAGAACATAGTAAATGAATTAGTCGATACTATGCATAAAATAAATACTAGTAAAGATATAGATGAATTAGTATCACTACTAAAGAGCGATATAATATCAAGATCGAATTTCTTAGAACAGCCAGTACAGTTAGTAACTGAGAAATTATATCCAGTTGCAAACTATGGTGCTAGTATGACGCCATTTTATACAGTACTTTCTTTATGGGTTGGTGTATTATTACTTATGTCACTATTCTCTACTGAAGCACACGGAGAATATAAGCCTACAGAAATCTATTTTGGTAGAGGTCTTACATTCTTAAGTTTAGCACTTGTTCAAGGTCTGATAGTTAGTGCTGGAGATATATACTTCCTTAATGTAAAAGTTTTAAATCCTGCTCTGTTTATCTTACTATCAATGTTTACTAGTGCTGTGTTTACATTTATAGTTTACTCTTTAGTTTCTGTATTTGGAAATGTTGGAAAAGCAATGGGTGTTATATTATTAGTAATACAAGTTGCAGCTTCAGGTGGTACCTTCCCTATTCAAGTTACACCACAATTTTTCCAAAATGTAAATCCATTTTTACCTTTCACTTACGCAATAAATGCGCTTCGTGAAGCAGTAGCCGGAGTATATGTTCCAAATCTACAAAAAGATATAATAATACTTTTAATCTTCTTAGTAGTATCACTGGTTGTAAATGTATTCTTAAAAGGACCTATAAATAGATTACTTGCTAAGCCTAAAGCTAAATACAACGAAAGTGATTTAACAGGGCATTAAAATAATTGTTACAACTTTATCTAAATTGTGCTACAATCATCTTAAATGATAATTAAGCCATGAAGGTTTCTACACCTTTATGGCTTTTTTTGTATAAAATTTTAGGAGGTATTTAAGTGAGTCAAGTTGATTTTTTTAACTCAATAGCACAAAACTGGGATAGTATAATTAAAATTAATGAGTCTAAAATAAACTATCTTTTAGAAAAACTACAGATTAATGAAGATAGTAACGTCTTAGACGTTGGAACAGGTACGGGGGTCTTGATTCCATTTTTAATTAAGCTAAATCCAAATGGTAATATTAAGGCTGTAGATATTTCTAACAATATGCTTGAAATTGCTAAAAATAAATTTAATCATATTTCAAATTTATCATTTGATCTTGTAGATGTTGAAGAAGATATTATTGATGATAAATTTGATAGGATTATTCTCTATTCTATGTTTCCACATTTAGAGAACAAAACTGCTACTATTAAGAAGTTAGTTGAAAATAACCTAAGTAATAATGGCAAGCTTATAATTGCTCATTCTGATAGTAGATATTTTTTGAATAACCTACATAGAAGTACTGATGATAGAGTTAGCGAATCTAGGCTAATTGAAGTAAATGCTCAAAAACAAGAATTTCAAGAAGCTGGATTAACTGTTGAAGATGCATTTGAAAATGATGAAATATATTATTTAGTAATTAGTAAGTAATTTTAGGGGGAGATTTTATGAAAACAAAGAAATTAGTTTTATCTGCGCTATTTATAGCATTCGGTATTATTTTACCTATATTTTTCCATCAATTTAACATGGCAGGATCAGTATTCCTACCTATGCATATACCAGTTTTAATAGCTGGATTTTTGTTAGGACCTTTATATGGAGGTATTATTGGAGTTATAACTCCAATTATAAGCGGACTTATGACTGGTATGCCACCACTAGTACCAGTCATGCCTATTATGGCTTTTGAGCTTTGCGGTTATGGAATACTTGCTGGACTTGTATTTTCTAAGACAAAACAAATATACATATCTCTTATTTTATCTATGATAGGAGGACGATTATTTGCAGTGGCTGGTGCTTTTATAGTTTCTCTTACTTTAGCTCCAAATATAAACCCTATAGCTTACGTTACTGGTGGCCTTGCTTCTGCTATCCCTGGTATGGCAATTCAGTTAGTATTCATACCTCTCTTAGTTAGATTCTTAGTTAAGAATCCCGAAATATCTAGAGCTATCGCTTAATTAAACAAAAACTATAGGTTATCTCTTTTCTGAGGATACCTATAGTTTTTATATTTTATATACTTTCTTGACGTATATTTTCTATTATATTTTCTTTATTTATTTTCTTCATAGGTATATAAGAGGCAATAAATGTTATAACAAATATACCTATTATACTTACACCTACAGCTGGCCATGGAAGAACCAATCCAAACTCTATTACATTTCCTAACATCTTATTCATTAATACACAAAGTCCAATACCTAATGGAACTCCATATAATAAAGATAAAACTCCGTATAAGAAGCTCTCTAAGTATATCATTTTATTAAATCCGCCTGGTGTAACACCTATTGATTTAATAATAGCTAGCTCTCTTTTTCTAAGGTTAATGTTTGTACTTATAGTGTTAACTATATTAGTTATACTAACAAGGGATATCACTGAAACAAATCCATATACAAACACTTGCATAGCCATAAATGAATGTCTTGCGGCCATTGATTCTTCTGCTTCATCAGTAAAATTAAGATCGTATTTTTCAGATAATTTTTTTACTAAAACTCTTGTCTCTTCTGTCTTATTGGAATCTATACTAAACTCATTTTTTATAATATCTAGTCCTAATTTTTCTCCTACTTCATCATAAGTTATAAGCTGTATTCCCATATAATTATAGCTATTCTTTCCTGTAAGTATATCTTCTGTTGTACCCATTATCTTCAACTTATATACATCATCTTTGATTTCATTTCCATCTTCATCATAATTAGTAGTATATACTTCTATATTATCTCCTACTTTATAACTAGTCATATCTATTGCACCTTTTTTACCTGGTGATTCATAATAGGCCTTATTTACAAGTATAACACCCATTTCTTTTATTGCAGTGTCTTTATCAAAACTTCCACTTGTTAAATTTAGATTTTTTATTGACTTATCTCCAGGTAAAAATAGCCCATTATTGTAAGACTGGTATACTCCATTTACTTCTTCACTGCCTAAGCTATTTAATATTGTTTCTTTGTTGTCTTTATTTATGTTATTTTCATTTAAATCAAGATTAAAATTAAATCCGTGTGTTTGTTCACTATAGTTATTTATACCTTTTATATCATTTAATTCTTTTCTTATATTATCAGATTGTTCTTTAGTAATTTCAGACCTTGTAGACATATACATATCATGTGTCATTTGACCACTTCGTACAGTTTCTGCTTTTAAGAACAATGTCATAAATCCACTAAATGCTACAAATATAACTACACTTATTATTAATGAGAATAATGTAATTCTGAATTTCTTCTTATTCCTTCTTAAATTCTTATAAGCAAGTTCTCCTTCTGTTTTTAGAAGTAACTTTACTAGTTTCGAATTTTTAACCTTACCGATTTTATACCCTCCACTATTTTTTATTGCATCTAGCGGAGATATTTTTGCAGCAGTATATGCTGGAAGTATTACAGATATAAATATTGTAATTAGCACTACTACTGTACTTAGTATCATAATACTTGGGTCATAAACTACTCTTAAGTCCATCTCAGCTATGAATGATTCACTGAATAAGTTTTGTATAACCTTAAATACTATATCCATTGCAACTGTTCCAGATAATAACCCTATTGGTATAGCAATAATACTAACTAGAATACCCTCTGTAAATACTAATTTCATTATTTGGCTATTTGTCGCTCCTATAGAATTTAATATTCCAAATTGTTTTTTACGTTCACTTATTGAAATACTAAATGCATTATATACTGTAGCTATTGTACATACTATAACCAAAGAAGTTACTAGCATTATAATAGACCCTAAACTCTCCCTAATATTGTTATATCCACTTGCTCCTAAAAGTCTAAGTAAACCTTCGTTATATTCTATATTGTAATATTTCGCTCCATTACTATCAGTTTTTTGTTCCATCTTAGCATTTTCAGCTAACTCGGGTGCTAATGCATATATATCTTTAGGATTTTTTACAGTTATTGATATGTTTATATTCTCATTATCATATACTTCAGCTAAATCAATATAGCTTATTCCCATAGTAATATCATTGTTGTATTCATATCTAGGACTATTCATTATACCTACAACTTTAAATATCTTTTCTTCAGGATTTTTTATATACTCATCTTTAACTACTGCCCAATCATTTAATTCTTCTTTACCATCGCTCGCTCTTTCCCCTACAGATAACTTTATCTCATCACCAATTTTATAAACTTTGTCAAGTACATTTTTATTATTTTCACTTATTACTATTTCATTTTTATTTGTCGGAAGCTTACCTTCTTTTAATGATACCTGAAACCCCTCCATAGCAACTTTGTCATATTGCTTTATCTTTAGTAAACTTGATTCCCCAATATTTGCATAACCTAACTCTTTACTAATAGCATACTTATCAACACCAGCTGCTTTAGAAATGTAATCTATATTTTCTTTTTTTACATCATAAAAACTTGCATAGAAGCTTCCTCTATCTTTTATAGTTTCTCTCATTTGATAATCCATAAAGCTTGAGTATATATTACCTATACCACAAATCAATGCAGTAGATAATATTATTCCTATTATTGTAACGATAGTTCTTTTTTTATTTTCTTTTAAATATCTAAGTGTTAATGAGGTATATAAATTCATCTATATCACCTCGTCACTTTTAACAGTTCCATCTTCTATAGTTATTACTCTATCAGCTTGAAGTGCTATATTATTATCATGTGTTATCATTATTAATGTTTGCTTATATTTTTTAACAGATAGTTTTAATAGTTCTAATATCTCTTTAGAATTTTTACTGTCTAAGTTTCCAGTTGGCTCATCTGCAAGCACTATAGATGGTCTATTAATTAATGATCTCCCTATAGAAGTCCTTTGCTGTTGTCCACCACTTAGCTCATTTGGAAGATGATTTGCTCTTTCCTTTAGTCCCAATGTATTTAATAAATCATTTAAGAAATTATTATCTATTTTTCTATTATCAAGCTCTGCAGGAAGTAGTATATTTTCCTTTGCAGTTAATACTGGTATTAAATTATAAAATTGATATATAAGCCCTACATTTCTTCTTCTAAATATTGATAAATCTTTAGTTTTTAAATTATATATATCTACATCATTAATAAATACCTTTCCACTAGTTGGATTGTCTACTCCACCTAATAAATGCAATAAAGTACTTTTCCCACTACCGCTAGGTCCAACTATCGCTACAAACTCCCCTTTATTTATTGATAAGTTTATATTCTTTAATGCATCTACTTTTACATCTCCCTTACCATAACTCTTATTTAAATTTTCTACTCTTAAAATTTCCATCATTGCCTCCATATTTTTAACTATCTTATACCTCTATTTTATAGAAGTTGTGTTACTATAAAGTGAATTATTATGTGACATATTAGTCACAATAAGTTTTATGGAAGGTTATGTGAAACTCTGTTCCCTTACTTTTTTCGCTTCTTACAAATATATCTCCATTTTGACTTTCAATTATTGACTTTGCCATAGCAAGACCTATCCCTACACTATCTTCTTTTGAACTACTTTTTCCTCTATAAAATCTTTTGAATATATTAGGTATATCTTTTTTATCTATTCCTTCACCACTGTCTTTTACTATTATCTCTGAATACAATGGATTTTCCTCAAAACTTATACTAATAGTTCCATTATCATTAGTGTGCTCTACACAGTTTTTTATAATATTTACTAAAGCCTCTACTGACCAATCAATATCTCCAATATAAGAAGCATTTTTATCTCCTTCTATTACTAAGTTTTGATTTTTTATCTCTATTGGTACTTTTATTGGCTGCACTGCTCTATGAATAAGTTCCTCTATATTTACTTTATCATTCTTAAAATCTATTACCTTCGCCTCTACCTTTGATAGCTTAAGCATACTTTTTATTAGCCAATCCATTCTATTTAATTGAGATTTTATTTTATCCAAAAATTCAACCTTAACTTCTATTGGTAAATCATCATACATTAAATCGTTTAATATCATAAGTGATGTCATAGGAGTACGTAGCTGATGTGAAATATCTGATATTGTATTATTTAAAAATACTTTTTCTCCTTTTAAAAGGGATACATTCTCTTTTAATACTGTAGTCATCTTAATAAGCTCTGTTTTTAAAAGTCCTATTTGACCTTCTTGATTTCTATTTTTCATGTCAAATTCGATGCCTTCTGAGCTGTTATATACATAATTTGTCATATCTATTATATCTTTATATATTCTTCTAAAATAGAACAATGCCAATATGATAATAACCAAAAATATTAATAAGACTAATATAATATTGGTTTTTGTTATATCTTTAAAACTAGAATTAATTATAGGCTCATATTGTGATTTTATATTATGATTATAGTTATATTTACTTAATACTTTTGCCCCTAACTCTATATTTTCATAATTTTTACCCTGAGTTATAATATCTATTATTTCTTTTTCAAGTTCTGGATGCTCGCTTAATATATTACCTACAATAACTTGATTATTTTCTACGACCTTATTTTTTATGACGTTTATTGATGCTACACTAAATCCAACGCTTAATAGTAGTGCTAAAAATAATAGTAGGATATATTTGATTGTAAATTTCTTTATCTCTGGATTAAATATGAACATTATTTTCACTTCCTATCCATTTATATCCAAGTCCTCTAACAGTAATTATCTGCTTAGGAGTTGATGGATTATCCTCTATCTTTTCTCTTAAACGCTTTATATAAACTGTTAGCGTGTTATCATTTACAAAGTCATAACTTACATCCCAAAGTTTCTCTAATATCTGGGCTCTACTTAGTACTATATTTTTGTTTTGAGCCAAAATCAATAATAGTTTATACTCTACAGAAGTTAAATATATCTCCTCATTATTTTTGAAGATCCTAGCTTCTAGAGTATGTATACTTATATTTCCAAACTTAAGAATCTTCTTATTTTCTTCATTAACTGCTCCTCTTCTTCTTAGTACTGCCTTAATCCTTGATATTAATTCTCTCACTCTAAATGGCTTTGTCATATAGTCATCTCCTCCTATATCAAGCCCCATTACAATATTTACTTCTTCATCACAAGCTGTTAAAAATATTATTGGAACCTCTGACATATCCCTTACTTCTTTACAAAATTCATAGCCTGTGCCATCTGGCAGCATAACATCCAAAAGGATTATATTATATTCATTATTGTTTATACTTTCTCTTGCACTTTCTAAATCCTTTGCTATATCAACATTAAACCCCTCTTGATCTAGGGCATATTTTACTCCAAATGCTATTGTACTATCATCTTCTACCATAAGTGCTTTTATCATATGTTTTTCCCTCCTATATTTACATTTATAACCTTATTATACACAAATATACCGTACTCTAAAATATTTCTACATATTACAGATTAGTCACATACAATATATATACAAATACAAAATAACCGATTAGCATGAACTTATACTAATCGGCTTTTTATATTTTTATTTAATTTCTTACTATTTTTCTTCTTCATAAAAATCATAATTATCATATACACCTTCAGCATAACTACTTGGATCTACTTCAACTTGATTTTTGCTATCTCTTGTAATATTTAAATAGTGTTGCATTTCTTCTCTAGTAGCATCGTTACAATTTTCGCAGCTTATTCTTCTAGAGTTAAATTCATTTACTTTTTCTTCTAACTCAGAATCAACTTTTTCTTCCTTTTCTTTTTCGTCATTTAAACTATATACCTTGTCACAATATTCAAACTCATCTAATTCAACATCATTTAAATATTTAAGTTCTTCTTCAACAGAATTAATTTGTTTTTTTATTGCTTTATAAGCAATAAAACTTCCTACTCCTGCTAGTACTATACCAGTAGTAATCATCATACCTTTTCTACTGTGTTCTTTTGCTTCTTCTTTTAATTTCTTTTGTATAAAATAACTTATCATTGTGATTCTCCTTTCTAGTTGTCATATCTTATAGCTATAGTATCTGTATTATTTAAATAAAAATTATACAAATAGGAAAATACATTTTTTGTTAGTTTTATGTGTATTACAAATATATTATTGTATTTACTATTATATTTTTTATATAAAAAATAGAGATACATTAGTATCTCCATTTCTTTATTTATATATCCGATAGTTCTAACTCTATACTTTGTCCAACATGATTAAATTCAATATACTCTTCTTGATCAATTTTATATGATTTGGGTATAGTTACTTTTACTGTTGTTCCAATATTTTCTATACTGTCTATCTCTATATGACCATTTAACAAATTCACCATTTGACTTACAATATTAAGACCTATTCCTGTGCCCTCTTTATGTCTAGTTTCTTTTGATTCCACCCTATCATATCTATTAAATATATCTTTTATTCTATTTCTAGGGATTCCTATTCCAGTATCTTTTATAATAATTTCCACAAATTCTTTTGCATTATTTGTACATACATATATATTACCATTTTCAACATTGTACTTTATAGCATTAGATAATATATTAAACATTATTCTTTCCATAAATTCAATATCTACTTCACAAAACATCTCTTCTTCTTCTGTATCAAATACTAAATTTATTTTTTTACTTTGTGCAAAAGGTAGTACTGACATTGTTATATTTTCTGTTAGACTAACTATATTTAAGAACTTTAAGCTTACTGTACTATTATTATTTTCAAATTTAGTACAATCTATAAAATTATTTATAAGTCTTACTAACCTATTGCAGTTTTGCCTCATAATACCATTAAATTTTTGTATATCATCAGTCTTATTTTTTTCGATACTAATATTTTGCATCTGTATTGCTGAATATATTACATTTACCGGTGTTTTTAATTCATGCGATATATTTGACAATACTTCGCTTCTAGATTTAGCCATAGATTCTTTTAGCTCTAAATTATGTATACTTTCACTTAGCTTATTTTTTTCTTCTATTAAGTTTGTATATAATACCTTATTAGGTCTTTGTATGATATCGGTTATACATATCTTTACTATATAATAATAATATATCCCTCTTAATATTGCCAGAATTATGTATATCGTAGTTACAGGTATTGGATATATTTTAAAATGTATATATTCAAATACCATAGCTGAGAATATAGTTAAAGATTTTAATCTTATATACATTCTTAAGTCCCTCATAGTTCTTTCATTTAAATCATATTTATTATTTTTAACATAATAATTTACAGACATGTACAAAATAAGAGTTACCAATTGTACTAATAATCTATCTTGTGTAATATTACCTTTATCAACTATTATCTGAGGAAGTATGTTAGTGCCACAGACTATAAATACAGTAACTAAAATAATAGTTAATCGTAATATTATTGATTTTTCTATATTAAAAGATTTATTAATATACTTAAATGAAAAATAAATTGAAACAATTTCAATAATACAAGTAATCATAAGAAGCCATAAAGATTTATTATAAGCACCTAGTACATTTATTGAGTCTAAATATACATAAATAATATTCATAATTCCAATAGTCGCAAATGTAAGTGCCAAATGTTTATAAAAATACCCCTCATTCACATCTATACAAACTAAACATATCAAAACACTTGATATACCAATAATTGTACCAGCTATAAATACAATATAATATACATATACAAAATTAAATTCTTCAAATAATATAATACTTAGTATTAACATAAATAAATATGCTAGTAAAAGCCCATACAATTCTTTATTTTTACTATTACTATTTAACACACTATTCCCCCCTAATATTAATGATAGTATATTTTTTAACATATGTCATATATTTTTGATAATATCTGCTTATAATCATATTGGTTTAACTTTATTTGCGTTAAAGTTTTATTATAAACAGCTATATGTTATACTATATATATAACATATATTATGGAGGTGGTTTAATGATCTTAAACTTAGATTTTAATAGTGAAAAGTCAATTTATATCCAAATCACAGAAGAGATAACAAAAGCTATTGCTAAAGGAGATTTAAAAATTAATGAATCTCTACCTTCAGTTAGA
Source organism: Romboutsia weinsteinii (assembly GCF_002250835.2). Lineage (GTDB taxonomy): Bacteria > Bacillota > Clostridia > Peptostreptococcales > Peptostreptococcaceae > Romboutsia_A > Romboutsia_A weinsteinii. Next base: position 137,839 of record NZ_NOJY02000002.1, read on the forward strand.
AGTATGGCAGAAAGTATAGGTGTAAATCTTCATACTGTAAATAAATCTTATAATGAACTAAAAGATGAAGGATTTTTAAATATTGATAGAAGAAAGGGAGCTATAGTTGCTAGCTTACCTATGATAGGTGAAAATAATACTAAAAAAGAAAGTATGTTAGATTTAGAACTTTTAGTTGCTAAGTCTTATTTATCTGGAATGAGTAAGGGTGAGTTTTTAGAATTAAGTTCTAAAATATTTGATAGCTATGAGGTGAAATATCATGAGTAATATTATGGATTTATTAAGTATAATTCCTCCCCTATTTATTTTATTTTTTGTTTTTTACTTTATGCAATCTCTTACATCTAAAAGAATATTTTATGGGGTTAGTATGGAAAGTAAGTATCTTGACGACGAACGACTTAAGTTATTAGATAAAAAATTTAAAAAACTTCTTACTCTAGGATTTTTATTAATATTATGTATTACTCTTATATTCATATTAGTATTAGATAAGGCATATTTTGCATCTATGTTTTCTATAATATCAATTATTATATACCAAGGTGTCATATATGTAAAAATTAATAAGGAAGCAAAATTAGTAAAAAATGAATTAATAAGTTCTTCAGAGAACTGTTCTCAAAACTCATCTTCTAAAGCTATAATTGATGTTAAATTTATTAGTCAAAGAGATGCTCTTTTAAAGAAATTTAAAGTTTTATACTTAATACCTATAGTTATAATATTAATAGGTTGTGTTTATACTTTTTCAAAATATACTGATATACCAGATATGATTCCTACTCACTGGGATTCTTATGGAAAAGCTGACTCTTTTGTTGAAAAGTCCTATTTTAATTTAATATATTATATTGGACTTCAATTATTTACGGTAATACTTGTAGCTATTATTTCTATAAGTTCTATAAAATCTAGAGTAAAAATTGATACAACCAATGTTGAAAAAAGTAGAATTGAAAATATTAAATATTTAAATAAAGTAGGGTACTCATTTTTATTTTTAATGATTTCAGTAATATTGCTACTTACAAACACTTTAGTTGCTACAGTTAATGGCTCTGATTTAAATAAAGTGTTCATGAATTTGTCTATGCTTATCATGATACTTAGCACACTTTTTTTATCATTGTCATTTGTTAAATCTCCAAACTCTAAGAGTACATCTTCATATACTACTGATGATGAAGATAAATATTGGATATGGGGATGTATTTATAACAACCCAAATGACCCATCTTTTATGGTTCAAAAAAGATTTGGCATTGGTTGGACTATAAATATTGCAACACCACTTGGAAAAATATCATTAATAACTACTATACTGATATTATTGGCTTGTATAGTCGGCTCTTTTTCTGAGCTATTTAGTTAATCTATAATTTATATTAAGTACTTGTTATTTATTAAGGCAGGTAGTTGAATTATTATCAACTACCCTACCTATTAATCTCAAGTACTTTATTTATTTCTAGAAGTGCTTTGATAATTAGCTCTACTAACTGACATATCAACTACCTTAAATATGAATAATCCTACGACTAAATTTATTATAATGGCTGGTGCTACTGCTGCCAAAAATAATGTAATAAATGAACCAGGAAGACCTGCTAATATTTGTGCTGATCCTAAAAAAACTGTCCCACTTATTAATGTACCAAGTGGCAGTATCACCGTAGATACCACTAAATTTTGTTTCTTGTTACTTAATTTCTTTATTACAGGGAATCTATACATAATGTACATTAATACATAAACTATATTTGTTGTAATAATTTTATCTAATATATTTGGAACTTGACCTGCAGGAAATTTTGTAGTTAGTGCAGTAAATACACCTGTTACTATACCTGCTACTAGCGAAGTTTTATAATCATCTTTATTTATTACCATTATTACAAATAACATTATAAGTGCCATATCTGGTTGCATAGGTAGACCTATTGCAGGTGTAAGCTGATGAAGTAATAGCCCCATTGCTAAAAGTAGAGAATTTAAAACTAACTTTCTTGTATTTGATTTCATAATTATTCCTCCTAATTTTTTTAATATAATTTTTTATTTTCCAATCACTTATTCCATCGTCTTCAGGTTCATACTTTCATACCATACTTATCACCTACCTTTAATATTATTTTTTGATATTACATGAGCTTTGCTTAGTTTTATTGAAGTAAATTATAAATTTTTAAACAATAAAAAAACTCCGCCCTAAACTAATAGGACGGAGATTATCCGCGTTGCCACCTAAATTATATATGATAAATAAATATAACTATATATATCCTATATTTATCTCATACATCTCTCTACTCAGATACAATCATATCTGCCTTGCTATAACGTGCAAGCCACGGTAAAGTCTACTCTCATTATTATGATTTCGATTTACTCCTCTAAGGGCCATTCACTAAATTTCTTCTTGCTAAGATTCCACCATCCTCAGCTCTCTATCTTGAACCTAAACTTAATTACTTCTCCTTGTCGTAGGATTTATTAACTTATTGACTTAATAGTATTTGATTATCCAACAAATGTCAACTATTTTTTTATATTTCATTAGTTTTCATATTATAACTATATGAATTTATTTAAATATAGTTACTATTTCTTTTCCAAATATCTATTATTTACTATACAATCTTAAAAGGATTTAGATTAACACTACTTTTTATCGTTTGAACATCTTCAATACCATCTAAGAATCGCTTCATAGCATCTTTAAATATATCCTCTGTCTCAAAATGACCACAATCAACTATACTCATCCCCATATCTAGGGCATCTTGTGCATCATGATATTTTACATCTCCAGTTATTATTACATCAGCACCTTGTCTTTGAGCTTTCTTCACCATATCCGCTCCAGAACCTGTAACTACCGCTACCTTACTTACTTTAGTATCTAAGTCTCCAACTATTCTTATGTGTTTCATGTTTAACTTTTCTTTTATTTTATTAGAAAGTTCCACTAATGTTGTAGAGTGATTTAACTTACTAACTCTACCTAATCCAACGCTATTTCCCTTATTTTCAAGCTTATACAAATCATATGCAACCTCTTCATAAGGATGTACCTTTTGCATAGTACTTAGTACCCCACCTAGTATTCTTTGTGGTACTATAGTTTCTATTTTAATTTCATTTACATGTTCTATATCATTAATATTTCCTATAAATGGATTAGAACCTTCTAAAGGCTTAAATGTACCTAAACCTTCACTATTAAAGCTACAGTGACTATAGTTTCCTATATTTCCACATCCAACATCTCCAAGTGCCTTCCTCAAAACATCTGCATGAGTAGTAGGAACATATACTGCTAACTTATATAAAATTTCACTATTAGTTACTTCTAGTATTTTAGTATTTTCAAACCCTATAACTTCCATAAAGTAATCATTTAATCCATCAAAAGCTATATCAAAGTTTGTATGCATAGAATAAAGTGCAATATCATGCTTAATAAGCTTATGTATAAGCCTTCCTTTTAGATCACCTGTATTTATTTTATTTATTTTACTAAATATAAATGGATGGTGAGTTACGATAAGGTCTATATTATTTTCTATTGCTTCATTTATTACGCTCTCATTTGCCTCAAGTGTAACTAATATTTTTTTTATTTCATTATCAAAGTCTCCTACTAAAAGACCTACATTATCCCAGTCATAGGCTAAGTTTAGTGGATATTTGCTTTCAATTCTTTTTATAAGACTTTTTAATTTCATGTTAACATCCCCTTTATATCATACTACTTCATAATATTTTTTAGTTTTTCTATTGCTACGTTACTTTCTTCTCTTTTCTTATCTATTCCTTCACCGCTTTTGCCTTCAAGCTTCTCTATTACTGCATTGTATTTGTAGATTTTCTTATCGATAAATTCTTTAAGCAATTCATCATTATTTTCTATAAGTTTTTTACCTACTTCATAGTATATATCATCTTCTACTGGTGTATTCTTTCCTGTATACTTAGTGATTATTATTTCATAAATTCTAAAATCTTCTTTAACTAACACTTCATCTAATATTTCATATCCATTATTTAATAAATAGCATCTAAGTTCATCTTGCGCTTGCATTGGTTGTAATATCAACTTACCTGCACTATGAGCAACTTCTGGCTTTGCTTCTAGTAGTTGACTAATTAATATTCCACCCATACCCGCTATGATTATTTCATCTACTTCATTTTTTTCAAGTACTTCTATACCAGACCCTAATCTTAAGTCTACTTTGTCTAATAACTTATTATATCTTACTTCGCCTCTAGCATTTTCAAGAGGTCCTTTATTTACATCTGCAAGTATTGCAAAAGGTACATCTCCCTTGTTTAATAAGTAAACAGGAATATAACCGTGGTCAGTCCCTATATCTGCAACTCTTTTTCCCTTAGTAACTAATGATGCTATTTTTAATAATCTATCTGTTAATTTCATATATTTATCCTTTCATATTTTAATTTCATTTAATTATCATTTTAGTTAATGAAAATTTTCTATCATATATCTTAATGGCTTTTCTATATGTAAAAAATTCGCCTTAGTTTATAAGGCGAATTTATTTTATCTATAATTTAATCTAAGTAATCTCTAAGTTTTTTAGATCTACTTGGATGTCTTAATTTTCTTAAAGCCTTAGCTTCTATTTGTCTTATTCTTTCTCTAGTAACATCAAACTCTTTCCCTACTTCTTCAAGAGTTCTAGCTCTTCCATCTTCAAGCCCAAATCTTAGTTTTAATACTTTTTGCTCTCTTTCATTTAAAGAACCTAATACATCTTCTATTTGTTCTTTTAATAATGAGTATGCAGCAGCTTCTGCAGGTGCTGGAGCGTCATCATCTGGTATGAAGTCTCCTAAATGACTATCTTCTTCTTCACCTATTGGAGTTTCTAAAGAAACAGGATCTTGAGCTATCTTCATTATTTCTCTAACCTTATCTTCAGTCATTTCCATTTCTTTAGCTATTTCTTCAGGCTTAGGATCTCTACCTAGTTCTTGAAGAAGTTGTCTTGATACTCTTATTAATTTATTTATTGTTTCAACCATATGAACTGGTATTCTTATTGTTCTTGCTTGGTCAGCTATAGCACGAGTTATAGCTTGTCTTATCCACCAAGTAGCATAAGTACTAAACTTAAATCCTTTTGTGTAGTCAAACTTTTCAACTGCCTTTATAAGACCAAGGTTTCCTTCTTGAATTAAATCTAAGAAAAGCATACCTCTTCCTACATATCTTTTAGCTATACTTACAACAAGTCTTAAGTTAGCTTCAACTAATCTAGCTTTAGCCATTTCATCTCCAGCAAGCATTCTAGTTGCTAACTCTATTTCTTCATGCGGTTTAAGTAGAGGTATTTTTCCTATTTCTTTTAAGTACATTCTAACAGGATCATCTATACTTATTCCTTTAGGTAAAGATAAATCGATAGCTTCTAATTCCATCATTGACTCTTCTTTTGGAGCATCTTCTTCTGTACCTTCATCTAGATTATCCATATCTAAATCATCATCAGGTGTTGAGAAGTTCATATCAGCCTTATCATCTTTATTTTCAGTAACTTCTATACCTAAGTTTCCTAAGGTTACATAAAGATTTTCTACTTGATCTTTATCTAATTCAGTTTCAGAAAAAGCTTCCATTATTTCAGCAAGTGTAAGCGATCCTTGCTTTTTACCTTTTTCTATTAACGATTTTGCCGTTACTCTTTTTGATTCTTTTTTAGTAGTTTTATTTTCCATACTCAAACCTCCCTTCTTATATGCTTTGTAACATTTTTCTTATCTCAACTATTTTTAAAGCAACTTCCATAATTTTAACATCTACCTCTTTCGCATCATAATTATTTTTGTTATTTTCAATATATCTTTGTTCTTCTAATAATCTATTCATATTTTCTTGAAGTCCATTTTTCTTAACATTTCTAATTATTTCATCTATACTCTTGACATCACTACTATTTATACTATCTAATGATATAGAATCTAAATCTCTAATATATTCTTCGGATATGTTTAAACTATTTGTTTTGTCAATAGTTATTTTGTCCAATTCTTGATTTTTAATTATATATTTTAAAATTTCTTTACTATCATTTAATAAGAAATTAGATTCATCTATCTTAAGTAATGCTGTTTGTCTCAGGTTTTTGCTATTTAACATTAATTTTATAAGAGTTTCTTCCACAAATTGCTTGCCCTTTTCTATTGCTTTAGGTTTTTCAATTACTGGAGTTTCTTTTTTATTTGAGTATTTTTTATATTTATTATCGTAAGATTTATTGTAATTTTTTCCATATACTTCTCTTTTAATAGATTCAGTGCTTATATCTATAAGACTACTTAAGTATTTAGTGTAGTAATCTATTTCTACTGGACTTTTTAATTCCTTTATTATCTTAGATGCTTCCTTAGCAAACTTCACTCTCTCTTCATCTTTATTTAAATTAAAAGATTTTTTAAGATGATTAATTTTATACTTTATGTAGTGAGTTGAAGCATCCATAGCCTTTTTAAATTCCTCAAGACCATGTTTTCTTATAAATTCATCTGGATCTTTACAGTCTTTTAAGTCTAAAACCTTTACGTTTATACCTAACTTAACTAATATATCCATTGCTCTAAGGCTTGCATTAACTCCAGCATTATCTGAATCGTATGAAATAATAGCAGTGTCTGCATATCTTTTTATCAAATGTCCTTGTTGTTCTGTCAAGGCTGTACCTAAAGTAGCTACTACATTTTTTATTCCATATTGATATATAGAAATTAAGTCCATATATCCTTCTACTAATACTACTGTTCTATCAACAATATTTTTTCTAGCAAAATTCAATCCATAAAGATTTAGCCTTTTGTTAAATATTAAAGTATCTGGTGAATTTAAATATTTTGGCACAGAATCATCTAATACTCTACCACCAAATCCAATCACATTTCCTCTATAATCAAATATTGGAAACATAACTCTGTTTCTAAATTTATCATAATACTTATTGCCTTCAGTTTTATGTGCAATTAGTCCGCACTCTACTAGTTCTTCTTTGCTGTATCCTTTTGATATTAGATAATTCATAAGGGAGTTCCAAGAATCTACTGCAAATCCTAACCCAAATGTTTTTATTATTTTATCATCAAGACCTCTTTTTCTTAAGTATTCATACCCTAGGTTTTTACTACTTAATAAATTAGAGAAATAAAATCTAGCTGCTTCAACATGGATGTCCTGAAATTTTTTAGACTTTTCTATTTTTATTCTAGATTCTTCATTCATGTTAGTATTAATTTCTATACCATTTTTTCCAGCAAGTAATTTAACAGCATCCATAAAATCTAAATTTTCCATTTTCATAACGAAGTTAATTACGTCTCCACCTTCGCCACAACCAAAACATTTATAAATCTGTTTTGATGAGTTTATATAAAATGATGGTGTCTTCTCACCATGAAATGGACACAGTCCCTTATAATTTATTCCAGACTGTTTTATCGGCATATAATCTGATATTGTAGCTGCAATATCACATCTATTTTTTACTTCTTCAATCACATCTTTTATATCATTCATATTATCACCTTCTGGTGCAATTTTTGTGTTAACATATCTATTTTACATTATATTGCAAATTTGTCAAATGTTCATTATACAGAATTCGACTTTTTTTGTTAATATCCTTCTTATATTTTATTTTTTTTATTTATTTTAAGGATTTTTTTGATATTAACTCTTAAATTTTGACAATCACGGTTTTCAATCAACCATTCTCGTAGTTTAATCTTTCCTTTTTGGTTTGTATTTACACCTATTTTTATCTTAAAAATAAACTTTTTTTGAAATTTCATATTTTTATATTTTATAATATTTTCATAATTTTATCCCCTATTTACTAAGTTTAAAATATGTATTAAAATACAAAAAAATATCTATAAATAGGATTTTTAAAATTCTATTTATAGATATCTTTATTTTTAGGCAATAATAAATTCTTTTACCTCTGACTTTTCTTTATTTGTTAAATTTTCTAGATATAACCTTATACTTTTATTTTCAATAGAAAGATTCTCATCTAAGTCCATAAGTGGAATAAGTACAAATGCACGATCTTGAATTCTAGGATGAGGTATTTCTAAGTCTTCACATTTTAGTTTAATATCATTGAAAAATAATATATCAACATCAATAGTTCTTGGTCCCCATCTTATTACTCTTTCTCTATGAAGCTTTTGTTCTACTTCTTGACATACCATTAAAAGTTCTTCAGGCGATATAGTTGTTTCTATCTCAACGCACATATTTAGGAAATCATCTTGTTCAGTATAGCCCCAAGCTTTAGTTTCATATAATTTTGACTTTTTACTTATTGTTATAGAATCATTATCATTTAGTATTTCACAGGCACATTTTAAATTATTTAGTCTGTCACCCATATTAGTTCCTATACCTAAGTAAGCTTTATTCATCTCTACTTCTCCTTATTTCAACTCCAAAGTAGTCATATATACCATTTACAGGCGCTTCTGGCTTTCTAACTCTCACCATTAATCCATTTATAAGTTCAAATTTTTCTAATACTTCTTTACATATATCTTCAGCTAAAGCTTCTATAAGATTAAATCTTTTCTCTTGAACAATAAATTTAGCAACTTCATATACATCTGCATAGCTAACAGATTTGTTCATATCATCGCTTACACCAGCTTCTTTTGTATCTAAATAAAGTTCCATATCTATAAAGAACTTTTGTCCAAGTACTGCTTCTTCCTTTAATACTCCATGGTATCCATAAAATCCTAAGTTACTTAATAATATTTTATCCATCTTTCAAACCTACCCTCTATATATAGCATCTGCCATTTGAGCAGCCTTTAAATTTTCTTTTACATCATGTACCCTTACTATATCTACACCATCTCTTATTCCTAGTACAGTAGTAGCTATAGTGCCTTCTACTCTTTCCTTAGGTTCAACATTAAGTACATTTCCTATTACAGATTTTCTAGATGTTCCAAGTAATATAGGATATCCTAAATCATTTAATTCACCTAATCTTTTTAATACTTCTAAGTTTTGTTCAAAAGTCTTACCAAATCCTATCCCTGGATCAAGCACTATTTTTTCTTTCTTTATTCCAGCATCGATTCCTAGTTCGATACTTTCCTGTAGAAAGTCCTTTATACTTTCCATTATATCTTTATCATAATCTGTACCATCTTGATTATGCATAATACACACGTATGCATTGTGTTTAGCTATTGTTTTAGCCATATTCTTATCTTTTCTAAGTCCCCATACATCATTGATCATTTCTACACCTAAGTTTAAAGCAGCTTCTGCTACTTCTGATTTATATGTATCTACTGATATGGGTACATTTATCTCTTCTTTTAATCTTTTTATAACTGGTAATATTCTTGATGATTCCTCTTTTGCATCTACATATTTGTGACCTGGTCGAGTTGATTCGCCACCCAAGTCTACTATGTCCGCACCAGATTCAACCATTTCTTTTGCATGATTTACAGCAATATCTACATTGCTGTAATCTCCCCCATCAGAGAAGCTATCTGGAGTAACATTTAATATTCCCATTATATAAGTTTTTTTACCATAATCAAACATATTCTCTCTCCTCAAATTATCTCATATTTATTAAACTTAAGGCTTCTGATCTTGAAGATATATCTTTTTCAAATATTCCTCTTACTGCTGAAGTTACAGTTTTTGATCCTGGTTTTTTAACACCTCTCATTGTCATACACATGTGTTCAGCTTCTACTACTACCACTACACCATATGGCTCTAGCTCTTTCATTATAATATCTGCTGCATCCTTTGTTATTCTCTCTTGTAATTGAGGCTTTTTAGCTAAAGTTTCAATTACTCTAGCAAGCTTAGAAAGTCCTGTAAGCTTTCCACCCTTCGGTATATATGCTATATGAGCCTTTCCAAAGAATGGAACTAGATGATGTTCACAACAAGAATAAAATGATATATCTTTTACTACTACCATCTCTTCATGCTTTTCATCTTGGAATAATACCTTTAAGTGATCTTTTGGGTCTTCATGAATCCCTGAGAAAATCTCTTCATACATTCTTGCTACTCTATCTGGAGTATCTATAAGACCCTCTCTATCTGGATTTTCTCCAATAGCTTCCAATATATCTCTAACGGCTCTTTTTATTTTATCTCTATCTACATTACTCATTGGTTTGACCCCCTTGGCTAGTAAGTTATATTTTTAAATATATAATCGCAAACTATCAACAAATCTTCATAATTATAAGATTTATTGACATCTAATAATAAGTTGAAAATGTCTTTGTCTTCAACCTCTAATTCTTTTACTAATTTTTTATCTTTAGGTATCCATTTATCATTTATGCTAAAGCATGCAACTATTATATCCCTTAAGTATAAATTCGTCAAAAACTCATATTCGAACTTGTTAAATTTTTCTCTATCTTTTAATCTACTTACTTTAGAGTATATATCATCTTTTATCGCTTTTTTTTCTTCATTTGATAACTTATTGGGACCCTTTTTATATTCTTCCTTGCAAGTATATATTATACCATTTGCAACTTCATTTTTGTCATATACTACTTTTGCATTCTTCATTTCATTTAAGAAAAAATACTCTTTACTAGCTATAAATTTATTCATACCATCTTTAGAAAAATAGCTTATATCAAATTCTAAATCTTGTATTTCCTTATTTTCTCTGACTTGATCTTCTATTTGGTCACAAAGAACAAATAAATCTATGTCATTTACTTTTATACCCTCATCATCCAAATTTAAATCTTTACTTGAACCAACTAAGAATATGCATTGAGTAGTACTATCTCTTTTTATTTTTTCTATTTCTACATTATATAGATTATAAATATTGTTCATTTTTAATTCTCCTATGCGGGATATAATTAAATAAATTTGCAGATATTGTTAAATATTTCATTTTCTTTTTCATAGGCTACTTTATCAATTTTAACAACCTTCATAACCTTCATCAAACTATTGCTTATAAACACAAAGTCAAAATCCTTTATTTCTGATATTTCTATTTTTTTCTCTATTATCTCTGTATCTAATTCTTCGCAAATGTCTATAATCCTTCTCCTCATAGTACCTTTTAGTATTGGTAGTTCAGATGTTGGAGTATATACTTTATTATCTTTTATGAAAAATATATTACTCATTGAACACTCTAGTATTTTACCGTTCATATCTAAAAATATACCATCATCAAATCCAAGATTGCTAGCGTGGTTTTTGGTATAAATATTTTCAAAGTAATTGGTAGTCTTATGTCTATAAAGCACACTATCTCCTCTTTTTATAGGTGATATAGTTAATTTAAATCCTTTTTCATAAGAATCATTATTATATACAATATCTCTAGTTGAGATATTAAATCCTTCATCAAACACAGTCAATCTTAATGCTTTATTTTTAATATTATTATCTTTAATATAGCCTAATACTTGATTACTTAAATAATCTTTATCGTAGTCTATATTTAATTTTAATTCTTTTATTGAGTTATATATTCTATTCATATGTAAATCTAATTCTATAGGTTTTTCATCAACTCTGATAGTTTCAAATACACCCATACCAAATTTACATAATCCACTCTCAAAAGATACTTTACTCTTCATAATAACCTCTTAGAGCCCTCATAATAGATTGTGCTTTATCTAAAGTCTCTTGGTATTCTTCAGATGGGTCTGAATCCCAAGTCATACCTCCTCCAACTTGGAAATGCACTTTTTGTTCTTTTTTTACAATAGTTCTGATTGCTATATTTAAGTCCATATCACCATCAAATCCAATATATCCAATTGAACCTGTATATACATTTCTTTGAGTTGGTTCTAATTCATCAATTATTTCCATTGCTCTTATCTTTGGAGCGCCTGTTATAGATCCACCTGGGAAAGTAGCTTTTATGACATCTATGCTATCCTTATTATCTTGTAGCTCTCCTACTACTGTTGCTACTAAATGATTTACATTTGTATAAGGCTCAATCACAAATAATTCAGGAACCTTAACGCTTCCTATTTTTGATATTCTTCCAATATCATTTCTCTCTAAATCTACTATCATCAGTAACTCAGCTTTATCCTTTTCGCTATTTTTCAACTCTTCTTGTAGCCTTAGATCTTCTTCTTTTGTCTTACCTCTTGGTCTTGTTCCCTTTATAGGCCTTGCCTCTATTTTTCTATCTATACATTTTATAAATCTCTCTGGTGAGTTAGATAATACGTGTACACCATCAAAGTTTAAAAATGCTCCAAAAGGTGCGGGACTGAACCTTCTTAAATCCCTATAAAGCTCATAGCTAGAAAGGTTTGTTTCTCCAGTAAATCTCTGAGTTAAATTTGCTTGATATATATCCCCTTGCTTTATATAATCTCTAACTTTATTGACAGAGTTTTTAAATTCATCCTTAGTAAAGTTTGATGATAATTTTACAGGCTTTACTTCTTTTTCTTCATAACAAATAGAATCTATTCCATTTTCCTCAGCAAGCTTAATTTTAGATTCTACAATCGATAATACATTTTTTTCCTCATCATCATTTATTCCAGGAGTTGCTATATAAGTTTTATTTTCTAAGTGGTCTACTACCACTACATAATTATATAATCCAAAGTATAAATCATATACATCAGTATCATCTATAGCAGTCCTTGGAAGCTTTTCAATATAGTTTCCTAGGTCATAAGATAAATAGCCTACTGCCCCTCCTATAAAAGGAAGATCACTATCATTATTAACCTTATATTGTTCAAGTTCAAATTTTAATTTATCTAAAGGATTCTCATCACTTTCTTTATATTTTAATACTTTAAATGGATTACTACTTATAAAAGAATAGCGCCCTAATTTTTTTGCATCCATAGCACTATCTAGTATAAAGCTATTATTCTCATCTTTAAATATAGTGAAAATCTCAAAGGAATTTAATTTAGTATATATTTCTTTAATCATATTATATATTTACTCCCTCTCTCGCTCTTTTTATAAAGTTTCTAAGTATATCATGACCTTGTTCTGATAAAATAGCTTCTGGGTGGAATTGTACCCCTTCTATAAGGTAATCTTTATGTCTTAGTCCCATTATTTCACCTTCTTTAGTAAGTGCAGTAACTTCTAACTCATCAGGCAAACTATAATTATCCACAACTAAAGAATGGTATCTAGTTACATTTAACGGGTTATTAAGCCCCTTAAATACACCCTTATCTATGTGATTAATACTATGAACCTTACCATGCACCGGTTTATTTGCTCTTACTACTTTCCCTCCAAAGGCATGTCCTATTGTTTGGTGACCTAAGCATATACCAAGTATTGGCTTTTTTCCCTTAAAATTATCTACTACATCTAGACATATCCCCGACTCAGTTGGAGAACATGGTCCTGGAGATAATACTATTATTTCTGGATTCATTTTTTCAATATCTGTAATGTTTATTTCATCGTTTCTTTTTACAACTACTTCTTCACCTAGCTCACCAATATATTGTACAAGGTTGTAAACAAATGAGTCATAATTGTCTATCATAAGGATCATAAATAATAGCCTCCTAAAATTCTTTTTATACATTTTATATATTCTATATAGTTTGCAAAAATCATTTTATTTTGAGATATAAAATAAATTTGTGTTATTATATATGATTAATTATATATTTTATTAGAAATCTGTGTCAACATAGACTGTCTTGATGATATTTAGACATAAGTAATAAGTATATTCTTAATAGGTTAGTAAAAAATAATATTAAATTTAACTTGGAGGTTTTAACATGAATAGATACGTAATTATTAGATCAGATACTAAGTCTATATCACCTCCTCTATCAGAAAAAGAGGCTATTAAAAAACTTAAAGAATACGATATGCAAGGTATTACTAGTTATTTAGTATACAGTAATAAATACTTAGACTTTGATTATATTAACAAATCAAATATTTATGAAGGGTAAACTTAACACATCAAAAAGGAGCTAACAGCTCCTTTTTGCCAACTTACAACCAGAATTGTAATACTTCTCTTTTTTTCCTTTTCTTTTTCTTGTAGTTAGTAATTCGTTGATTTTATTAATATAGAAATCATCTTCACTTAACCTTATGAGACTAGCAAGATAATACCCATCTGTACTTTTCGGTACTTTTTTATTAAGGACTAAATCAATAGCTGTCTTAGCTGCATCAAAATGTCTTAGATGCGTATGACCCTCTTGAAAACTTTTTTTAGTATTATAAGCTACATAACCTTCTTTCACTTGGAAAATTATAAACTCTTTTTTTTCATATATTTTATTATACATTTAATCAATCCTTTTCAAGATAGTCTTATTATTATAATATTAATATATATGAAAATTGTTTATACTTTTTGCCAATTAAAAGATTAAATTTATATTAAATTATACTTTTTAGTTTCCAATCAACTCTGATACTGTTACAAATTCAAATCCCTTTTCAATCATTTCAGGAATAAATATATTCATAGCCTCTACAGTATTGTTAGTAGCATAATCGTGAAGAAGTATAATATCTCCATTCTTAGCTTTAGTGCTTATCTTATTTGCAATTTCAGAAGCCGGTGGATTTTGCCAATCCCTTACATCTATGGAGTTCCATAATACTATTTTGTATCCATGAGCTTTTGCGATTTTGCTTAGTTCTTCTCTTTTATAACTTCCATATGGTGGTCTAAATAAAGTTGGTTTCTTACCTGTTAATTTCATTAATATCTCTTCACAGTTTACTATTTCTGTCTCAATTTGTGATGAGCTTAAATTACTTATATCAGGGTGACTAAATGTATGATTTCCAATTTCGTGCCCTTCTTCACTTGCTCTTATAAGTGGTTTAGAATACCAATTTGCATGTTTCCCTGCTATAAAGAATGTTGCTTTTGCATTATACTTTTTAAGTACATCTAATACTTCATTGGTTTCTTTTGGATGTGGTCCATCATCAAAAGTGAGAGCTATTAACTTCTTATCTCTTGGTCCATTTTTTATAAATACTTCTTCATCATCCAAACCATAAACACCAATACCGTAGTTTAAAAACATAGCTAGTGTAAGTATTATACCTATTATTGTCTTTTGGCTTTTTCTAATCATGTCTGTACTTCCTTTCAATATTTTAGCTACATAAAAAAGTTTTGTGTATAGTAGGTACTATAAGATCCACCAAAATCTACACCCACTCCTATATACTTATAATCCCCTAAAATATTTTTTCTATGTCCTTCTGAATTCATCCATGCTTCATGAGCATATATTGCACTAGTTTGCCCTGCAGCAATATTTTCTCCAGCTCCTATATATTCGATTCCTTCTTTTTTCATTCTTACAAATGGACTTTCATCATCTTTATTTACATGATCAAAAAAATCTCTATCATTCATATCTTTGCTGTGTTTTCTAGAACTTGTTTTTGCTTGTTCATTAAATTTTAAGATGTTTAAATTTCTTTGCGCCCTTACACTATTAGTCAAATCTATTACTTGTAATTCAAAACTTTCTCTAAGGCTTTCACTTTCTTTTGCATATATTCCATTTAGGCTATCTTCTGCCTTTTCACTTATAACTTGATAAGAACATATTTTGTAATCATCATATTTATCATAAAATACGGTTATATACTTGTTATCAATATTTATTACATCATATTGGTTATCAGAATCTATTATGTACCTAGTATTCCCTTTTTTCTTGTATTCTAGTGGCTCGTATACTTCTATTACAGAGGTTCTATAATTATTTATTTTTATATCTCCAAGTTCTGAAGAATCCAAAGAATTACTATAAAGAGCTACCACCTTGTTATCTTCTATTCCTACCATAGCAAACTTTTCTGCAATTTGATTATATACATACCATTCAAAGCTATACTCACTATCGTCAATCCTACTTGGGTTTCCAATTTTAGATTTTACAGAATCTATACTATCCCCTATCCTTAGAGTTTTAAAATTATCTATACTTATATTTTTTATTTCTTCACTAGACAATGTCTGAGTTTCTATCTGTTCTTCAAATAATTCATCTTTTATCTTGTTTATTCCATCGCTTATCTCACTTTTATAGAAAAATACAGCAAATACAACTATTAATATAGCTACTAATTTTTTCAATATATCACATCCTTAATAATTTCTTATTTTATATTTATGGTATTTTTTTACATTATTTATACATTAAATTTAGAAATTATAGATTTGTAATTTCATACTATCTATACAGGATTTAGCATTACTTGAATTATTATATAACTATAAGTTAGAAAATATATTTTCTTGTCGTATAAAAAATAAAGCTTTATCTAATTATAGATAAAGCTAAAACTTTGAAGAAAATAATTCATCTAAACTTCTATTACAAATTGATGGTTTATCAAACTTCCAAGTACCATCATATACCAATTCGTTATTTAAGTAAAAAGTACCAGTTCCATGCTTTTTACCATGTAAAAAGTCCCCTGTATAAATCTTGCCTTCTTGCCATGTGTAAGTCCCCTTTCCATGAACCAAGTTATTTTTCCACTCACCTTCATAGATTATCTTACCTTCTTTATTATAGCAAGTTCCATAGCCTTCCATTTTACTATTTCTAAATTCTCCAACATATACACTACCTTCTTCCCATATGTATATGCCAACACCATTCTTTTGACCATCTTTCCAATTCCCTATGTATTCATCTTTACTACTATATATCATCTTTCCTATTCCATTCATTAAGTCATTCTCAAATCCACCAGCATAAGAATTACCATTTGAAAATGTAAATATACCTTTACCATGTTTCATATCATCTTTAAAGTCTCCTACGTACTCCATAGTGCCTTCTTCTGTTGAGAACGTATATATACCAGTTCCATCCATATTTCCATCAACCATTTTACCTATGTATACATCCCCATTTGAAAAATTATATATCTTACTTGAAGCTCTCTTTTGTTTTATTTCAGATTCTTCTATTTCTTCAGCCACACTAGAATCTCCTTCTATTTGTGAGATTTCTTTTTCTGTAGCAACATCTTCTTTTTTTAATATAAATTTTTTTGTTCTTCTTATAGACTTAACGTCCTTTATAGTTTCATTTATAAAATTTAAATATTCTTTATAAACTTGATCATGCTCTTTAACTAAGTTCATCTTTACTTCCTCCGCTTACAGTAGAATTACATCTTTACTATCAGATTTATTATATATTAAATCTAGCATGATTTTCTATATATTATCAAAAAAAATAAAGTATCCTACAAAAGCAGAATACTTTATCTTATATAACATACCCGATTACATCAAAATAGCTTATAAGCTCCGTTCTAATATGATTTACTTAACAGAAAAACTTTATTGCTATCTCTAATATACTCTATGTATACTAGAATCCGATATTAATTATTTTCACTCTAGAGTTTGGTAGAGAGTCAGTTTACCCTCTTAATATATATTTTATGGAAATTTAAATATTTTATACTATTTTTTTTAATTATTATAAGTATTTTTCTTTAAATCCTCTTCCTTTTACTTCAGTTACATCATTTACAGAAATAAATGATTTTTTATCATACTTTAGTGCTATTTCCTTTATCTTAGGAATCTCATTTGTAGCAACTATACAGTATATTATTTTCTTTTTTTCATGAGTATAAGCTCCCTCAGCTTCTAAAAACGTAACTCCTCTTACTAGATCCTGCATAATATTTTTTGCTATTAAGTCACTTTCTTTAGATATAACCATTACAGATTTTTGAGAATTCATTGCATCTTTTACAAGGTTCATTGCACTTGCATTTATAAACATTGCTATTAAAGTATATAATGCTAAATCAAGTCCAAATAATACCGCACCTATTGCTACAATTAAGAAATTTATAGAAAGTGTAGTATCCTTCATTTCTATGTTTTTCTTAATTTTAAGAATGGCAGCTATTATATCAGTGCCTCCCATTGATGATTTCGTTTTAAATACAAGACCTATCCCAGCCCCAGCTAAAATCCCACCATATACACTTTGAAGTAGTATATCTTTTAGAGGTATGATATTTCCTATATTTTGCGTAATCCCTAGCAGTACAGAGAATATTATCATATTGATTAAACTAATGATACAAAACTCTTTTTCAAGATAAATAAATCCCAAAATAAATATAGGTATGTTTATTAAAAACGTTAATAAACCCATATTTATATCTGTTAAAAAGTTTATTGCTGTTGACATACCTGTAACTCCGCCACTTAATAAATGTGCGGGTCTTAAAAAACCGTTAATCCCTATACAAGATATAATCATTCCTAATATTATTACTGAATATCTTAGGAACAAATTATCTTGTAGGGCGGTGTTTACTTTACTCATTTTTTTCTCCCTTCAAACTGTTATACACTTTTAATATTGTGTAAATATTTTTGCTAATAAAATATTCCTATCTTTTTAAGTGTATCATTGGGGTCATTTAACTTTTGTAAAATCTATAAATTTATTATCTCCTCCATTTATGTTTTTACAATTAAGAAATTTTAACATATCAAACTTATTAGCGATAGGAAACTTTATGTCTTACAGTACATCATATATTATATTACCTTTTTTTAATATGTCTAGTGTATTTTTTATACAAATCTTAAAGAAATACTTTATAAGTGTAATAATATGATTAATATGTTTTTATATTTTTCAGTATATGATGTATATATTTAGTTTCCTGCATTTTGATATAAATACAATACTATATGAGATACTTATTTTATATTTATATTAAGTTATTTACTTATATTTATGCAATAATAAAAAATCATTTTAATTATAAAATGATTTTTTTATTATAACAGTATTCATATATTGATTTTCATATTACATATATTTCAAATTTTTATTCATAAATAAAATTAAAATTTAATCTTTTTCTATACAAAAGCAATTATTATTGGTACTAATACTACCGTAAGTATACCTGATATACCAATAGATAGTCCGCTCATAGCTCCTTCTACCTCTCCAAGTTCTAATGCTTTAGTAGTTCCTAAAGCATGGGCAGACGTTCCTAGAGCTATCCCTTTTGCTATAGGATGTTTTATCTTACCTATCTTAAATACAATAGGAGCTACTATAGCACCCAATATCCCTGTCAGGATTATTGCTACTACAGTTATAGCTTCTATACCATTTAAAGTATTCGTTAGTGATAATCCCATTGGAGTCGTTATTGATTTAGGCAATAATGAGTTTACTATAGCTAAATCTGCATTAGTAAAATTACCAATTATAATTATAGAAACAAATGATACTACAACACCACATCCGATTCCTATAATTATTTCTTTAAAGTATTTCTTGAATAAGTCAAATTGCTTATAAAACGGAACAGCTAATATAACAGTGACAGGACCTAAAAAGAAGTTTATAGTATCTGATCCTATCTTATAACTTTCATAAGGTATGTTTGTTACCTTCAAAAACAATATTATTCCTATAATAGCAACTAACAATGGATTAAGTATTGGGTTTTTAGTTTTCCTTTGAAGATAAATTCCTAAATTAAAAAATAGTACAGTTACTATTACGCCAAATATTTGAGTGTCTAAAACATTGTACATATTAATTTTCCTCAGTCTTTCTTTTTATCATTTTTTCTACTACAATTCCTGTAATGTACATTACCATCACTGTACTTAATGCTATTTCTACTATAAGAATAAATATGTTATCTCTTATTATAGATAATGAATTTATAAGAGATACTCCTGCTGGTATAAAAAATATAGCCATGTTATCTAAAAAGAAGTTGCTTACCTCTTTTATATTATCTAATTTTAAAATTTTCAACTGCAAAAGTATAAATAATAATATCATACCTATTATACTTCCAGGAACTGCTATTATATCCCCTATAAATGAACTTATGTATTCTCCTATTGCCCATATACCAAGTATTAGAGCTAGCTGATTAAATATTTTCATTTTTCTCCTCCTAAGATTATTTTCAAGATAAATAAGATTATACGATCTTTTTTCTCTCTGCTAATCTATATATTACTACTACAGTGTCTATTTTTCAAATTTTAATTATAGGATAAGCTTTCCATTTCTATCTATATAGTTGTTATTGCTACCTTCTATAACTTGAGCATATCCATCCTCAAAGTCAGATATAGAGTCAAAGGTTGGTATTATTTCTATCTCACCTAATTTATTTAGAAATCCCCATACTCCACCTTTAGGTAAACTAATCCCCCTACTAAGTGCATTGGAACCCATATTAAAACGCGCTAATCCTTCTTTAAAGTCACATGCATAGTCAAATATAGGATCTATAACTACGCTACCCTTTCTATCTATATATCCCCATTTTCCATCAATACATATAGATGCTAACCCTTCACAAAATGACTTGGCTCTGTCAAACATAAAATCTATCTTTAAATTGCCATCCTTATCGATATATCCCCACTTATCATCCACGCGTATAGCCGCTAGGCCTTCTGAGAAATCTGACGCTATATCAAATTGAGGAGAGATAATATCATCTCCATTTTTATTTATATAGCCATATTTATTCTTTAATTCAACTAATGCTCTCTCCTCACAGAATTGATTTACATAAGTATATTTTGGGTCTATTATTATCTCTCCATTTTTATTTATATATCCCCATCTCTTACTTATTTTAATGCCAGCAACGCCCTCTTTAAAGTTAGCTGCCGAGTCAAATCTCGGCTTTATAACTTCCATTAAAGATGTGTCTAAGTATCCATACTTGTTATCTATTTTTATTCTAGACAAACCTTCATTAAAATCAGATGCACTTTCTAAATGCAAAAATATCTGTATATCTCCTTTTTTATCGATATAGCCAAATACCCATCTTTGCGATTTTCTTATCTTTTTTATATATGTTACTACGCAATAACCATCTCTAAACCGTTCAGATACGTACTTGAATCTTGGACTTATTATAATATTTTTATCTTTATCAATAAAGCCATACTTTCCATCCTTAAGCACAGGAAGAAATAAGTCTTTTTCCATAATACCTAAACCTCCTATATAATAATAAACAGCATCATTATTATATTTTATTGCCAATTTTTTCTTTTTATACTTTGTATAGGTAATTTAATTATTTATTATTTATATTACAGGTAAATAAAATTAGCTTCTTAACAATATAAAAAGAGCCTGTCCCAAACTTTTACGTTTGAGATAAGCTCTTTTTTATAAATAATTTATTTCTCTTTTAATATCTCTTTTACCTTAGAGTTGTTGTACATACTGTCTGGGTCTTCACTTCTAAGTCCATAGAACGTAGATTTTGCGTTTTCTAAATCACCCATCTTGTAATATAACATACCTAATTGATAGAAGGCATCATCGTAATATTGATTTTTAGCAGTATAAGTATTTATATACTTCTTATAATATTTAATAGCCTCTTCATTACTTTCTAAGCTTTCATTTATTATAGCTAATTGGTATATAGACTCTGATATATACTTCATAGTTTTACCTGAATCTACTATCTTCTTAAAATTCTCCATAGCTTTTTCTGGTTGCCCAGCTTTTTTAAGCTTAATAGCTTCGTTGTATAGAGTTTCCTCGTCCGCAACTACTACTTCTGATTTTTCATCTTCTTTTTTTATGTTATTTAATTCTGTGCTAGTTTCATTAAGTTTCTGATTTGCTTGCCCTAATTCTTTATCAGTTTTATTTAACGTCTCTTCTTTACTACTAAGTTGAGAGTTTAATTTATCTATTTTATTTTTACTATGGATAAAGTATCCACCCGTACCTAGTAATAAAACCAATATAGCAATATAAGGTATTATATTCTTTTTATTTGGTTTTGTACTTGCTTTCTTTTCTTTAGTATCTTCTTCTTTGCTATCTTCAGATTTAATATTATTTTCAAATAATTCATTATCTCTGTCGACCTCCCTAAGTCTATCTAAATAAACTTGCTTCTTTTTCATATTACCTAATTTATCATATAACAATGATAGTATTACATAAGGTTCTATTAAATCAGGGTCTTCTTCAATAATGTTATCTAATATATGAATAGATTCTTGGTTTAACTCTTCATTTATAAATCTAATTGAATGGTTATATCTTGCTAAGAATGTTTTAAATTCTTCAGAGGATAATCTATCAACATAAATTCTAGACATTTCATTATTTCCATAGCATAATCCCGTATAAAAACTTTCAAAAGCTTTCGAGAAATCACATTTTAATAGCTTTAGTAATCCCTTTAGATTTAGTATATCTATATCCTTAGGATTTATCTCCAATGCCTTTTCAACCATATTTATCGCACTAGTTATGTAGTTTTTATATGCTAGGTCTAATGCATTATTATATCTTTTATAAGACTCCAGTTTTAGTTCCTTTGATGTTTCATCAGGCTTACTACTTAAGGAGTTTTGTAAATTAAGTATTGTCTCTTCTTTATAATTAGTAGTAACGTAACTTTGCTTTAATGCTTTAAGAGTCTCGTCACCATCTTCTTCATCTATATTAAAAAATGTTAAGTCACTTTTGTCATCTTCTATTAATGATATATCTAGATTTTTCCTAGGCATATTCATAATATCAGCTTTAATATTTTTCGCTAAAATAATAATCTCCTCCTGTCTGTATTTATATTAAGATAACATATTTGTCGATTTAAGTCAAAATATGCATATTAATATTTAATATTAAACTTCTTTACTTTCCTATATAGTGTTGCAATACCTATATTTAACGCTTCTGCTACTATCTTCATTCCCTCGGTATTGCTTCCATATTTTTTAATTGCTCTTTCTATTGCTTCTTTTTCTAAATCATCCATCGTTTTAATTTCTTGCTTATATAGTTCATATAATTTATAAGAAATCAAATCTGACATACTCTTTATAAATTCTGTTAGCTCTTTATTTTTAGATAATATACTATCTTTTTGCACAATGCTAAAAGCAGCTATTCCTAAAACACCAACTATATCATCATTTAATTTAATTGGTGTACAAATGTCTGCTAGCTCCTTGCATATATCTCTATTTGTACATTTAACACACTTTTCTTCTATATCCTTATTTATAACAAATGATTCTCCAGTTTCTAGTACCTTTTTGTAAATGGAATCGTCTGATATTTTATTATTTATTTGCTCTTTAAAGACACCTGTTCCAGCTATCCTAGTTAAATCAGTTGTCACTACAGTGACATGAACATCTAGCACATTAGAAATATTCTCACAAATACTTTGAATATAATTTGTTATATCATTTAAGTTCAAAGTAATACCTCCTAGTTCTTTCTATACTTTTTGATAATTATTCTTGTGGTGGTGCTGGTTCTTCTGGTGCTGTCTCTTGTGGTACCGGTTCTTGAGGAGGATTTGGCTGTGGCGTTTGACTCTCAGCATTCTCCTCTGGTGGTTTACTTTCCTCTACTGGTGGTTGATTTTCTGGTGGTTGTACTGCCTCTTGCATAGTCCCAACAGCTATAACACCTTGCTTTTTAGGATAGTATGATGTACTTACCTTTTCCTTCTTAAGCACGTCTCCATTACCATCTTTATATACTCTGTATGTAGATACTGTATATCCGTCTCTACCTTTTTCTAATACTTTTTCCTGACCCTGAGGTAGTGTTGGATCATCTACCTTTTTTGTTGGTGCAGCTGATACACCATCTGTACTAGTTACTATTTCAATTTTTTGTTTATCTTTATAACTTCCATATATTTGGCATGTTACAGTGTTACCAGAAACATAATTATTAACATATATAGGATAACTTAAATTGTTTTTAAATACAAAATCTATACTCCCATCAGCAACAGTTGCATCTCTTCCTTTTTCTGCATAGCTAGATGGTATTGAGTGGTTTCTTAAATTTACATATTCTAAACCTGCATATAGTGTAGCATTGTATAATGTAGTAGATACTTGGCAAACGCCACCTCCTACACCTTCTTGTACTACACCTTGAACTATTACAGGTGCATTTTTATATCCATTTGCTATAGTTCTAAGACCAGTGTGATCGTTATAAGAAAAACTCTCTCCTGGCATTAATAATACATTGCTAGTTCTTTCTGCTGCTAATCTTATGTTTGTATTTCTTCCTGTAGTACCTCCATCAAACTTAGTTGAGTGGCTTCCTAGAACAGTATCTATAGATTCTAACTCTTCTTTTTTAATTTTTGCTTCAACCTTCGTAACAATTATTTCTGGATTTAAGTTCCCTTTGCTTACTTTATTTTTAAATTCAGATACACTATCTCCTACATTAACTTTAAGTCCAGGTTGATCATCTGTTATGTTTATATTAGATCCACTAATACTTATACTTGCATCTTTAACTTCTACATCTATTTCTTTAGCAATATTCTCTATTTTATCTTTTAATTTCTCTTCATTGTATTCAGTAGATACTTCTATATTATTTACTTTCCCAAAATTAGATTTGATAGTATTAATTAGATTTTCTCCAAAGCTTTTCCCTTTATTAAATTTATATGCCTTTTCTACTGTATCTTCTAAGTTATATTTAAGTGAAATATCTTTTGGTGATATATCCCAGGTATCGCTTGAATATGAAAATTTTATATTACCTATAGTGTATTTCTTTTCTAATTCTTTTATTGCTTCTATCTTTGTCATTCCACTTACATCTATTTCATTTATATACGTATTTTTAGAGATCTTATCTCCATTAATTTGAGAATACATCACCCCGATAAATATTCCCACTATTGCTATTACTATAGCTATGCTTATGTAAATATTCCTCTTTATACTTGTCATATGCTTATCTCCTTACCAAATTTGTAAAGCGTGTTAAAAAACACGCTCTAGTAACCTTTTATTTCATATTCAGATGTAGAATAGACTTTTTTATTATACATATTTATCACATAAACTTCTTTTTTCTTAAATATGCCCTTTCCAACCAATGCATAATAATACACATCTTTGTCTTTTTCTAATAACGAATCTAAACCTTCTTTATCTTCTATATACTTATAAGCCTTGTCTTTAGAAACCATAGAAATATTTTTATACTGATAATCTTTATCTTTAAATTTATTTTCTAATACAGTTTGAGCTTGATTTGAACTTATCGCAAATTGAATTTCACTATCTTTACTTACTCTAAAGTATCCATCTGAGTACGTTGAATTATAATCTTTATTTGATCCTTTATAAGAATATATATTTCTGCTTTTTGCATCTACTAATATCTCATCTATAAGTTCTTCATATTCAAATACTTCTACATAGTAATATTTACTTCCACCAATCATTTGTTGGAATGAAGTTACAGTCAATCCTTCTTTATCTTTTCCACTCTTTTTCGCAATTAAATTAATAATATCATTTGGAGTTAGAGTATAAAGAGATAAGTTCTTTTGGTACTTTGACTCTAGGTCTAATAGTTTTTCGTCTTCTTGATAATAAGGCTTTAAGTAGCCTATATATTGTAGCGCTTCTTCATAATTACCAAGTTCATTAGCTTCATCAGCCTGTTCTATATAGTAATCATACATTAAGCCTATACATTCTTTTTTAGCATTCTGAGCCAAATCATAATACTTTTTGTCTTCTTCTAAGACCTTATCATATGATTTAATTGCCTCGTGATACTTTTTTATATTTTTATCTTCCTCTGCTGCTTCAAACATCTTTCTAGAGTCATACAAAACAGTTATGTTTTGCTTGTATACATCTAAATCATTACCCATACCATCTAAACTTGAAGCCGTATTTATATAAGACATAGCAATATCATAGCTTAGATTTTCACTTTTATACATTTCACTTACCCTGCTAGCCTGATCTACAATTTTCTTTAAATCTACATCTATCCCTCTAAGTGCATTTACTGTGCTTATTAAGCCTATATAATGTTCTTTTGTTATCTGAGTATTAATAAACTTATCTCCACTGCTAATCATTAATTTATTTATTTTTTTTGATACGTTTTTATCAAATCTTTCCATTTTCGATGGAGAGAATTCTTTTTCTAGGTCTTCGTAGTAGTTAAGTGCTACCCCATATTTTCGACTTTCTATATGTTTAAGTAGTATCGATGATTCTTTCGAAACGCTAAATTCATCACTACTAACAAAGAAAATTATCATCAAAAATATAAGTCCCAGTATTGATAATGAAGCCGTAACTATAGTCTTTCTATGAGAGTCTATAAGGTCGACTATTTTTTCAAACCTTTCCTTCAAACCCATTATTTTTTCCTTTCTAACTCAATAATAGTCTTTATTGTATATGTTACTTTTTTCTTATTATTATATCATATTTCGATGTTATAGACTATAATTTATCCTTTGTAGACAAGGCTTATAAAATGCTAATTTATGCCTATAAAAATTATACTAATATCATCTTTACTTATATTTTCACTCAATAAGCTTAGGTAATTTTTGTATCCTTTTATTAGCATCATTCTAGAAAAAATACTTTTATCATACTTATAAATAGTATTTTCTATACTTTCATATAAATCTGTTTTTGTCATAAATGAATTATCATAACCATCGCTAAATAAAATAACCCACTGTAAATTATTCTCATCATTATTTATTTCATCAAATTTATAGTATATATTTTTATAAGAACCTTCTCTTCCTATAGAGTCAATTATTTTTTGACTAGCGTTATTATCTATTATCTTCTTATAATTATTATTTTCTTTTAAAACTATACTTCCATCCCCTATTTTCAAATATGCTCTAAATTTTTCTGTAATAACTACAGCGGTAAGAGTTGTGGAGTACTTTATATATTCTGTTTTAAAAACTATTGGATATATGCTTTTATAATGATCCTCTACCCTCTTGTTCCATCTATTGCAAATTAACTGTTGCACTTCGCTCTCTTTAAGTGCTAATTCTAATCCATCCTCGTCTACATAGCTCTCAAGAACTTCAATTGCTACTTCACAAGCAAACTTTGCTCCTTCATCACTATACTCAAAATAATCAGTGCTATGTCCATCAGCTACAGTACATATAACACCATTATTAATTTTTTTATATTCTACATAGTCCTGAGACCCTTTATTCTTTAATATATTCTTATAACCAACTACACTACCTTTTAAAATTTTATATTCCATAGCATCCTCCTATAAGTATTTAGACTTATCCCCTACTTATTTTTTATTATCGATATGCTACTTTTATGTTATAAAGCAGAAAAAACACAGTATTAACTGTGTTTTAACCTTTATAAATAAACTAAATTCTTTTTTATTATGATATTTTTCTTCTGTGTCCAACTGACTTTGGTTTATTTTGTTTTGTAGCAGGTTTAGAATTATTTTTATTAACAACTTTATTCTTGCTAGCGAATATTTTTTTAGAATTAAATAGCACTAGTCCTATTACTAAACATACTGTTGATAAAGATGCCATTGTTAAATAATAACCTATTCCTACAGATACACCTAATGTTGCATTTATTATCATTATTGCAAATGTTATTGGAAAACATATCGCAAGCGACATAATAATAATCCTTAGGACTTTTTTCAACTTCCTCACCCCATATAATAACAAATCTTTACAATCATTCCTATACTTAACTATAGCAAATTAGTAGTAAAATAGCAATTATTATTGCTGTTTTTTGTTATAAGTTAAATAAAAATATAATTAAATTTTTATTATATTTTTTAAGAGTAACATTAGTAATAACAAATTAATAAAATAAAACAGATGATATTTTACTAATTAAGGGGTGATATATATGCCATGTCTTCCTAGTCTAGGGTCAAAGGCTCCTGATTTTTGTGCTGATACAACTATGGGACCTATACAATTATCTAACTACACTGGAAAATGGGTTGTTTTATTCTCACATCCTGGTGACTTTACACCAGTATGTACTACCGAATTTTTATGTTTTGCAAAATACTATAATGAGTTTCAAAAAAGAAATACAGAATTAATTGGACTTAGCGTAGATAGCAATAGTTCTCATTTAGCATGGATTTACAATATGTGCTTATTAACAGGGGTTGAAATTCCGTTTCCAATTATAGAAGACCGAGATATGAGAGTAGCTAGACTTTATGGTATGATTTCTGAAGCTGTTAGCAATACATCAACTATACGTTCCGTATTTGTTATAGATGATAAGCAAGTTTTAAGAACTATACTTTACTACCCTCAAACAACAGGAAGAAATATACCTGAGATCCTAAGAATCATAGAGGCACTTCAGACTAGCGATAGAGATAACGTAGTTACTCCTGCAAACTGGTTCCCTGGTATGCCAGTAATACTACCATATCCTAAAACATTTAAAGAGCTAAAAGATAGAGTTAATAATTGCGGAAAGCATCAATCATGCGTAGATTGGTATTTGTGCTTTGTTCCTGATAGTAGCACTAATAATAAACATTGCTCATGCTCAAATCAAAATCCTTGTCATAATGCTTCAAACAATAAAAAATCATCTCTCAAGAAAAGTAATCGACCTCAGATAACTGGATCAGAATTCCAGCCAGTAGATATTAATTATTGCCCTGATGTTACTCCGATTGTTATGGAGTATGTTCTAGGTAATCCTACTAATGTAGATGCTCAACTTCTTGACGCTGTTATATATGCATTTGTTGAAATAAATGATGATGGTACCTTATTAGTTCCTACACCTAGATTTTTACAACAACTAATAGATTTGAAAGCAGAGAAACCTAGTCTAAAAGTAATAGCAGCTATAGGAGGATGGGGAACTGAAGGATTTTCCGATGCTGCTTTAACTCCTACTTCTAGATATAATTTTGCTAGAGAAGTTAATAAATTGATAAATCAATATGGATTAGATGGTATTGATATAGACTGGGAATACCCTGGAAGCAGTGCAGCAGGTATAAAATCTAGACCTCAAGATAGAGAAAATTTCACACTACTGCTTACAGCAATAAGAGATGTTATTGGTGATGATAAATGGTTAAGTATTGCAGGTACAGGTGATAAAGCTTATTTAAATACTAGTGCTGATATCGCAAATATCGCTCCAATTATTGATTACTTTAATCTTATGAGTTATGACTTTACTGCTGGTGAAACTGGAGCAAATGGCAGAAAACATCAGGCTAACCTTTATCCATCCAGCCTTTCCCTTCCTGGGTATAGTGTAGATGGCATGGTAAATAATCTTATAGATGCTGGTATGCCAGCAGAAAAAATAATGCTAGGTGTTCCATTCTACGGTAGACTAGGTGCTACAATAACAAGATCTTATGATGAGCTTAGAAAAAATTATATAAATAAAAATGGATATGAGTTTAGATTCGACAGAGAAGCACAGGTTCCTTATTTGGTTAAAGATGGCGAATTTGCAATGTCTTATGATAATGCGTTATCAATATTCTTAAAGGGTCAATATGTACTTGAAAACTGTTTAGGAGGCATATTCTCTTGGACATCTACTTATGACCAAGCAAATATATTAGCTAAAGCTATGAATGATAGTATATTTAGTCCTAACGAACTAAAAATAGAGTTACAAAATGTATTTGGTAAGTTTTAAAAAATAAAGGTCTTGCAGATAATTTGCAAGACCCTTTTATATTCCTATTGCTTTTTTTGCTAGTTTATCAGCTTCTTCATTGTACTTATCGCCACTATGAGCTTTTACTTTTACAAATTTCACATTTAGTTTATTTTTTATACTATCATAAAATTGTTTATACGCTGTTGTTCCTTCTTTATTTGTTTTCCAAATTCCCATACACCATTTTTCTATACCTTCGTAGTCAAAGTAAAGAATTAAATTTTCAATCTTATTTTCTAAGCAATAATTCATAGCTATTTTAGATGCCTCTATCTCTCCGGCTACATTTCTCATCCCTACAAGTTTTTCATCTTTTCCTTTTATGCTATAGGTTTTTTCTACAACTTTATTTTTAAGAATAACTACTCCCGATCCATACTCTCTTATAGAATGTTCATAGCTACCATCAACGTAGGCCTCTACAGTACTTTCCGGATTTTTTATGGTCACTAATTTTGTTCCATGTACATATTCTTTAGCTTCTTCATGTGTAGGAAAGCTCTTATACTCTGCACCAGAAAAACCATTGACTTGTTCCTTACATTCATTCCAAGTCTCATATATGCCTACTTTTTTACCTTTTCTAACTGCATAAAACTTCTTCTTACTCAATATCAACCACTCCTATAAGATTAACTTTAATTCCAAAATATAATATTTGATATATAAATTTTACGGTACTAACTATTTTAACCCAAATATAACCTGTTTAAAAGTTTTATTTGCTAGCAATAAATAACTCAACACTTAATATCAATTCAATAAGTAGTAGATTTTCCCTCTTTTCTATCCTATTGTTTCATGATATAATTTATCTTATAAAATAAATTGTTTATAAAAATAATTTTTTGCGAATTATTTTGAAATAAAATATCGAATATAACTATTGATAGAGGTCGCATTGTTAAAGAGTAGTTTTGTGGAGGTAGCACGATGAAGCAAAATAAAAGGTAACGATGCCGAAATATATAAGTAATGCTTAACACTTATATGTTGGGGTTATGTAGAATATGCATAACACTGTCACAATAATTTGTGAAGAGCTATCTTTAGATTAAGTGTAGATTCAAATTATATTACTTTGAATACTTAAGTCTAGAGTGCTTCACTCTAGGCTTTTTTTAATCCTCAAGTTCTTATCACTGTTATATTCTCAGAAAAACTAAGGGGGTCTCTCATGTCGCAAAGAACAAAAAAGCAAGCAACATTATTGGATGCATTATTATCTATTGGTTTTTTAGTTGCAGTATTAGTAACATGTTTAGTAGTTTTAAAGGAATATGAAATATCTGCTCACATACCACTTATTGTAGGTGGTATATTTATTGGATGCGTAGCTATTTTTAAACTTGGATTTACTTGGAAAGAATTAGAAGATGGAATTCTTAATACAATAAATTCTACAATGCCATCAATTTTAATTTTATTAGTTGTTGGTATGTTAATTGGTACTTGGATTCTTAGTGGAGTTGTTCCTAGTATGATTTATTGGGGGCTTAATATATTGTCTCCTGGTATATTTTTAGTAGCAACAACATTAATATGTGCAATAGTTTCTATTTCTACTGGTTCTTCTTGGACTACAGCAGGAACTATTGGTATAGCACTTCTTGGTATAGGTAGTGCTCTTGGTATTCCTGCTAAAATAGTAGCTGGTGCAATAATTTCTGGTGCTTACTTTGGAGATAAGATGTCTCCTCTATCAGATACAACAAACTTAGCTCCTGCAATGGCTGGTACTACCTTATTTGAACATATTAAGCATATGTTATATACAACGATTCCTGCTTTAGTGATATCTCTTATCTTATATGCTGTAATAGGACTTAAATATGCGGGTAACCAAATAGATACTAGCCAAATTACAGAAATACAAACTGCTTTACTAGGTAACTTTAATACATTATCTCCATTATTACTTTTAATACCAGCAGCTGTTATAATAATGGTAATATTAAAAGTTCCTGCTGTTCCAGCACTAATTATAGGTACTTTGCTTGGTGGCGTTGTTGGTATTGTAGTTCAAGATGCATCGATAGCAGATGCATTTGTAATTGCTAAGAGTGGATATGTTTCTAATACTGGAATGGAATTTGTAGACTCTCTACTTACTCGCGGAGGTCTTGATAGTATGCTAGGTACTGTTTCTTTAATGCTTTGTGCATTAGTTACAGGTGGTATACTTGAAAAAACTGGTATGCTTGAAGTTCTAGCTAAATCTATATTAAAGGTAGCTAAAGGTACTTTCGGATTAATATTTGCTACTATTTTTACTTGTATAGCTACAAACTTAGCTGTAGCTGATCAATACTTATCAATAGTAATACCTGGAAGTATGTACAAAGATGCATTTAGAAAGCAAGGATTGGACCCTAAAAACCTATCTCGTGCATTGGAGGATAGTGCTACAATAACATCTCCGTTAATTCCTTGGAATACATGTGGTGCTTATATGTCAGCAACTCTTGGAGTTGGATCGTTCGCATTTTTACCATTTGCATTTTTCAACTTGCTATGTCCTATAATTTCATTAATATATGGAGCTACAGGAATATCAATAGCAAAATTACCAAAAGAAGAAACTATAAAAGAGCATTCTATAGCTTAATATATAAAAGGCATAGCACAAATAATACTTTGTGTTATGCCTTTTTCTTTTATTTCCTTATTATTATAAATGCCATATATACAACATACATAAGTGCAAGTAAGAAACCTTCTGGCTTACTAATACTCTTTTTAGTTGTTGCAAATATATATGTAACAATACTTAATACTACCATAGCAAACATATCTACAAATACTATTGGCTGTATTGAAATATCATGTATAAATGATGATATACCTAATACAAATAGTATATTAAAAATGTTAGAACCTACAACATTTCCTATAGCTATATCACTTTCACCTTTTCTTGCAGCTATTACACTTGTTACAAACTCTGGTAGTGATGTTCCAATAGAAACAATCGTAAGACCTACTAAATTCTGACTCATTCCCCAGGAAATAGCTATATCACTTGCAGAATCTACTACCATATTACCGCCTATTAGTATGCCTAATATACCTAGTACACTAAATATAACCGCCTTGCTCATAGGCATACTTTCATCCGCTTTTTCTACATTCATTTCTTCTTTTGATGTTATAGCCATTTCAATTAAGTAATACATAAATATCGCAAACAAAGCTAATAATACCAAACCATCAGCTCTAGTTAATGCATTTAAATTATATCCTTGAAACTTTGTATCATGGGCTAATACCATTAATATTAACGATGCTAATATAGCAAATGGAAACTCTTTTATTATTGTACTTTTTTGTACTCTTATCGGATTTATTATCGCAGCCACTCCAAGCACTCCAAGTAAATTAAATATATTAGAACCAACAACGTTAGCTATCGCCATTTCATTTTGACCATTTAATGCAGCTGTAACACTTACTGCTGCTTCAGGAGCACTAGTACCAAATGCAACAATAGTAAGACCTATTATCAAAGTCGGAACTTTTAATGCCACTGCTATTGATGAAGCCCCCGATACAAACGTATCTGCACCTTTTATCAAGAGTACAAATCCTATTAACAATAATATGTAGCTCATAACTTTCCTCCACACTTTAATTATTTAAAATCATTCCTATAATTTATTTTCTCTAAAGTGCTAAAAGTTATTCAAGAACTTATATTTATAAAATAAAAAAAGCACTTCTTTTTAAAGAAGTGCTTCTAGATTTCTTATGCTAAAGGATAAACTAGTCCTGCACCAGGTCCTAGTGGTAATCCTAACATCATCCATATTCCTAGTAAGATTATCCATCCTATTAAGAATATTATTGTGTAAGGTACCATAGTAGATATTAATGTTCCTATACCTGCTTTTTTATCATGCTTTTGAGCAAATATAACTATCATTGCAAAGTAACTCATAAGTGGTGATATTATATTTGTAGTTGAATCACCTATTCTATATGCAACTTGAGTTAACTCTGGAGATATACCTAATTTCATAAACATTGGTAAGAATACTGGAGCCATTATAGCCCACTTAGCAGAAGCTGATCCCATAAATAAGTTTATGAATCCTGCAAATAATACGAATACTACCATAAGAACTATAGAGTTCATATTCATTGATCCTAATAAGTTTGCACCTTCTATTGCAAGTATCGTACCTAAGTTAGTGTATGAGAAGTATTGTACGAATTGTGCCATTATGAATGCTAATGCTATATATCCACCCATTGAGCTCATCGCTTTACCCATTTCAGTACATACATCTCTATGATTTTTAAATTGTCCAGATGTTCTACCATAAACTATTGCCGCTACAAAGAATATCATAGCCATTATAGGAACGAATCCATTCATTAATGGAGAGTGATCTATTATAGAGTTCACAAAACCTTTTTCTGCTTCAATTGCTGTATTTCTTAATACTGAATTCGGCATTAATACTATTCCTACTATAGCAATTAATATTATTAATATAGTAAAGTTAGTAATTTTTAATGCCTTCTTTTCTTTATCTGATAAGTTTCTTAAATCATCATCATCTTTAGATAAAGTTGATCCACCTTTTACAGCACCTAATCTAGGTTCTACTATCTTATCTGTTATAAACCAACCTAATAAAGTTATTAAGAATGTAGACGCTATCATAAAGAACATATTAGATGTTGCTGTTACTGTATAAGTAGGATCTATCATTCTTGCTGCCTCTGTAGATAAACCAGCAAGCATTGGATCTATTGTACCAACTATTAAGTTTGCACTGAATCCTCCAGAAACCCCAGCAAATCCTGCTGCAAGCCCTGCAAGTGGATGTCTACCAAATGACATAAATATTAGTGCTCCAAGCGGAACAAGTACAACGTACCCTGCATCACTTGCTATATTTGACATAACCCCTAAGAACACTACCATTGGTGTTACTAATTGAGCTGGAGTTATTGCTACTGTCTTTTTAAGTAAAGCAGATATATATCCACTTCCCTCTGCAGTACCTATACCTAACATACCAACTAAAACCATTCCTAATGGTGCAAAGTTAACGAAGTTAGATATTGCATTCTCTAGCATATAAATTATACCTTCTCTTGATAGTAAACTTACTGCTGTTATTGTTTGAAGTTCTAATTTATTTGTAGTTCTATTTATTAATTCACCTTCTACTGATAGTCCTGAAGCTGCTGCTACTGCAGATATAATCATAATTGCTAAACAAAATATTGAGAATAATGCCACTGGATGCGGAAGCTTATTTCCTACTATTTCTATACCGTCTAAACACTTTTGGAACAAGTTTTTCTTTTTTAATACTTGATCTTTTTCCATTTGTTTTGTATTCATTTTTTTCTCCCTCCCAAAATAATTTTCACATAAAATTTTTCTTTTATATTATATTTATATATTACATCATTATTCTGACAATTGTCAACAGAAATGTATCAAATTTTCAATAAATTTAAATAACACTAATATATTCTTTCAATTTTGTTTTTTTACTTTAAATTCTTTAAATTATAAATAATCTAAAAAGCCTAGTATTTATAATATACTAGGCTTTATTTTTCTTTTATATTTTTCTATTAAGTTTCATATTCTTGAATTATTTATAATAAATCCTTCATTTTACATACAATGACATCATTTATTTTTTTAACTCTAATTTTATTTTATCCTTATTTATTAAATAAGTTATATCAAAATACTTTACTTTGAAAGTTTTTCTACTTTCATCCATATTAAAAGCTTGTATTTTAATACTCCTATTTTTCATTTCTTTATTTATATACTTTTCTAGCTCAGTTTCTTCTTTGTTCTTTATATATTCCAGCTCTTCAAATACATCTACTACGGATGACTTCAAAATCATTGACCTACATCGTCTAAAGTGGTTATTAATGTAATAATCAATATTTTTAATACTCATACTATATATTTTACAACCATGTAAATCTTTTTCTAACTTCTTTAAATTATTAATATTTGTTCCTGTGTTAAAAATTATAAAGCATCCATAATCATACTTGCTTCTAAGAAGCCTTCCCATAGCTTGTTTTACTTTTATAGCCATCTGTGGATAATTTAGGGAGTTATAGGTCTTATTATATTTTTTTATTATAGTAGAATATAGAGGATCCCTAGGATTTAGATTCGGTATTTTATCTAATGTTACACAAGTTAATCCATCACCAGGAACATCCACTCCTTCAAAGCATCCTTTTGAACCCAATACCACACATCTTTTGTTAATATCTTTTAAATATTTTATCCCTCTTTTATTCATATATATCTCAATATTTTTTAAGTGTAGTTTATCTTTTAAATCTTCATATGTCTTTTCTTGCCTTTCCTTGCTGTTAAACAGTGATAACATATGACCTTGTGTAGTTTCCGCAGTATTTGCGATAAAATCACTCATCTCTTTCGTAAAATCTTTATTTTGATAACTACAAATGTCTGATACACCTATCACTCCAACTCTACTTTGGTAATCATAAAGTGGTTCTATTACTTTTTCAATATTATCAACTCTATTTATTCCTAAAGTATTCTTAAAGTAATTCATTCTATTTTGTACACTTAATGTTGCTGATAAGAATATTCCATTCGATAATGTAGCCAATATATTTTCTTCAAATAAATCTGCTAACTTCAGTGGAACTACTCTAAATTCAAAATTTTTATAGCTTTTATCTATTTCTACTATTCTTGCAAAATCATCTTCTTCACTATACTCCATAAATATTTGCAAGGTATTTTTTATATCCTCTATATCTTTTACTCTAGACTTACCAAATTTATAGATATCTTCTTCTTTATCTACATTATCATCATCTATATAGTTTTCTATAGTAATTATAGTTGAGGCCAAGTTTCTAATTATACTTTCACAACTAGCTTTTATCTTTTCGCTATATTCCTTATAGTATATTTCTTTTTTTTGATTATCTCTATAAACACTTCCTGCAACTTCGTCAGATTGAAGATTCAACTCCCATCTCAAGTTGTATCTACTTATATCTTTATAATCACTGTGGTTTCCAAAATCAAGTATTGAGTTCATTTCCTCAACTATAAAGTTTATATTTCTACTTATCTTATCTTTGACCTCTCTTGTAATTCCTATATGATTATAAAATTTATCAAAACTTTTATTTCTTTTAAATCTTTTATTTGCTAAATCATAAGCAAAAGGACTATTTTTTATATTTTCATAGGGATATATCTCTTGTAAAAAATATCTTAATGATCTTGATTCAACAATACTAGAAAAAAAGTCATATCCCTTTTCGACTAGGTTATGTGCCTCATCTACAATAATATTTTCTATAGGTTTCTCTTCCTTATATGGCCATTTAGATAGCAGTGAGTGATTTATTACAGTTATATCTTCTTCCTTCAGCTCTTCTACTCTTCTTTTATATAGACAATTTTTAATACATTTTTTAGGTCTACATAAATTAGGATCACAGCTAATATGTCTTATATGATTCTCCAAACTATCAAAATGATTTATAATCCAATAGTTAATTTCTTCAATATCCCCATATAAACCTTCTTCAACTAATCGTTCTAAGTACAATAGCGCTATAATATCTTCACTGCTACTTTTTGATGGAGAATAGTCCATTATATAAGACTCCAACTTCTCGACACATATATAGTTATTTTTACCCTTAATGTATCCATAGCTTATCTTCTTATTTAAACCTAGAGAATTTATTACATTTGGAATATCTTTATTTATTAATTGAATTTGTAACTCCTTGGTATCTGTAGAGATTATTATCCTTTTTTTATTAAGATGCGCTTCTAATATTGCAGGAAGAAGATACCCTACACTCTTACCAATTCCAGTAGGAGCTTCTATACTAGCAATCTTTGGCCCTGCCTTACTACCATCAAACAATTCCCTTATAGTTTTTGTAAGTTCATACTGACCTGGTCTATATTCATATATAAACCCTTCCTTACTAGCCCATATTTCTTTATCTTTTAAAAGTTCTTCATACTGTTTATTTTGACTATAAATCTTTCTTATAATTTCCTTTTCTTTTGAAATATTTTCACTATTGAGTATTTCCTCTTCATATATAACATCTAAATTACTCCCCAACTTGTAGTCGGCATTTTCAATGAACTCACTCCATTGCCATGGAGGCAAACTAAATCTTCCTAGCTGAGAGTTAATTTTAAAAGATATAGGTTCTAGACTGCTTTTCTCTTTTCTATTAAGTCTCATAAGAAGAGCATTAACAACCTTTACAGCATCTAGACTATCATCTAATGCTCTATGCTTTTCATCTATTTTTTCATTCGTTAATACTTTCTTTAAATAATCTAAGCTGTACTCTTTATGGTACGGTTCTAAAATTACAGCTAATTCCATAGAATCAATAATTTCATTCTTAATCTTAGGCATGTAAAACTCTAAAAAACTCTTTTCTAAGCTAGCATTATGGCAAATTACTTTATAATCTTCAAGAAATACCAAAAGATCTACTTCTACATCATGTACTTTTTTTCCTTTAGAAAAATCTTCCTCAGATAATCCACTACAAAGAGAAAGTATCTCTAGTGGTATTTCTTTGTTATTTTTAACTAATGTATAAAATCTTGAGATTTCTCCATTTTTTATTTTTATAGCTCCTATTTCTAATATTTCAGAGTTTATAGGATCTAATCCACTTGTTTCTATATCTAAAAAAACAACATTGTCTAATAAACTAATAATGTTTAAGTTCATTTCATATTTCCTTTCAATCAACTTTATTATAAAAGTTCGTAACTACTATTATAATATAAGCTTCCCAAAAATCATATTAAGGAATAATTTTAAATAAAATTTTGAACTTAGGTAAAAATATAGTAACAATATTCATTATAAGAGGTGACAATATGAATCAAAATAACAAAGTTAGAAATTATTTAATAATAGGAGTTTGTATGCTTCTCTTTGGTACCTTAATAACTATTAATTCTAGCTTAACTTCAAAATCTATGACTCAGCTTGTAAATCCATCGCTTAGCACTCAGGAATACAACTGGTACTTTAATCCTAGAAATGATGGTAAACAGCCAAATCCAATACAAGAAGCTAATTTTTTTAGAAATTATAGTTCCTATTATGTTGGTGATCCAAATGAAAAAGTTATATACTTATCATTTGATGCAGGGTATGAAAGCGGAAATACAAATAATATTTTAGATACCTTAAAAAAACATAATGCTCCAGCACAGTTTTTCGTTGTTGAGAGCTATATCAAGAATAACCCTGATATAATAAAAAGAATGGAACAAGAAGGCCATTTGGTTTGTAATCATTCTAAGAGCCATAAATCTATGGCATCTATTAATGATTTAGATGAATTTAAAAAAGAGATTTTAAGTGTTTCTGAAGCATATAAAGAGGTTACCGGAAAAGAAATGCCTAAATATTTTAGACCACCTATGGGCAAGTTTAGCGAGACTTCTTTAAAAAATACACAGGACTTAGGTTATAGTTCAATATTTTGGAGCTTCGCATACGTTGATTGGTATGAAAATAAACAGCCAACACACGAATATGCAAAGGATAAAATCTACTCTAGAACTCATCCAGGTGCAATAGTTTTACTTCATCCTAATTCTAAAACTAATACTGAGATATTAGATGAAGTATTAACTCACTGGGAACAAGAAGGATATACATTAAAAACTTTAGATTATTTAACTAAGAAAAAGTAATATAGTAATTTGTTTGTATCAAAAAAGGTGATTACTCACATTTATTTAATATTTGAGTAATCACCTTTTATTTTTTAAATTTTCCAAGCATCTATATATATGTTTTTTCCTTTAAAATTGGCTACCCAGTATGGCTTATATATACTCTTAACCTCTCTGATATTTATATTTTGAACGCTAAGTCTATCCATTCCATCGTTTTTATATTTTTTTCCTAAAAAGTAAATTATTTGATCTTTAACTCCCTCTATGATGTCGTCATCTTTTATTCTAGATTTTTTTATACAACTTTTAGCCACGTATCTCTTTTCTGTATCAGGCAGTATTTCCACAGACTCAGAGTATCCATCATATGTATTTACAAGCATAGTAATATCATGCTGTTTACTACCATTTCTAAATAGTGTGTTACTTTTTGTTTTACTAGTCACTTCGTACTTTAATATTTTAAACTCAACATATTCTAAATGCATATCTTCGGCAACTGCATTGAACTGAGCTACTTTACTCATTAAAGGCATCTTCCTTAATATATGTTTTATTGCCTCTTTTTTCTTAAGTTTCATACCAACTACTTCAACTAGCATAAATACCTCCTGTGATGTTTTTTACTTTTATAAATTATATTAGTCTAGGTACTACTTTAATGTATGTACAATTAAAAATTACATATTATATATATTATATTTTTAATTTGGAGGTTATTATGCCACGCACTATATCACACTACTTATTTGCAATAGATTGCTATGATAAAATAGAAGATAATAATATGAAAAATATTATCTCTAATAATATAAATTTGTATAAATTCGGATGCCAAGGTCCTAACTTTTTTAATTATTGCAATCATTACTCTTTTGTTAATAATAAAAATCTAAATCTTATAAGTGACCTAATACATAATAGAGATATTAACTTATTTTTTAAA
This sequence comes from Romboutsia weinsteinii, assembly GCF_002250835.2. Taxonomy (GTDB): domain Bacteria; phylum Bacillota; class Clostridia; order Peptostreptococcales; family Peptostreptococcaceae; genus Romboutsia_A; species Romboutsia_A weinsteinii. The sequence goes on from NZ_NOJY02000002.1 coordinate 178,139, forward strand.
AATATGATTTCTTACTCCATGGATAACAGCTGTATTAAATCAATTTTCAGTAATAATAACCTCTTTGAAGTTACTATATCTTATATTTATGGTTTTTTATCTCACTATATATTAGATAAAAATATGCATCCATATATATATAGGTTACAAATTGACTTACAAGATCAATATAGTAAAAATTCACGCGCCTTACATAAAAGTATTGAAACGCATATAGATAGTCTCCTTCTAGATAAACTAAAAAATCTAAATCCACAGGATTTCAATGAACACACATATTTAGACTTAAGTAATGACGAGTTAATACTCTTATGCGATATGTATAGATTTTTAATAAGCTCAGTCTACAAAAAATCGATTATATATAATGATATTTCAAAATGTATTAACATGTTTTATAAGACGGAGAGTATGCTTAATACTCATAATAAAGTATATTCAAGACCTTATTTATTCGTTAAGAATAGAACTTCTAAAACTAGTCATATTGAAAGCAAGATTTATGACAACCATAAACATTGTGTCAATGACTTATCAAATGAGGATAATTTAACATGGAAAAACCCATTTACTCTTAAAGATAGCTCATCCTCACTTTTAGACATATATAATAACAGCATAGATGAATATATAAAAATAATAAAGTTATTAAACTCATACTTAAGTAATCAAATAACAATGAATGATATTCTTATTGAGATTAATGATAAATCTTATTTCACTAATGAGAATTATAAAAATAACTATGATGTAAAACTATTTTAATATTAAAGTATATATTTTTACTCATTACTAATTTCTCAAATATAAGTACTTACTTAAATCATAATTAATATATATTTTTCCAGTAATCTTATTAATAAATTTTGCTAAAAATATATGTAAATTTACTTTTAAGGGATGACTTATATGATCTATAAAAAAATAGTATTAAGCTTAATTGGATTTGTAATTATTTTTTGCTCTATATCTTATGCTATAGAAAATAACGACAATCAGGTTGAGACTGCAACTAAAGGTACCTCCGCTCCAACTATAAAAACTATAATACCTGCAAAATGTCAGCAATATATTATAGGCAAACCCACTATAGAAGCTTATTTCAAAGATAAAAGTGATATAGATTCTAAAAGCATAAAGATGTATGTAAACTATGAGGATGTAACTGAAAACTGTAATATTGATGAAGAAAAAATAACATATACACCTAGGAAGAAATTCAAACGCGGAAATCAAATAGTAAAAATCGAGCTTATTGATTTAGCAACAAATAAAAATAAACAAGTGTATGAATGGTATTTTACAGTAGGAACTCCTGTTTATAATCAATATAGAGGGCTACTTCATTCTCATACTAGCGCGAGTGATGGTCATGGTACTTATGATGACGCCTATTATATGTCAAAATACAAATCTAATTTAGATTTCTTTGCTATAACTGAGCACTCTAATCTATTAGACAATAAAGAAAGCTGCTCTATTAATAATGCAGATAACAGCGAAGAATGGAATAATCTTATTAAATGTCGTGATAAATTTAACCAAAATAAAGATTTCTTAGCTTTAAATGGTTTTGAAATGACTTATAATCATAAAGAAGAAAATCCTATTGGCCATATAAATGTTTATAATTCAGATGGATTTGTTTATGTTGATGATAAAATGACCTTAGAAAATTTCTATGAACTATTATATAGTGAAGAAGATTTAATCGGTCAGCTTAATCACCCTTGCGATAAATTCGGAAAATTTAATAACTTAAAATATTCTCCTCATGGAGATCGCGCCATATCATTAATAGAAGTTGGAAATGGCTATAATGCCGATATGAGTAAAAATATCAGGAGTCATGATATGTATCAACTTGCCCTTGATAACGGATGGCATGTTGCGCCAACTTGTAACCAAGATAATCATAGAGTAGATTTTGGAGTTGCAAATGAATTTAGGACAGTTATTTTGTCAACTGATCTAACCAAAGATGCTATCTTTGATTCAATAAAGAAAATGAGAGTTTATGCCACTGAAGATAAAAATTTAAGAATAGATTATACAATAAATGATCGTCCTATGGGATCTACTCTAGGTGATAAGGCAAAGCTTAACTTTTCTATATGTGCAATTGATAATGACAATAGTGATAAGATAAAAGAGATACAAGTTATAAGCAACAAAGGAGAGATTATTAAAAGTCAAACTTTTAACTCAAATCTAGCTAGACTAGACTTCAGTATTAAATATGCCAAAAATAAATTTTATTATGTTAAAGTTATTCAAAATAATGATAAAATCTCTGTAACTGCTCCTATTTGGACAAAAAAATAAAGATGATGGAAGTTAATCTTCCATCATCCATTGAATATATAATCCAACTCCTTTACTTGGATTTGAACAAATAACATGAGATAAAGCTCCAATTAACTTTCCATTTTGAACTATCGGACATCCACTCATACCTTGAACTATTCCGCCGTATTTTTCTATCAAGTTTTTATCTACTATTTCAAATTCAAAACCCTGAGTCTCAGCAAATTTTTGCTTATGAACCTTGGTTATATTTATATTATAAGATTTCTTTTCTTGATGTTCTTCAATTATTAAATTTGCTAGTCCTTCTTTTACCTCTTTAGCATAAGCAACTTTATATATATCTTTATTTTCTAGTATATTATCTCCTATTATCTTTCCTTTCGCTCCAAACTCATTTATTTTATTTATATTACCTTGGCTAGAATTCTTCTTTTCTCCATATATATTTCCAATCTCAGATGTTTTTGATTTAGTTATAATAGGCGAGTTGCATAAAAAAATATCACCTTTGTCTATTAAAATATTATTTCTATCACTTATATCTACATCATGTGCTACAGCTGCAAAAGAGTTATCTTCTTGATTAATATAAGTTAATGAAGCCGAAAAAGGAACTATTTCTGTAAAATACGAAGGACTAATTTCTTTTTTACCGATATATATTTTTTTATTTTCATTATTTCTTTTTACTTTAACTTCTATTTGTTCTTCTTCATCCATATTTAGTATTATCTCTAATATATCTTTTCTTTTTAAATCAACTATTTTATATTTTCCACAAGCTTTTTGAACTGCTTTACCTTCAATGCTTTCAATTAAATCATATTGTTCAAATTTATTACTTTCATTATCTTTTTTGTAGTACATAAGATTACTTGTACTGATATTTATTTGTAAAAGTTCTCCTCCGACTATCACTTCTTGTGGGAGTTTTTCTTGTTTTTGCATTGAATAAATATTTTTTGGTAATAATATTAATGTCATTAAAAAAATAATAAAAAAAAGATTTTTGATGGTAATCCTTTTGGATTGATTCATGTATATCTCCTTTCTTTTATTTTTTAATCTTTATGTGTAATCTTATTATATGTAAATATAAAGTCATTATAATAGTGAGTCATTTTATAAAAATAAAAATAATGGTACTTAAGTATTAAGTACCATTATTATAAAAATTAATCCGCTCATTTTTATATTTAACCAAGACATTTTTAAGTATAGATAATATATCTATACTTTATAATATTATTTTTTTATCTTTTTGTGCATATTTAGACATTTTTTATTTTTTTACTAGAACTTGAATTTCAGTGATAAACTCTTCAACATCTCCAGTCTCATGTATGTCAATTTTGTAAATTTCTATTGGATCTTTTAAAATCTTATAATTATTTTCTTCAACAAAATTTAGTATTTTTTTTAGGTAATGACCATTATTATTATAGCTTCCTCTATAGCTAATAGTTACATAATAACCTTCATCTACAACTATATTATAAATCTCTTCTACTTCATCTAAAAAACAAAATATTGATTTAAATTCATTAAATACACCATTTTTTACAGAGTCAAAATTAAATACTGATCCCAAATTGTTATTACCTAGTATATCAAATCTGTTCTCATACTCTTTTTGTAGTTTTTGAATCAAAAAATCAAACTCTTCATCTCTTTTTATATCGACATTCAATTTTAAAGCTTTTCGCTTTGGTATATGTATTACTTTTATTTCATCATATATTGATTTAGTCATCGTATTATTTATCGAGTTAAGTCTCTTATTTATATTATCCCTGTGGCCTATAAGTAGATCTATCTTAGCATTTATTAAGTCAATTTCCTCTTCTAATATCTTGTTCGTTGATTCTATAGTTCTATCATCTAGGTACTCTTTAATTTTTTTCATAGGAAAATCTAAGCTTCTAAGTTCCTTAATCAAATTCAGCTTCCAAATATCTGATATATTGTACATTCTATATCCATTTATATCTCTAAATGGTTTAAGTATACCCATTTCTTCATAGTACATTAAAGAATCTCTTCCAATGCCATATATTTTAGATATTTCACCTATTTTATAATAATCTTTCATATTTTCCTCCATAAATTTAAAATTCCCTTTGACATTGGTATTATACCATAGTTTATTATTAATATTAAAGGAGTGATAATTATGGATACAAATTTGTCTATCAATGAAGATTTAAGTTTAGGCAAAAAATTCTTTAAGTTTTTAGCACCATCTGTAGTTGCAATGTGGGTATTTTCCCTTTATACAATGGTGGACGGAATATTTGTTAGTAAAGGTGCAGGCGAGTTAGCCTTAGCTTCTGTAAATATTTCAATGCCATTTATTAATTTTATCTTTGCAATTTCTATACTATTTTCAACAGGTGCTTCAACTATAATAGCAATTTACTTAGGAAAAAAAGATATAAAATCTGCAAACGAAACTTTTTCCTTAAATATGGCAACAATAATAATTCTATCAATTTTAATAGCAATATTTACTCTTTTAAACATTGATAAGTTAGCTACATTTTTAGGTGCAACAGATTCTACAATGTCGATGGTTAAAGAGTATTTAGGTATAATAATTATTTTCAATGGATTTTTCATTGTTTCTTATTCATTAGAGGTCATAGTAAAAACTGACGGATTCCCAGTCCTTGCAACTGTAGGGGTACTTATTTCCGCAATTAGTAACGTTATATTAGACTATTTTTTTGTAATTGAATTCGGATGGGGTGTAAAGGGAGCTGCAGTAGCAACTGGTATTTCACAAGTGTTTTCAACTATATTTTTCCTATCACATTTCTTTAGAAGTAAGTCTACTCTTAAACTGTCAAAGTTTAAGTTTAACTTCAACACGATTAAGAGAATTCTATTTATAGGTTTCCCAGATTGTACTACTGAATTAAGTGGCGGAATAATAATAATGCTATTTAATCAAAATCTACTTAGATTTATAGGAGAAGATGCTCTTATTTCTTATAGTGTTATCTGTTATGTAAATACATTAGTGCTAATGACAATGATTGGTATTACACAAGGTATGCAGCCTCTAGCAAGTTATTACTACGGACGTGAGGAGCTTGATAATGTAAAGAAGCTATTTAAGATGGGTATAGTATCAGTTATTGTAGCATCAGTACTTATATTTGCTATTTGTATGTTCTTTACTCCAAATATTGTTTCACTATTTATAAGTCCTAATCAAGTAGAATTATTCAAAAAGTCCATGGACGTATTTAGAATATTCTCTGTATCTTTCTTATTTATGGGCTACAATGTATTAATCTCTGGATTCTTTGCATCAATAGAAAAGCCAGTATACTCTACTATAATTTCTCTAGCAAGAGGTCTTGTTATAATGGTAGTATCATTAGTAGCTACTATATTAATATTTGGAGGAAATGGAATTTGGATGTCTAGCACAATATCCGAGTTTATATGTATTTTTATTTCAATAATAATATTAAAGAAAAATTTATCATTATTTACAAATTAATATAAAACTGTAAATCTCTTTTATTTATATTTTTCACTTAGATGTGCAATATATTAATAGTTCAATATTTAGGAGGTTCAACATGGAAAACAACAGCTGTCAATCAAAATTTGAAATAGCCAGTATTGGAAAAAAAGAAGAAGATGCTATCAAGAAAGCTGAAAATCTTATAAAAGAAGAAACTGGAAAAGATTTCGTAATGATAGCTTGGGAAAAAAGATTACATTAATTCTATTAAATAAAAAGGTCTTAAAATATTTATATTTTAAGACCTTTTTATTTAACATATGTACTTTTTATAATATTTCTAAGTGACCATATCCATGATCTAATACTATTTTCTTAACATCAAATTCTATAGGACTTTTAAATAAAGGACCATCAACAACAAATGTATGATATTCTCCATTTTCTCCACAAGGGTCAGATCCAGTCTTTTTTATATCCTCTACAACATCTTTAGTAAGCTTTTTTCCTAAAAATTCTTCACCCATAAAACTTAAATTTACTTTTTTTATTATGGTTGTAAATCCGCTATCTATAAATTCATGTACTAAGCTTTCTCTATCTTCTTGCCATAGTGGGAATTCATAATCTAAGTCAGCATTTGTGCATCTATCTATACCCCACTTTTTGTGATCTTCTATATCTATATCGCCATATGCACAAATACTAGCACCCATAGATTTAGCTTCCTTTAATACTTCCTCAAATCTTTTCTCATATTCACAAACATCGCACTCTACTTTAAGTAATGGTATATTTAAACTTTTACTGACTCTTTGAAGCATATCATCACTTAAACCGTGAGTCCAAGATTCATCTTCGTTCTTCTTTATTGTTGTAAGTATTGCAACTGGATTATACCCTCTATTAATCATTCTATATAATGCAAGTGTGCTATCCTTACCTCCACTAAATGACATTACAAAATTTTTGTTATTCATATATGCCTCCATAATTTTATTCTTTAGTATTTAGTTTACTATAAAAAAAGTTCCTATAACTAATAAAATTGCACCTATAAATTTATATAAATGTATGGTTTCTTGTCCAATAATCACGCTATCAATAAAGAACCCTACTAATATCTGAGAGATAACTATTAAAGTCAATGTATTAGACACTCCAAGATTAGGAATTGCCTTCACTGTAAAGTAGATAATACATCCTCCAAATATTCCACCTATCAATAACTTCGGATTTATAGGGCCAACATTTATAAGTTCCTTAAAATCTCCAGAAACTAATATACTTATTAAAAAAAATATAGCTCCAACTACTAAACTTATAAATGTAGCAATTAATGCTGTTGTATTTCTCTCAAGTTCTCCATTTATAAAAGCTTCTAGTGCAGTCGATATGCCAGCTAGCATTGCAAACATTATAGCTCCTATTTGAGACACCTTCATCCCCCCTCTATTACTCATTAATAAAGGGTATGATACAACATGTACATTAATTACTTAAATATTTTTTAATTTAATTAGTAAAATTTATACAATAGGGCAAAATTAAAGTAAATAGTTTATATATTTATATTATAAAGGAGATATTTTATGAAAAAAACCATAACTTTATTATTAATGCTATCATTTTTATTTGTAGGCGATGTAATAAATTTTGTAAATGCTTCGAGTAATACCTCTGAAGTATCAAGTTTTTCCGATAATAAGTCTAGAGCAATACAAAAATCTAACCAGAGAATAGAGCGTAAAGGTTCATCTAATGGATCACTTAAATAATAATAATAATAATAATATCTAAGGTCATATAATAGATTTAATGTAATTATAGCTTTTGTAAGTTGTATTTATATTAAAAATAATTTATAATGACCTTTTTCTTTTTGTTAATCTATTTAATACTCCTTATTTTTTTGCTATAATTACATTAATTTAATACATATTTTTAATTTGAGGTGAGATAATGTTTCAATATTTTAATTTTAACTTTAACGAATTAAACAAAAAAGAAAATTCAACTAGATTTATTTTTATAGGGTCTTTACTACTTATTTTAGGTATCTTTTCACTATTGTATAAGAACCTTGGTATTAAGATAGTATCTTGGAGTTTAGGCGTAGCTTTATTATGTTTAGCTTATCTAAATCTAAAAAATATTAATGAACTTAAAAGATACGCTCCTAAGGAAGAAATAGCACCTATAAAACGTAACCAAACTATACTATTGATAGTAATAGCATTACTATTTTTATTTCCTAAAGGAATTCAAAGCTTTATGTCCTCTATTTTAGGGATTTACTTAGTAGTTTCTCAAATACTTAGAATTATTAAAAGCAAAGACAATCCATACTATAAGTTAGGATTATGGAATGTGATTGAGTTTATATTTGGATTAATATTAATCGGATCTCCTTTATTCTTATCTAAATTTATATCTTCAATTATTTCTTTCTTAATAATAGCTATGGGACTTTATCTATTCTCTCTTGGAAATAGACTTAGAGGTTAATTATTCTTCAGTATGTAATTTAATCTTATAATATGTTTATATTTATCAAGTAAAAAGCCTATAGGTTTAACCATAGGCTTTTATTTACAATCAAAGGTAAATTTGTTAAATATATATCATTTAATAGATTTATCTATATACACTTGTATCTATATGCTTTTCAAATACTTTTTTTCCATCTTTGTCATAGCCATAAAGATAAGTATTTGCGCTATTTCCGCTAGCATATCCTTTTGCCTCATAACTTATTCCTTTTTTTGCATCCTTATTTGACCAAATTTCAATAGTTAGTTTTCCACCGGATGTATTAGTATTTAATACCAATGGATAATCGTAAGTATTTTTAAATTTATAATCTATAAGTCCACTTGCTAATGTAGCATCTAATCCTCTTGGTACATAACTTACTGCCTTTGAGTGGTTTCTTCTTTCTGTTGGAAGTATTCCTGCTATCAAAGTTGTATTGTATAAAGTTGAAGACACCTGACACACTCCTCCTCCAACTCCATTTTGAAGTTCTCCATTAACTATTACAGGTGCATAAGTATATCCATTATTTAATTCTACTGGTCCTACTGACTTCTCATATGAGAATTCTTCGCCTGGCATAAGAATCATATCATCTAGCTTCTTAGCTGCATTTTCTACATTACTACCTCTTCCGCCACCTGATCCATATGTAGTTGAGTAAGTTGACATCTTAGTATCTACTGATTTTAAGTCATTTATATTCATTGTTGGTTTATCATCTTCATAAACGGCTGCTATTGATACATTATCATCTAAAGTTTCTACTTTATTTGTAAATCCTTTAATTTTTTTTATTAAATCATTTTCATTTAATTTCTTTCCATCCTTGCCTACTTCTAACTTTATATCATCTCCGTTAATTATAACTTTCGGATTTTCATGTAACTTATTAGTTTCTTTTGATATATCATCCATCAATTTATTTATTTTTTCTTTATCTACAGATATATCAAACCCATATTTAACTTCATTGCTATTTAATATTATCATAAATTTTTCAAATATATTTTTTTCTTTTCCATAGTTCATTATTTTTTGCTCTAAGCCATTAATATTATAATCTTCAACTAAATCTGATATTTTTATATCGTATTTTTTAGAGCTAGCTTTTATATACATAGTATTTTTTTCTATTTTAGATGATATTGATTTTATCTCTTTATTTAACTCTTCTTTATCCATTTTTGATAAGTCAACTCCACAAAGACTAGCTCCTGGATATACTTTGTTCTTATATGCTGATGTTGTTACTGCAACTACCAAAACAAATATAGCAAGCATGCCTCCAATAATTAAAGCAATTTTCTTAATATTTTTAGTACTTTTTATTTTATTATTATCCTCAACATTATAATCTACTAGATGTACTGTATCATCTTCAAGTTCAGTATGTTGCTGTTCATCTAATGGTTCATTCTCTTTTATATTATTCATTTCTATTGTTTCTTTATCAACATCTATTTGCGCTATTTGTTCTTCGTTAGCATTCTTTGACTTGTTATCGTCTACTATTTTTTTATTACATTGTGATGAAGATATATCACCTAAAATACTTTCATCTACCGACTTATCATCACTTGCATCAGAGGTATCGTTACATTCTTTAGCTTGTACCTCTTCATCCCTATCTTTACTTATATCTTTATTATTTACATCACCGCCACTACTATACACGTCTATCTCCTCATTACTGTCATTATTAGTTCCAGTAGCCCCATCTTTTTCTTTATCCATAAATAGTATCCCCCTTCAAAAATTCATGTTAATAAATTCTATTAAACTTATGGATATATATTCTAAAATGTAACCTTTGTAACTTATTTGTATATCTAAATTATTTATGTTAATATATCTTTGTATATAATAACTATTAGAAATAGGTGATGATATTGACAAAATTTAAATATGCCTTTGATAATAAAAGGTATCATACATGGAACTACTATCTTAGAAATGCATTTGGAGAAAAAGTTTTTAAGGTATCTATAAATGCAGGGTTCACTTGTCCAAATATTGATGGAAAAGTAGCTTATGGAGGATGTACTTATTGTAGTAAGGAAGGTTCTGGAGATTTTGCTGGTAACCCTAAGGATGACCTTATAAACCAATTTACCGAAATAAAGGCCATGATGCATAAAAAATGGCCGCAAGCAAAATATTTAGGTTATTTCCAAGCATACACAAATACTTATGCCCCTCTTGAGGTACTGAAAGAAAAATATGAGACAGTGCTAGAACTTGAAGATGTTATAGGTCTTTCTATATCCACAAGACCCGATTGTCTTCCTGATGATGTGGTAGATTATCTTGCTGAACTTAATGAAAGAACAAACTTATGGGTTGAACTTGGTCTTCAAACTATTCACGACTCTACTTCAAAACTTATAAATAGAGGACATGATTATCAAACATTTCTTGATGGATTAAAGAAGCTTCAAGATAGAAATATTAAAGTTATAGTACACATTATAAATGGCCTTCCTGGTGAAGATTATAATATGATGATGGAAACTGCAAAAGCTGTATCCAATCTTGGAGTTGATGGAATAAAAATACATCTACTACATGTAATAAAGGATACTCCTATGGAAAGAATGCTTCAAAAGGGTATGTTAAAACTAATGACTCAAGATGAGTACGTAAATCTAGTGTGTGATCAACTTGAGATATTGCCAGAAACTATGATAGTTCATAGACTTACTGGAGATGGAAAAAGAGATGAACTTGTAGGTCCTATATGGAGCTTAAAGAAATGGGAAGTATTAAATCAAATAGATGATACATTAAAATCTCGTAATTCTTATCAGGGAGTTAAATTTAATAAATAGTAAAAGTGTGATATTTAGATAGATGCATATCTATCTAAATATCACACTTTTTATATAAAAATTAACACTTAAGTATATTTAGTTTAAAGATAGTATCATACATTACTTATACAATTTCTACTTTAGAATTTCTTTCTATATAGTTATGCTCATCATTATTTCCTCTTAATACAATAACTGTGGACGCTACCATTAGAAGTACTCCAAGTAGTTTTATTATAGAAAAATCTTCTCCGATTATTGTCCATCCGATAATTACAGATACCACAAGTTCAACTGATGCAACAATACCTACTACTGATAACTCAACACCTTTAGATATTCCACCTGTATAAAATATATACGCAAGTGCAGATGGTAATACTCCAAGCATAATCATAGCCCCTAAGAGCTTCATATCCCCTACATAAGCTAATATTTCAAGTGGTTTAGCTGATGGTATCATAACTATAGCACCGAATAAGAATCCATAAATTAATATTGTTATACTAGAGTTTTCTTTCAAGGCTGTTTTACTTATTATAGGCATAAGCGCATAAGTTATAGCAGACAGCACACCTATAGTTAATCCTAAGATACTAATTCCTGTTAGCTCTAGTTTTCCTCCCGTAACAGCTAACAACGCGCCTATAAAACATACTACTAATGAAACAATCTTATTTTTTGTTAACTCTTCTTTATAAATTAATCTAGAAAAAATCGCTAAAAATAAAGGTGATGTATATAGAAGTACAGCTGCCATAGACACACCTAACTTATTAATTGCGTTAAAGTAGAATAAATTAAAAGCTGCCTGGCATAAAATACCTATTATAATAGAATACATAATTCCTTTTTTACTTATACTTAGTAGCTCTCTATTTTTAATTCCACAATAAATTACTAACACTAAGCATCCTAAGAAAAGCCTAATAAATGCTACTTGTTCTGGCGCTACACCAGCTGACATGATAGTGTTTCCAAACAGTCCTATCGTTGACCACGCTAATCCGGCAATAAAAATACTAACATATCCTTTTTTTATTTCGTTCATAACACACTTCCTTATTAAATTATATTTAATTTTATATAAGCAATTTCCATGCCAGCATTATTATTCTTATAATTATACTAGTTCCAACACTTTGATACTTTATATTTTTATTTTTATTCTTTTTAAGTTGAATTTGACTCAAAACCATATTATACTCAAGTTACATTTGACTTAAATACAATATAAATCTTAATTACTGTTTGATATTAAGTTAATTATGACTTATATAAATTGTTTACGGAGGACTAATTCATGATTCATGATATTGAATTTTATAAAAAAGTATTAGAAACTTCACATGATGAAATATGTGTTATAGATAAAAATAGTACAATAATTTATTGCAATAAATCTTTTGAAGAAAATTATGGGATAAAAAGAGATGATATCATAGGCAAAAATGTTTCCTACTTGATGGAATCTGGATATGCTACCCAAAGCCCCATACAAAAGGTTATAGATACTAAGTCCCAAATATCTTTAGAACAAGAAACAAGTACCGGAAAAAAGCTAATAATTACTGCTACACCAAGATTTGATGAGGACAATCAAATTGAATTTATAGTAGAAAACTGCCGGGATATTACAGAACTAATTAATATAAAAAATAAATTAGAAGATACTAAAAAACAAGTTAAGAAGTACAAACATGAGGTGGAAAGCTTATATCGAACTACTCTCAAACAAGAGGATAATATAATAATGAATGGAAGTGTCATGAAGCCTATTATGCACATGGCAAATCAAATCTCTAAAACTGATGTTGTAGTTCTTCTTTTAGGTGAATCTGGTACTGGTAAAAGCTCTTTAGCCAGGCATATACACCATAAAAGTAATAGATCTAAAGGACCTTTTATAACTATTAATTGTTCTACAATCTCCCCTCACTTACTAGAGTCAGAACTTTTTGGCTATGCTCCTGGTGCTTTTACTGGAGCTAATTCAAAAGGTAAAATCGGTCTAGTTGAACTAGCAAATGAAGGAACTTTATTTTTGGATGAAATTGGAGAACTTCCTAAAGATCTTCAAGTTAGATTTTTGCAATTTATTCAAGATAAAACATTCACACCTGTTGGGGCTATAAGAGAAAAGAAGGTTGATGTTAGAATCATATCCGCTACTAATGTTAACCTACTAGAAAAAGTACATAAAAAAAAATTTAGGGAGGATTTATATTATAGATTAAATGTAGTTCAGCTAAAACTTCCTCCATTAAGAAATAGAAATGAGAATCTAGTAGAACTTATAAAATACTACTTTAATAAATATTCAAGAGATTTTAATTTCAATAAAACAATTTCTCCCGAAGCAATAGATGTTATATCTAAATACAACTTTCCTGGTAATATAAGAGAGTTACAAAATATAATACAAAGTATTTTAATCACTTGTAGTTTTAATCATATTACTACTAAAGATTTACCTAACTTATTATTTTCAAATATGAATATGGATGATTTTTACACTAACAACAATGAGTACAATCAAGGCTTTGATGTAATGATGGATGAATATGAAAAGAATATAATACTTACAACATACAATAAGTATAGAAGCTCTTATAAAGTTGCAAAAGAGCTTAAAATATCTCAGTCTAGAGCTAGCAGACTTATAAGAAAATATACCAGTGATTACTAATATAAGTTCAATATAGAAAAATAATACTTACAATATATCAATTAACAAATTTTACATATTGTAAATAGTTGTTTTTATTGCTACTATTAAACTGATTTGAATTATTTATTTAATAATGGGAATAAATAATTTATATGTATAATCTACCATATTTTAATAATTTACTTAATTTAGATTAATTAAGTTTTAAGAGGTGTAAATATGTTAATGAGTACTCACTTTACAATAGCAAAATCAGTAATTGACAACATAGATCCTACTAAATCATTTTTTTTTAGTGAAAATAATTTTATTTACGGTAATCTAAAGCCTGATGCTGTATCTAAGTATTTTTTAGAAAAACACTATCTTGATGAATCTTATGATATGATAAAATCTAAAATAGAGTACTTATGTAATCTTACTTTGGATGATATTTCTAAATATTTTTCAGTTAGTAAAATAAGCCAAGAGCTAGGCGTAATATGCCATTTTTTATGTGATTTTTTCTGTGTCGCTCATAGCCAACGCTGGAAACTTAACCACAGCATGAGTAAGCACATAATTTATGAAAAAGAGCTTCATATTGCTGCTAAAAATACAAATTTATCTAAGTTTAAAGGAGATGTTATATCAGAAGGTTGTTTTGATACATTCTTTAATAAACTTTATCAAGAATATATAACTAGCATTGGATGTAAGAATGACTTATTATTTTCTACATATATATGTAATAGTGTAGTGAATCATATTTTAGATTGCATTCTTTTAAACACTGCAAATTCTTATACTTTAATAAATTGTGGATAATAAAAATGGTGTTGAAGTTAACATTCAACACCATTAATTTTTTCTATAATTTTTATTACTTCACTTACACTTTTAGAAGTATAATTTGAACTTTTTTTAACATCCTCTCTTGCACCTTCCATTGCAAAACTATATTTAATATTTTCAAGCATATTTATATCATTTGGAGAGTCCCCAATTGTGGCAATTTCATCTTCTGATACATTTAGTAGAGTACATACATACTCTATACCCTTTATTTTTGATACATCTTTATGTACAAGGTTTAAAGTATTTGAACTAGAAAAATAAATATCTAAAACTTCATTAAATTCACTTTTTAGGTATAGCTCTATTCGATTTAGCTCTTTTACATCTTCTGATACAACTCCGATATTACCGACTAAATTATCAAATCTATCTCTAGTTACAAATTTTTTATCTATTATTACGTCAGTACTATATATATTAAAAGCATCTGTATCTTCTGGTATAACAATTTTTCCATCATATTTAAAATATAAATGTGCATTATTAGATTCAAATCTATTAATTACTTTTTTTACTAAATTATCATCTATTGTTTTCTTAAAAACCATATCACCATCTTTATTGTGTATAAATGCACCATTTTCACATATATAGTATCCATCTAAATCAAAACTATCTTCTACCATCTTATATGCCTGCTTAAATATACGACCTGTTGCTACATGGAACTTAACGCCTTGTTCTTCTATTCTTTCTATGGCTCTAGAATCTTCCTCACTAATTCCACCATGGTATAAAGTACCATCTAAGTCACAAAATATATGTCTAATCATTTATGACCTCCTTAAATATTTATTAACTCTACTCTTAAGTCATTTAATAAATTCTTAGTAGTTGCTAATCTTACTCTAGCTCTATCTCCACTAAGATTATATTTTTTTACCATTGTTTTTCCATTTATATATATACCAACATATACTAAGCCAACTGGTTTTTCATCAGTACCACCTTCTGGACCTGCAATTCCTGTAGTAGATAAACCAATATTTGTATTTAGCATCTTAGATACCCCTTCAGCCATTTCTCTAGCTGTTTCTTCACTTACTGCTCCATAAGTTTCTAGTGTATCCTTTTTCACACCTAATCTTTTCATTTTTGCTTCATTTGAATAAGTAACACAACCTTCCATAAATACTTGAGATATTCCTGGATAGTTGATTAGAGATGAAGATACCATACCTCCTGTACAAGACTCAGCTACTGCTATTGTTAACTTCTTTTCTACTAATAATTTTGCAACTACTTCTTCTAATGTAGTTTCTCCTTCACCATAAATAAAATCACCCACTCTAGACTTTATTTCATTTAAAACAGGATCTATTAATAATTCAGCTTCCTCTTCAGTCTTTGCCTTAGCTGTAATTCTTAATATAGCCTCCATTTCTTTCGCATATGGTGCAACAGTTGGATTAGTTTGCTTATTTATTATATCGATTACTTCAGATTCTAATGTAGACTCACCTATTCCAAATGTTCTTATTGTCTTTGATAATAAAATATCATCTGTTAAACTTAGTAAGTATGGTTTTACTGACTTATCAAACATTAATTTCATTTCTCTTGGAGGTCCTGGTAGTACAATTATTATTTTATTATCCTTATTAAATATAGCCCCTGGAGCTGTTCCATTATTATTTTCAAGGATTATAGCCTCTTTGGGAAAATATGCCTGCTTTTTATTATTTGCAGTAGCTACTCTACCTAGTCTTTCAAAATATTTTTGTATCTTATCCCAAGAAGGCTCATGCAACTCAAGCTTTTGGTTAAAGAATTTTGCCGCAACTTCTTTAGTTATATCATCATTGGTCGGTCCAAGGCCTCCAGTGGCAATCACTATATCACTTCTTTTTAAACTTTCTTCAAAGCAACCTAGAAGTCTATTTTCATTATCACCTACAGTTCCTTGGTAATATACATCTATTCCAAGACTCGCTAATTCTTGTGCAAGGTATTGAGAATTAGTATTTACTATATCACCTAATAGTATTTCTGTTCCTACACTTAGTATCTCTGCTTTCATAATTTCACCCTTTCTAGCTATAATTTTTTCATTTTTATATAATTAATGTAATTAATACAAAAAAAGCTTAGCAAATGCTAAGCTTTTTTATTATTGGAGGCGGCACCCAGATTTGAACTGAGGATCAAGGAGTTGCAGTCCACTGCCTTACCACTTGGCTATGCCGCCTTGTTTTATAAGTAAATTATAGTACAGTTTCATATAGATATCTACTATTTTTTAGAAAAACTTTTTTTAAAATTTAATTATAAAAACCACAACTATCAAAAACTCTCTCCTTAGTGGTACTTTCAAGTACTTATATTTTTACATATACTTAAATTACAAATATAAAAATCCTAAACCAGTGTAATTTCAAGTTATTGATTGCAAAGGTTAATTAAAATATAAAATATATTGGAGTGATAATTATGATGAAAGTTGCAGTTATAATGGGTGGTATATCTTCTGAGAGAGACGTTTCACTTAATTCAGGTAGAGAAGTTTATAATAACCTTAATAGAAATAAATATGAAGTTATAAAAATAGTGATAGATAATAAAAAAGATGTTTTTACTAAGATAACTGATGATATAGATTTTGCATTTATAGTACTACATGGTAAGTTTGGTGAAGATGGTTGTATACAGTCAGTACTAGAGGCTATGGATATACCTTATTCTGGTTGTGGTCCTTTAACAAGTGGATTGTGTATGGATAAAAATATTGCTAAAACTTTACTAAAGCAGGCTAACCTTCCTACTGCTGATTGGTTAGTAGTAAAATCAGTTGATGAAATAGATTATAATAAAATTGAAGAAATAGGATATCCTGTTTTTATAAAACCAAATAGTGGCGGTTCAAGTGTTGCTACATTCTTTGTACATTCTAAGGAAGAAGTATGTGAGGCAGTAAAAAAAGGTTTAGAATTCGATAATTGTGTTATGATCGAAAAATATATCCCTGGTGGAGAATATACTTCGTTCGTACTAAATGGAGAAGTCTTCCCTACTATATCAATAAAATCTCCAACAGAATTCTTTGATTATGAAGCTAAATATTCTTCAAATGGAGCTCATGAAGAAGTTGTTTACCTAGAAGAAGAACTTCAAAATAAAATAAACGAAATATCTAAGACTTGCTGGGATATTTTTAATTGCAAAGCATATGTAAGAGTTGATATTATAATAAGTAATAATGTACCTTATGTGCTTGAGTTAAATACTCTTCCAGGTATGACTCAAACTAGTTTAATTCCTAGAAGCGCAAAAGCTAATGGTGTAGATTTTAGTGAGCTATTAGATAAAATAATAGAATACTCTCTAAACTAAATTAAAATTAGAGGTGATGAGTTGTTATTTTCAAAACTAAATATAAATAATGATGAACCAATTTATATACAAATAAAAAATCATATCAGTACTATGATATCAAAGGGATTAATTCCTAATAATAGTAAGCTCCCTTCTTCAAGGGAGCTTAGTCAGTTGTTAGGAGTCAGCAGAAATTCTGTAATGCTTGCTTATGAGGAACTTAAAAGTGATGGTTTTATTTACTCTATATCTGGTAAGGGAACTTTTGCATCTTCTAATAATATATCTCCTAATTCCACTTGGCAGCTAAACTGGGATAGCTTTGAAAATGAGTATTCTAAGACTGCAAATAAATTAGATATTGTAAAAAATGAAATTACTTGGCAAAACAATTTAATCTCTTTTAAGAGTATTTCTCCAAATGGAGAGCTGTTTGACATAGATGAATTAAAAAAATCTTTTTTAAATAGAATTTCTTTAGAAGGTCATAAACTACTTAACTATGGCTATGCCCAAGGATATAAACCTCTTATAGACTATCTTCATGATTATATGAGTCTTAAGGGAGTTGATACATCTAATAAGGAAATATTAATTACTAATGGATTTACAGAGGGCTTAGACCTTATACTATCTTCCTTTATGAATCGTGGGGACTATATAATTTGTGAGAATCCTACTCACAATACAGCTATTAAAGTTATGAAGGCTATGGGTATAAATATTATAGGTGTAGATATTAATAAAGATGGCCTCGATTTTAATATGTTAAAAGAAAAGCTAAAGCTATATAAAGATAAAATAAAATTTGCTTATATTACTCCTTCTTATCATAACCCTACTGGTGTAGTAATGCCTCCAGAAAGTAGGTCTATATTTTACAATTTAATGAAGACATACAATATAGCAGTAATTGAGGATGGATTCAACGAAGAACTTCTCTACTCTAGTTCTCACATATTTCCTATCTGTTCTTTAGATAATCTAAATAATGGAGTTGTCTATATTGGAAGCTTTTCTAAAATATTATTTCCAGGTTTAAGAATAGGATGGATACTGGCAGATAAAAATGTAGTTAGTAAATTAGAAAGTGTTAAAAGATGTAGAAATATTCATGTGTCTTTCTTAGATCAAGGAATTCTTTATGATTATTTAAGTAATGGATGTTTTGAAAAATATATAAAAAAAATACGTAAATTCTATGGCGATAAATTCAATTTTGCTTACGACTGTGTAAAGAAATATATACCTTGTAACTATATACTTGGCGACGGTGGATTACACTTATTTATTAAACTAAAAAATATAGACTCTCGAAAACTACTCCTTAGGTGCTACGATAAGGGTGTAATATTTATGCCTGGTGATGTATTTTATGTTGATGATAAAGTCTATGATACATTAAGGCTTGGATTTTCAAGGATATCAATTGAGGATATAGAAAAAGGAATTAAAATAATAGGAGATACTATAAGAGAATTGAGTAATTAAAAATAGCCCAGGTTAAAACTTACTTGGGCTATTTATTTAACTTTGTTTCTTTTTTTAATAAAATTATTATTATTTAATATCTTCATAGATTCTTTTAGTTCGTTAATATCTATTATTTCTAAAGATATACTTACATCGTTTAATTTGCTATCAATATAATTTAGTATCTCTAGAACATCAATACTTCCATTAATAATCCCTAAATGACTATCTTTAGAAGCATCATTATTATGTATATGAAAATGGCCTATTCTATTCCCTAGTCCATCTATCCATTCTCTAACACTAAGATTAGAGTAAGCATTTATATGGCCAATATCTAGACATACAGAAAGATTTGGATTATTTACTTCATCAATCAAAGCCTTTATCCACTTATAATCTTCATCCAAAACATTCTCTATATGTATTGCTATACTTTCATCTTTATCTTTCATAAAGTCTTTCCAAAAGTTAGCCGAATTTCTTATCCATTCTTTTTCGTAATAGGTGTTTGGGGCATAACCGTTATGAAATACTATCTTCTTTGCTCCTAAATCTTTAGCTACCTGATAAGCTTGTTCAAATCTATAATTTGCCACCTGAGATATTAGTTTATCTCGACTTCCTGGTATCAAATCCGCATAAGGTCCGTGTAGCGATATTTCTATATTATCACATAAATTTCCAAGTTCATCTTTATATTCTTTTATATATTTTTCTTTATCATCTAAAATAAATGGGCTTGCAAATATAACAGCCTCAATTCCAACATCATACTCTTCTATAATCGGTAGAACAACTTTAGTTTCATTTAATTGCGAAATATAAATCTTCACAAGTATCTCCTTCCAAGCTAAAATTTTTCATATAACTTAATTCTATAACTCAATTAATCAATTTTCAACAAAATTATATTTATAAATACTTCTACTCTCTAATGTCCTAATGAGTTATAATATAAAGAGATTTCAAGAGTACAGTATAATGTTAGGAGATTTTAAATGAGTAAAATTAAACGTTTATCAACATCACTAATAATGGCAACTCTGATGTTATCTATGTTAGGATGTAGTAATAATTTAAAAGATACATCTTCCTCTAATGAAAATTCTAATACCAATGAAGCTATAATTGCTGAGGAAGAAAAAATAGTAGAAACTTTCTCTTATTCTTCTATTCCAGAAAATATAAAGAAAGATATGCTTGGAAAATCAATGCCTTTACATGAACCACTGAGTTTTGATAATTTATCTTATTTAAGGATAACATACTATGGATTTGATGAAAAAACTCATATAGGAGAAATGGTAGTAGATAAAAGAGTTGCAGCTGAAGTTGTAGATATATTTAAGGAACTTTATGAAAAAAAGTACTCTATCGAAAAAATAAAATTAATAGATAAATATGATGCTATTGATGAGTCCTCTATGTCTGATAATAACTCATCTTCTTTCTGCTATAGAACTATAGCTAATACTAACACTGTATCAAATCATGGAAAAGGACTTGCAATAGATATAAATCCATTACAAAATCCTCACGTTATTGGCAATAAGACCAGCCCTGAAAGTGGGTATGCATATGCTGATAGGTCTAATACAAAAATGGGTATGATACAAGTTGGCGATGATTGCTACAATGCTTTTACTAGCAGAGGCTGGAGCTGGGGAGGACATTGGAAAAACCCTGACTATCAACATTTTGAAAAATCAATTTAAAATTTATAATATAAAGGTGATAATTATATGAACTTAATGACTTTAGAAAATATAGGTAAAAGTTATTCTGAGAAAATATTATTAGAAAATATTTCCTTTGGAATAAATGAAGGTGAAAAAATAGGTATTATCGGTGTAAATGGTACTGGTAAATCTACTTTATTAAAAATTATTGCAGGTAGCGAAGAGCCTGATAAGGGAACTATTACAAAAGCAAATAGAGTTAGAATTGAGTATCTTCCTCAAAATCCTGATTATGATGAAACTATAACTATTTTAGAACAGGTTTTCAAAGGTACTTCAGATGAGATGAAGTTACTTGGAGAATATCAAGATACTTTGGAAAAAATAAATACTAATTATGATGATAATTTAAATAAAAAACTATTATCTTTACAAGAAAAAATAGATGCCCTAAACCTTTGGGACTTAGAGAGCGAAGCTAAATCTGTCTTAAGTAAGCTTGGTTTAAATGACTTTAATCAAAAAATTAAAGAACTTTCAGGTGGACAAAGAAAAAGAGTTTCTTTAGCCTCTGCTCTTATCACTCCTTGTGAGCTTTTAATATTAGATGAACCTACTAACCACTTAGACAATGATACTATAGATTGGTTAGAAGAATACCTTAATTCAAGAAAAGGCTCACTACTAATGATAACTCATGATAGATATTTCCTAGATCGTGTTACTAATAGAATTATTGAGTTGGATAAGGGTAGATTATTTAGCTATGATGGTAACTACTCTTCTTTCTTAGAAAAGAAAATGGAAAGACTTGCTTTAGAATCTAGTATGGAGGAAAAACGTCAAAACCTTATAAAAACTGAGTTAGCTTGGGTTAGACGTGGTGCAAAAGCTCGTACTACAAAGCAAAAGGCAAGACTTCAAAGGTTTGATGATTTAGTAAACAAAAATCCTATTTCTACTGATGATAAAATGGATATTTCTGTTGGCTCAAGTAGACTTGGAAACAAAATTATAGAGATACACAATATATCTAAGAGATTTGATGATAAAACTGTAATAGATAATTTAGAATATACTTTAGCTCGTACTGATAGAATTGGTATAATCGGAAAGAATGGTCTTGGAAAATCTACCCTAATAAAAATATTAGATGGTCAATTAAAACCAGATAGTGGACATATTGAAATAGGAGAAACTGTAAAAATAGGTTGCTTCACACAAGATGACTCTCATATGAATACGGAAATGAGAGCTATAGATTATGTAAAAGAGGCTAGTGACTATATAGAAACTTCTGATGGAAGTAAAATAACTGCATCTCAAATGTGTGAAAGATTTTTATTTAATGGTACTATGCAATATACTCTAATAGGCAAGCTTTCTGGTGGTGAAAGGCGTAGACTTCATCTGCTTAGAACATTAATGATGGCTCCAAATGTACTTTTATTAGATGAGCCTACTAACGACCTTGATATCGAAACTCTTAATAGACTGGAGGACTACCTTGATGAGTTTAGAGGTATTGTAATAACAGTTTCGCATGATAGATACTTCCTTGATAGAATCTGTAATAAAGTTTTTGCTTACGAAGGAAATGGAAAAATTCATATTTATACTGGTAACTACAGCGATTATCAATTATATAGAGAAATACAAGGTATCGAGTTTGAAGAATCACAAAAAAATACAAAGAATGAATCTGTAGATTCTGAACCTAAAAAAGAAAAACCTAAAAATGATAAAAAACTTAAATTTACTTATAACGAACAAAGAGAGTTCGATACTATAGATAGTGATATTGAGAAGTTAGAACAAAAAATAGAATCTCTTGAAGAAATCACATCAAAATATGCTACTGATTTTACTAAACTTCAAGAAATTCTAGACGAAAAAGCTAGTCTTGAAAAAGAACTTGAGCATAAATACGAAAGATGGGAATACCTAAATAATTTATCAGAAGAAATTAATGCATCTAAAAACTAAGAGCTGTCCTTATGGACAGCTTCTTTATATTTATTAATATAAAGAATATTAATAAATATAAAGAATATTAATTTTTGTATTATATTTTATACTCTCCATTCATAGACTTGTACTAGTAAATTTATATTTAAAGGAGATGTATAAGTGTGAAAAAGTTCACTTTTATTTTATTATGTTTTTTATGCCTAAGTTTTTTTACTGTGGGGTGCAGTGATAGCTCTAACCTCCCTCAGTCTGAAGAAGATAATACACCAAAGTCTAATTCTGAAAATAGCGTAGTAGCTACTATCTACACATCGGATAAAAATGCTGAGAACCTTGTTAATAAAGAGGTAACTCTAAGCGAAATAACTGCTAACACTATTTTTGAAGAATTAAAAAATGTTGATATTATAGTACCTGATACTAAACTAAACAAATTTGATAAATATGAAGATGCCGATAATCAAACAGTTGGGATCATAGATTTTTCAAATGAATTTTATAATTTTAATTTAGGTTCTTCTTATGAAAGTATAATGCTAGATTCTATAGCCAAAACTTACATAGAGAATTTCAATTTAGATAAATTTAAGATATTAGTAAATGGTGAAGAATATCAAAGTGGCCATATTCTATTTGACGATGATGACTATTTTACTAAGGACTGCTTTAATTAAACTAAAAGAGCCAGTAGATTTATTACATATCATACTGGCTCCTTTAGTTTAATTACTGTTTTTTTGAATTTTACTTACTCTATAAATAATTATTAGCTTATTCACGGCTATCTTATAACATTAATATTATATATCAATTATATTAAAGCTATATATTATATGATCAATTATCTCTTCATAAATTGGTTCTAAGTGCTTATCAACGATTACTCTTAAATCATATACTCCTCTTCTCCCTTTTGCTATAAAAATATAGTTACAAGTTCCATCTAATCCTTCTCCACAAATTAATTTTCCATTACAATTCCCATTATTAAAATCTACCGACTCTATACATCCCATATTATTTGCTACTCTATCTAAGGACACACAACTAGCCATATTATCAGGTATCTCTATCAAAAATACCTGCATTTTTATATTAAAAATAACGTCTCCGTCATATCCATCTATAGCTACAGTATCAAAGCAGTTCTTATTTTTTGATTCTAATTCTACCCAATTACTTGGCATATCAATACTGTACCCTAGATTACTAACCTTATTATTAAAATTTTCATTAAGTAATTTATCTATTCTTTCATTCTCTTCAAATCTCATCTCCCTTAAAACTGAACCCGATTTTTTAAATCCATGTTTATAGGACTCCATTAGGTATTTTTTTGCCTCATCTCTGTTTTGTTCTATACCAAGTCCATCCTTAAGTAATTTACCTATTTCATACTGCGCTTGAGAGTTATTTTCATCTGCACACATTCTTAAAAAAACTTGAGCCTCTTCATATCGTTCTTTCTCTAATAAGTCCATTCCTTCTTCAAAATCACTTAAACTACTACCTTGGCTTTCTATTGCTCTTTTTATTATTTCCTTTTGGTACTCTAGCTCTCTTTGTCTTTTTTGCTCTTTAAACATTTCTCTAAATATTTGATTAATAGCCATACTCTCGCCCCCATAATTTTGTTATATTTTATAATATTTTATAAATTTAGTTTATGTTACTTTGATTGATACATTATCTTAATGTAACCACTGCTAATAAGAATAGTTTGAAAGTTCCCATATATTGCAAACACTATATTTAAAATATAAAATCTATTAATTTTTTTGTATATTTAATATTTACTAATCACACACATATTCTTCTGAATATTTTAAACAGTCATTAGTTTTTGATTAATTTTTAAATTTATATGTTGACTTTTCAAAAAAATTATTTTAAAATCATATCAATAAGTTAATACGAATACATTCTATGAAAAAGAGAGTAAATTAAATGAATTTTTTAGAGAGCCGAGGATGGTGGAAGCTTGGCATTGAAATTTGATTGAAGAGAGCTTTGGAGAATATTGCTTGAACCTAAGTATGGCAATAGGTTATCTCGCCTTAAGAGATTGAGTGGATAAAGTTTAATAATTTGCCGGCAAAATAATTAAATTTTATCAACGAGAGTGGTAACGCGGAAATTTTCGTCTCTTGGTCTTTTGACCAAGGGACTTTTTTATTTTTAAATATAATTAATCAGGAGGAAGTAATATGCAAACTAATACAACTGCTAGTATCCAGACTAGCAATAAGAACTTATTTAAATTTTTAATACCATCGTTATTTGGATTATTTTTATTCATCATTCCACTACCTTATGGAAGTATGATACCTTTAGAAGGATTATCTCCTTTCAATATAGGAATTGGGTTTTTAGCAGAGCTAGTAAAAATAGTTGGCGCTAACTACCTTGAAAATATCGCATTAGTAGTAATAGTAGCATCAGCTTTACTATCTATTATTAGCAAATTCGTACATATAAAAAATGACTTTTTAAATAACCTTTTAAATGTATCACCTTTTTGGCTAACATTTAGAATATTAGGGGCAGTATTTATTGTTATGACAATCTTCCAAGTTGGACCTGAAGCAATAAACTCAGAAGTAACAGGTCAAACTATGCTAGGCCTTTTACCAAGCTTACTTGCAATTTTCTTAGTATCAGGATTTTTATTACCACTAGTTGTAGACTTTGGTCTTATGGATTTATTCGGTACATTAATATCTAAATCAATGTATAAATTATTTAGTGTTCCAGGACGTTCTGCTATAGATGCTGTTTCATCTTGGTTAGGAGATGGTACTCTTGGTATTATGATTACTAATACTCAATACAAACAAGGCTTCTATACAGCTAAAGAAGCTGCAATAATATCTGTTTGTTTCTCATTAGTATCTTTACCATTTTCAACTGTAATAGCTGATCAATTAGGGTTTATGCCTTTATTCGTTCCATTTTATGCTACAGTTTGTTTAGCATCATTAGCTTGTGCTTTAATCTTACCTCGTATCTATCCATTAAAAGGATTTACGAATAAGACTTATAACAATGTCAAACATTTAAAAGAAGAAATAGTTCCAGAGGGTGCTAACGTTTTCAACTTTGGTTTAAATAAAGCTATAAAAAGAGCTGAAACTGCTCCATCTGTAGGAGCTATAATATCAAATGGATTCAAAACAGTAATAGATATGTACTTAGGGTTACTTCCTTTAGTTATGGCTTGGGGAACTTTAGCATTAATAGTTGCTGAATTCACTCCTTTCTTTAATATAATATCTATACCTGTAGTATTTGTACTGAACTTACTACAAATACCAGATGCTCAAGCTGCTGCACCTGCAGTGTTAGTAGGATTTACAGATATGTTCTTACCATCTATAATGGTATCTGGATCAGATATAAGCCAAGTTACTCAATTTATAATTGGTGCATTGTCTATAACTCAGTTGATATACTTAACTGAAACTGGTGCAGTTATATTAAAATCAGATATACCTCTTAATATAAAAGATTTATTTATATTATTTATAATGCGTACAGCAATAGCATTACCTATTATAACAATAGTTGCAAAATTAATTTTTAGATAAGATACAGCTAATTTGTGTATCAAATTAAGATATAAAAGCATAATATTTATAGAGAGAAGTATTCGACCTATGCGGATAACTTAATCTCTTAAAAAGACTACTTTTAATAATATATTCAAAGTAGTCTTTTTTCTGTCTTTACACTAGTATTGACTTTTGTTTTATATATATTGTACAATCTTATTAAATCACAAATGGGGGTGCCTTATGGATAAGTTATTACATGAATTAGAGTCTCTAAAGAATAATTTAGAAAATTTACCTACAGAAAATATATCAGATTTTGAATTTGATAAAACTGCTCTTTTTATAGTAGATATTAATAATGGATTTGCAAAACAAGGTTCTTTATACTCGCCGAGAATAGAAAATCTAGTGCATCCTATTGCTAATTTTACAAGAGAGTTATCTTCTAAAATTAAGAAGATCATCGCATTTACAGACTGCCATAAACCAAATGCTATAGAACTTTTAAGCTACCCTTCTCATTGTATAGAAGGTGATTATGAAAGTGAAATAGTTGATGAACTTAAAGAAATAGATAACATACAGGTTATACCTAAAAACTCAACTAATGGTTTTTTTGCTTTGGATGATATTAGCTTCAAAGGTATAGATAATATTATTATAGTTGGTGATTGTACAGATATTTGTATATATCAATTTGCAATAACTTTAAAATCATACTTCAATCAAAACAATATTAATAAAAATATTATAGTTCCAATGGATTTAGTAGATACATATGATATTCCAAATGTGCATCCAGCTGAGCTTTTAAATATTGTATTTCTTAACAGCTTAATACAAAATGGTATTAAAGTTTTAAAATCTCTATCATTAAAATAGTAAAAGCCTATACTTAACTTATAAAAAGTATTCCTCTGAAAGTAACAGAATATATACTTTTATCTTAAGTTATGTATAGACTTTTTTATTGTATCTAACATTTAATAATCATATTCATTTGAACTTTCACATAAGACTACTCTTATTTTTTTATTAAACATATTTTTATATGCTAGTAAAAGTTCATTTAACTCTGCATCCATAAGATTTATTTTCTTATTGCTATAAAGCATTACTTTTTCTTGATCTACTATTATATCTATGTCATTAGTATCATTTTTTACATATGTGCTTATACAACTTTTAGGTTGTATCTTACTTCCATACTTCTCATAAAACCCTGCTGTCTTTTGAATATTTTCTATGTTTTCATTAGTAATATTATTTAAATCCATATTTCCAAATCCAACAGTAGATGGATCTATTCCGAAGTTTTTTAATTGCTTTTCAACTTCTTCATTGTCCATTCCATATCTTTCCATAAACCTCTTTTGTATATTCATAAACTTTTCTTGTGATATATTATTTTCTTTCATATAATCAAGTATTTTTCTTGAAAATTCAGCCATCGTCATACTTCCATCCATAACAGAAAAATACAAGTTGTATATATACTGCTCAAATTTATCTACATCAGAGTCTTTAACTTTATTTTTTAATTCATTAAAATCAATTATTCTATCATCAGACATATCTATTCCTCCTAGCTAAAGTTTTTACTTGTATTAGATTATACCATATTTAATCTAATTAAATAGTAATATAATTTATTTTTGTAATATATTTTTGAAACGAGAATATATATTACCTAAATACCACTTAGGAGGTGTTATATTGTCACTTCGGCTTGTGATAGTATTTTCTATATTATTATTTTTGGTAAGTCCATCTTATGATTAAATTTTATATTTTTAAGTTTATATTTTATTTGAAATATTTTATACTCTATATATAAGTATGTTTTCTAGGGGGTCGTTAAAATCAAAAGTAAAATTCCTTTGTTCCAATTAATCTTTATTATTCTATTTATCTCAGTATTAGCACTGATTGCATTTTGTATTTTTACGGTCGTTGGAATAGGATTTTTATCCTTTTTAGGGTTTGAATATGACTCTGTTAAATCTGTATTATTTTTCTTTCTAGTTTATTTTTGTGTAAATACTCCCGTAGACTTTGTATGTACATTTTTCTTGGATATCGCAAAATATGTTAGTAGGTTGCCTCATCCATTGTATAAACTTTTAGAGTCTCTACTTGATATTAGTATAACTTTTATTACCATTAATGTTATTGACTACTTCATGTCTTCAATATGTATTCCATATACTACAGGTATTTTATTCTCAATACTTTCTTATATGCTATCTCAATGTAGTGATTTTTTAAGAAAAGAAAGAAATAAAATTTAAAAAGAAGCTATCTATAATATTTTATTTAGAGTAGCTTCTTTTTATCTTATCTAAAATAATGTGTCTTCTATTTTTTCAGTCATCTCAATAGCTTCTTTATAAAATTCATTTATGTATACAACACTTTCACTTACTCTTGAATATTCTGCCGCAAAAGCAACAATATGGCTTTCTATTGCATATTTAACACTAGTTCTAGAGTCTTCTACTCTGCCTTCTTTTATAAGCTTTATAAAGTCTTCTATAAGTCGTAAATCCCCTCCACCATGACCTTTTATATTTATACCTGGATTTATTATAATTTCCTCATTTTCCCCAAATTTTTTGACTCTTATCTCATTTTTTAAGAGACTTCCTCCAACTTCACCTTTGCTAAACATTAGCTTTATAGTTCTATCACATTCTTTTGTATATGCACATAAGTTAAACGTTGCTGTAACCTTATTTTCAAACTCTAATATACTAACCATATTATCAACAACATTATTATCACAATTATAAACACATTTTCCATAAGGTCCATCTTTAAGAATATCAAGTAAATTTTCTTCGGTCGGGTTAATGTGAACTGCGTGATTTATATCTCTACTATTTTCTATATATATTTTTTTTGCTGAGTAAGGACAATCTTTTTCATTTTTACAACTTAAACAATTCTCACTCATGTTATCATCAAAATTAGCATTATTCATATATTTTTGATTTCCAAATGAGGCGATCTTCTTGCATTTACTACCAGAAATATAAGAAAGTATGTCTATATCATGACAGCTCTTCGTTAATATTAATGCTGCTGTATCACTACTATTTCTCCAGTTCCCTCTAGTATAGCTATGTGCATAATGCCAATACCCTATATTTTCATTATGCTGAATACTTATTAGCTCTCCTAACCCTTTACCATTTACTATCTCCCTTAATTTTTCAAAGAATTTAGTGTATCTAAGTACATGACAAGTCATAAATATTTGTTTATCATATTTATCACATAATTCATTCAAATGAACTAGTCCATCTAAACTATTTGCCACTGGTTTTTCTAACAAAACATGATATCCTTTTTCCAAACATTTTTTAGCATGCTCGTAATGTCTATCATCACTACTAGCTATTATTACTGCGTCGGCTATTTTTTCAAGACTTAAAAAATCATCCACACTTTCAAAAACATAATTATCATCTAGCTGATATTTCTGCTTAAATAAATCTCTTCTACCTTTTTTTATTTCTGCTACACCAATCACCTTACATAAGTTTGGATTCTCATGTATATATGGTGCGTATCCATACATACCTCTAAGTCCTGCTCCTATTACAAAAATCCTAACTACTTCCATCTATATTCCCCTCTTCTTAATATATTTTCTTGTAGTTTGATTAGTCATATATCCTTTAAGCTAAACTAAAACGTATATATTTATTGTAGGTTAATTACATTATTTTTGCCAACAATATGTTTAGGTTTATAATCTTTTTAATCATTAAATCTAGAATGTTATATAAATTTATATTATAATTTAATAGTCAAAAACTTTAGGAGGTCTAACTATGGAAATACAAAGATTTGAAAATAATGGAAGAATGAGCAAGGCTGTTATACATAATAATACTCTTTACTTATGCGGACAAGTTCACGCTGAAGGAGATGCAAAAGAGCAAACTACTGCTATATTAGATAAAGTAGAAGATTTATTAAATAAATATGGTTCTGACAAAAAGAGCATATTATCTGTAACTATATATGTAAGTGATATGAAATACTTCGCTGATATGAACTCTGTGTGGGATGCATGGGTAGAAAAAGGACACGAACCTGCTAGAGCTTGTGTTGAAGCTAAATTAGCTAGAGAATGTCTATTAGTTGAAATGTCAGTTGTTGCTGCTACAAAATAATAAAAAATAAGAGCTTCTTTTTAGAAGCTCTTTTATAATTTATAGGGTTTTTACTTATATTTTTATATCATTAAATCCATATATCCGCTTGGATGGAAGTAATAAACATTAGATGTGTTTTTATCTACAAAGTATCCCATATCACCATCAACATTTGGCAAAAATACATATCCACTTAATCCTTTTTCTTTTAAAGTGCTAAAATTATTTTCATCTCCTTGATATTCAAATTGTAACCCTTGATTACGAGATTCAAGAAGCTCTTTAGCTTGTTCTTTATTTAATTGTTTTACAACCTCTACACTTGTTTCTACTTTTTCAGTTTTTTCCTCTATTTTTTCAATTTCTTGCTTTGGTACTTCTTGTTTTACTTCCTCTTGCTTAACTACTTCTTTATTAGCTTCTTCATCCTTACCTTTTGTTTCTTCTGATTTATTTGTATTTACTATATTTGTTTCTTTATTCTCATCTTGTATATTAGATTGTTGATTGTTTTTTTCATCTGTATTTTGTATTATAACTTGTCCATTTATTGCTTCTTTATTATTTGCGTCTTCTGCAAATGAAAGATTGCTTATCGGGCTAATCATTAATATTCCTGAACATAAAATTGATAGTGTTATTATTCCTCTTTTCATAATTTATACCTTCTTTCAATATGTAATATTTATATTAATTTTCTTTTATTTCCTTTTCTATATTTCAATAATATCATACAAAATTTCTACATAACAGTTACACCGTTGTTACCTTAGATTACAAAGTCGTAATCCTAAGTAACAATGGTGTAACTTTTTATAATCTTTCAAATTTAACTTTCTCAAAATTTGTAAACATGCTACTCAAAATCACACTTTCCTTACGTCTACGGTTATATAAAGTGTATATCATTATTATTCTCACCCCGTTAAATTTCACCAATTTTCTAATTTATGAATTTTTATTTTTAATTCTTGCATTATTATAAGTAACCATGCTATTATTTAATAAGAAAGCAATAATTATTTATTAATAATATTATTTTAAGGGGGAGATGTTATTGAAAAAGAAAATAGGACTTACGGCTAAAATTTTCATAGGTATAATATTGGGGGTTTGTTTCGGTTTAGTATTAAAAGGGATGCCAGATGGCGGATTTAAAAATACATTATTATTAGATGGAATCTTAAAGTTATTAGGAACAGGTTTCATCAATGCTATAAAAATGCTAGTTGTTCCGCTAGTTTTTGCTTCTTTAGTATGTGGTGCTTCGTCAATAGGTGATGTAAAAAAATTAGGTAGAATAGGTGTAAAGACTATCTGCTTCTATTTAATAACTACTGCTGTTGCAATAACAATAGCTTTAGGAATTGGTAAATTAATAAACCCAGGTATAGGTCTTGATATGTCTGAATTAATAACACAAGAAACTACTATCGCAGAGAGTAAATCTTTAGTTGATATATTCTTAGGTATGATACCTACAAATCCAATTCAATCACTTGCAAGTGGAGAAATGCTACAGATAATAGTATTTGCACTTTTATTAGGTGTATCTATAAGTATGGTTGGCGCAAAAGCTGAGCCTGTAAAAAAATTCTTTGAATCTGCAAATGAACTATGTATGAAGATGGTTACAATAATAATGCACTTAGCTCCTTACGGTGTATTTGCATTAATAACTAATACCTTTGCTACAGTTGGATTTGATGCAATGTTTTCTTTACTAAAATATATGCTTGCAGTATTAATAGCACTAGCATTACAAGCATTCCTTGTTTATTCAGGTTTAGTTAAGTTTACAACTGGACTTAAATTAAAACCTTTCTATAAGAAATT
Source organism: Romboutsia weinsteinii (assembly GCF_002250835.2). Lineage (GTDB taxonomy): Bacteria > Bacillota > Clostridia > Peptostreptococcales > Peptostreptococcaceae > Romboutsia_A > Romboutsia_A weinsteinii. The sequence continues at coordinate 210,777 of NZ_NOJY02000002.1, forward strand.
TGCTAATGTTGCTGCAGTAACATTTTCAACAGCTTCTAGTAACGCGGCTATTCCTTTAAGTATAGAAAGCATGGAAGAAATAGGAGTTCATAACTCTGTAGCTTCATTTACTATACCTTTAGGAGCAACTATTAATATGGATGGTACAGCTATAATGCAAGGTGTTGCTTGTGTATTTATATCTCAAATATATAATATAGATTTAGGTTTTAGCGGATTACTTACAATAATTCTAACAGCTACTTTAGCTTCTATAGGTACTGCTGGTGTTCCTGGTGTTGGTATGATAACACTATCAATGGTTCTAACTTCTGTTGGACTTCCAATAGAAGGCATCGGTTTAATAATGGGCGTTGATAGATTATTAGATATGACTAGAACTACTGTTAATGTAATGGGTGACTGTGCCTGTACACTAATAGTAAGTAATAGTGAGAAAGAGTTAGATTTAGATTTATATTATGGCAAAGATCAGCAAGTATCTAAATAAATTATAATTTACTTAAAATAAAAAACAAGTATTTAATTATTAAATACTTGTTTTTTATTACTATATTATAAAGTTAATGAAGAACCTTCCCAATCCTTCATAAAGCTTTCAATTCCTTTGTCTGTTAAAGGATGCTTCATCATTTGGTTTATAACCTTAAGAGGCACTGTAGCTATATCAGCACCCATTCTAGCCGCTTGAGAAACATGTATTGGGTTTCTAACACTTGCAACTATTATTTGAGTTTCTATAGCATTTACACTAAATATGTCTACTATCTCTTCAATTAACTCTAATCCATTTTGACCTATATCGTCTAATCTTCCAACAAATGGACTTACATAAGTAGCTCCTGCTCTTGCAGCTAAAAGTGCTTGCGTTGCTGAGAATATTAATGTAACATTAGTTTTTATACCTTTTGAAGATAATACCTTAACAGCTTTTAATCCTTCTGCAGTCATAGGTACTTTTATTACTATATTTTTATGTATCTTACATAACTTTTCTGCTTCTAGTATCATCCCTTCATGCTCTAAGCTTATTACTTCAGCACTTATTGGACCATCTACTATTTCGCTAATTTCTTTTACTACTTCTATAAAATCTCTACCTTCTTTAGCTATTAAAGATGGGTTTGTTGTTACCCCACATATAACACCTAATTCATTAGCTTCTCTTATATCGTCTATGTTTGCTGTGTCTATAAAAAATTTCATTTCATAAACCTCCATAATATTAATATTTTTGTTTTACAATTTAGTTTTCCTCGTTTATTTATTAATATTACCACAGTTCACTATTTTTTTCATGTTAATCTTTTATTTAACATTTTATTGTTTTTATGTTATTTTTTAAAGTATATTAGTTATTTTAGTTCATATATTAAAGTTCAAGATATAAAAAATAACCTGCATTAAAGTAAAGTTTCAGAGAAACTCTATTTAATGCAGGTTAAATATTTTATTATCTAAATTTTACTGTTCCATTTTCTATAGATTCAAGTATTGCTAAAGACTCTAATTTAACTCCTTCATTTAAAAGAAGCTGTCTACCTTCTTGGAATCCTTTTTCTATAACTATACCTACCCCAACTAAATTTGCCCCAGCTTGGTCTACTAAATCTTTAAGACCTAATGCAGCTCTACCATTAGCTAAAAAATCATCTAATACTAATATATTTTCACCTTTATGTAAGTATTTTTTAGATACTTTTACACTATATTCTTTTGCTTTTGTGAAAGAATATACTTTAGTTTCAAATACCTCTTTATCTAAGTTTTTAGACTCTGCTTTTTTTGCAAAAACTACTGGCACATTACCAAAATACTGAGATGCTATAGATGCTATTGCTATCCCCGACGCCTCTATTGTAAGTATTTTATCTATTTTTTCATCCTTAAATCTTTCTTTAAATTCTTTTCCTATTTCATTTAAAAAAGCTACATCAAGTTGATGATTTAAAAAGCTATCAACTTTTAATATATCACTTCCAGACACACTGCCCTCATTTAATATTTTCTCTTGTAATGACTTCATAATAAATTCCTCCTAATAGTATTGTCGCTATATTAATTTCCTTATAATAAAAAACTCCTATCTATAATTCTAGACAGGAGTTAAAACTTCAAAAGTATTTAATACATTTTTATAAATATATTTAACTTGATTTATAATACAAGTTGTAGACTTTTATCACTCCTGTAGTCAGGCAATTTACGGTAGCCCGGTAGAAACGTTTGAACCATATTATCAAAAATATACAGGTAATATTATTAAATTATTTCTTCTAATTATATATTATTATTTTAGTTTATTCAACAAATACTTACATTTATTTATAAATTTACTACAAATAAAAAGTTGCTTTAAAATATATATAATTTCATACATATTTTAAAACAACTTATAATAGTTTTATTTTGCTGTATATCCTGCTTTTATAAGTGTTTCTACAGCTATATCCCCTTTAGCATCATTAACTAATACTATAGGTCCTGTACAACCCATTCCACTCTCAGCATAGACTCCTTGTCTCCATAATTCGCTTACTGCTTCTTCTAGATCCATTATATCTATTCCAGAGATTTGACGAGTAACTACTTCTTTATCTGGCATCTTAACTTCTTCAACATTTGTCTTAGCTTCTTTCTTAGTTAGAGAGCTTATTATATCATCAAATTTAGCTGTTTTAGCGTTTTTAAATTCATTCTTAGATATATTTGTTATATCGCCTTTTACTATATCATAAGCATATTTAATAGCATTAGCTACTACAGGACTCCCTGAAGCTCTTGATAATATAAGTACCCTTCTGTCATAATTTTCTCCAACACCTGGACCATATCCAAATCCATGAGCTTCATAATCTCCTCCTGTTGTAAAAGAAGAAAATACCTTCATAAATATATTTCCAGAAAGAGTGTCTGTAACCATAACATCTGGTGCTCCAACAAGAAGATCATTTCCTCTCATTACACAACCACCATCTGCTCTTATAGACTCTGCAAAATCTATATCATATCCATTAGCTTGTAATTCTTTTAGGCATTTTTCGACTTGTCTTGCTCCATCTACGTTAAGTATTCCTACCTTAGGTGTTTTTATACCTATTGACTTAGCAGTAGATACTCCGTAAATTGCATTTCTAACCATTGCTTCTATTCTATTAGTTGCACTAGTTCCTGTAGTAGTAGCAAGTATCATCTCTTTACCTTTAGCTGGTGTTATTACCCTACCAACAGTAGATACACCTATAGGGAAGTTATAATGCATAGTTACACATGCATCTATGTATCCCGAATCTAATAACTCTTCCATTTTAACATGCATTTCTTTTTCATCATTTACTTCAACTACTTCTAGATCAGTGTCTACCTTAGGACCTATAAGTACTATTTCAAATAAATTTGACTTAGCTATATAAGCTCCATTTACAAGATTTTCTACTCCATGCTCACTTCCAAGTGTAGTTAATCCTATCTTAACTTTCTTTCCAAACTCTCCACTTTCTATTGCATTAGCTATTTCTAAGAATACATCTGATATAACTTTTTTTGACATATCCTCACCCCTATTCTTCTATCATGTCTAGTGCTAGTTTTTTCATTGCTTCAGCTATTATTTTCTTTACTTCATCCTTAGATATTCCTGAAGTCTCTTCTGTAACCCCTGTGTTTCTCTCAGCTATGAAAGATACTCCGTCAAATAAATTAGTCATTCTTCCTAAGAATAAACTTCCTTTACCAACTATCATAGCTCTATTTTTATCTCCACTTGTTAAATCATCTATTAAGAATCCTATGTAAGGTACTCCTGATGGTATATGTCCTTGAGTAGGAGCCCACCCTGGCAATCCTTTTTTAGATACAAAGTCTTTTAACTCTTTCTTTTCTAAATCTCCACGCTTAACTGCAAGCGCACCTATCATCTTGTAGTTAGCTTCTGGAACATCTCCTGCTCCAGCTGGCTTTGTAATGTCTGGATTTTGCATCTCAACAGAATATACATCTACATCTGTTATTTTTAAGTTCGCTCTATCAAGACCAGAAGTTATAAGTGCCGTCATAACAGCTTGAGGAGAAGAACCTGTTCCAACAGTATGCTTACCTGTTAAATCAGTTCTTATTATTGGGTTTACTCCATCATTTTCAGATACTAATACAGCAAATCCACCCACAACATCCTCTAGTACTGGAAGACCTTTTTTGATATGGTCTTTTGCATTCATTCCAAGTTTTGCACTTGCTCCTCCTGCTACCACCATTACATTTTTATGTATTCCTGATTTAACTAACGCTGCAGCTTGTATTAATGCATGAGTTGGAGCTGCACAGAATCCTCTTGTATCAGAACCTGTAGCATTCATAAGACCTGCCATTTCAGCTATAGATTTTGCAAAGTTTCCTCCACCTCTTTGATTTATATCTCCACAAGCCTCTTCTGAACATTCTATAACATAATCTATACTTAATGGATCAATATTTTTAGCTCTTAATAATTGAATAGCAGATAAAACCCCAGATGCCTTAACAACTAAGTTTTCTAGCATAGTGTGAGCATTTAAATTTACATCAACATCATGAGCTCTTTTTATATATCCAACAAGTTTGCCTTCATGGAATAATCCTTCTGCTATATGAGATTCTACTAATTCTTTTCCTTCTTCTATATCATCACCCTTTAGCTTTCCTATAAAAGGAGCAAGCTCTGGGTAGTTATTTTCAATTTTAGGTTTTACTACATCGATAAACGCTTGAGATAATTTAACTAGGTCAAAAGCATCACATATTTGAATTAATGCGAAGAATTCATCTTGAGGCATTATTTCTCCTAATTTTCCATTTCTATTTCCTTCTATTTTATGTTCACACCATGGTAGTGCTATTTCTTTTAATTCTTCTGGCCTATTGTTTCCTATGTATACTTGGTTTGGTAAGTAGTTTACTACGTCTTCATAGCTTCTAATATGATTTGTTATTTCCTTTAAGAATTCTGATTCTGGATGAGTTGCTCTTTCAACTGCACAAGTACTTCCATTTTGTACTATCATATCTGGAGTATGAATAAGTACATAGCTAGCCCCTTTTAATATTGGATAAGACATTTTGTTGCACCCCCGCTAAGTTTTCTTAATTTTTAAAGTAACCATATAATGTGCTACATCAAAATAATTTGCATATTTTGATGTAGCACTTATGTATAACTTTTATTTTCATACAATTTATTTAAATATTAGTATCTAAATAAACTGCAATATAATCTTTATTTAGTATATTAAGCTTTTGCTAATACATCTTTTAAAGTTACATCTTCTTCAAATACTGTTTGACCTTCAACTTCAACAGTTAATGCATGTAAAGCTTTTTCAACAAGCTTTCTTCTAAGAGCTTTTTCTTCTGCAGGATCAAGCTTTGGATTTCCAAGTGGATGTGGTATTGCTATTGTTGGTACTATTCTATTAGCTCCAACTGTTAATGATATAGGAACTACTGTACACATGTGAACTACAGGTATACCAGTCTTTTCTATTTCTTTTACCATCGTTGCACCGCAACGAGTACAAGTACCTCACGTAGAAGTTAAGATTACTGCATCTACGCCATCTGCTATTAATTTCTCACCTATTTCAGCTGCAAACTTCTTAGCACTTGCAACTGCAGTACCATTACCAACTGTAGTATAGAATAATTCATGTAATTCACCAATTAAACCTTCATTTGCTAAGTCTCTAAGCACATCTACAGGTAACACTCTATCTGAATCTAAGTTTGCATATACTGGGTCATATCCACCATGTGCAGTTTCATGACTGTCTTCAGTTAAGTCATTTAACCCTTTTATACTGTATTCACCATACTTAGAAGCTGAAGATGATTCTATTCTATCTGGATTGTGCTTTGGCACTATACCGCCAGATGTAACTAGTGCTATTTTACACTTAGATAAATCAGCTACAGCAGGGCTTGGATCTACTCTATCAAAGTTAGGCATTGGATATTCAGTTACGAATTCTTCACCCTTTATCTTTTTAAGCAACATGTCAACTGCTCTCTTTGATCCTCTATCTGGGTGGAAGTAATTAACTCTTACTCCTCTTTCTATATATCCTTCTTCAGCTGGAGATCCTATTTCTTCTCCTGTAACTAATTTCTTTGCAAATTTAGCTATTGTAGGAAGTGCTTTTCTCATACCTGCTGCAGAATCTGAAGTAGACATTATATATACTTCTTTCTTAAACATGTCAGCTCCTGGATTTTCTATGTACATTCCAGTTAAACAAGGTATGTTTAATTCTTCCTTAACAACTTTAGTTATAGTTCCTGCTGCTACTCCATATCTACCAGCATTAAATGCAGGTCCAGCTATGAAAAGATTTGGTTCAAATCCCTTTATCATTTCTAATACTTCTTTACTTGCACTCTCTATATTTTCATTGAAGTAACTATCTCCGCACACAACAGTTCCAACTACTTCTATATCGTCCCCTAATAACTTGTTTAAGTTAGCACTTATTGGTGGTAATTGTTCTGCCACATGTGGTTTTGTATCAGCTTTTTCTTCTCCACCTATTCCAGCAAAGAACTGATTAATGTAATGAACTACTCTTAGTTTCCCCATATATATTCACCCCTTTTAAACTAGTTTACGCGTTATATTTACAGAATTGCTCTCTTATACCAGACATTTCATCTACTATTTCATCTACTTCTAATACCATTTCCATCATACTTATTTGATCTTCATATACACTTTCATCAAATAAAGATTTAACTTCATCTTCTACAACATGGTATACACCAAGTCCTAATTCTACTCCAGCAAGTGGTCCAGCGAAAGTTGGATCACCAGCAGTTACTGTCTCTGCTGCAAGACCTGCAGCTTCGGCTTCAGCAGCACCTAGTAAAACCACAACATTTTCAGCTCCGAATTTATCAGCAGCTTCTTTAACTCTGTTTTGGTTTTCTAAGTCCATAGCCCCAGCAGCCGTTCAGACAAAACACTCAGTTGATGAAAATACAACTTCTACTCCATCTACAGTTTTTACACATTCTTCTATTGCAGGTCCTGGTATACCATCACGGTCACCTATTATAAGAACCTTTTTATTAGCAAGTACGCTCATAATAATCCCCCTATTTTTAATAATATTTTTCTATATTTTAGTATGCTTTTGCAGTTAAATGACCAAATCCTGTTTCATTAGTAGCACCTGTTATAGCTTGAATTTCTACTTCTATAGTTCCATCTTCTCTTAAACTTCCAGCAGCTCCACCAGCTATTACATCTACTACATCTATATGGCCTATTATTTTATCAAGTTTTGGTAGTACAACAACTTGATTTGCATTTCCACCAGTTACAACCGCATTAGCTCTTACATCAGCATCAGCTAATGATTGAGATGCCCCATCTCTTCCTGCATACTCATCAGTTACGATAACTGTTTTAATATCTTCCATTTCTATTTTCTTACAGTTCATAATTAAGTCAGTATCAGGATTTCCAAATCCTTCTTGAGAAACTATAACTGCATCAAGACCTAAGTACTTACATAATTTAGCAGTCCAGTTAGAAGATCTTTCTTTGTCCGCTAAGTATACGTTTTCATTAGTTATAATTACCCCTACAAAGTTTATTTCTTTTCCATGTTGTGCATATAAATCTTCAACTACTCCGTTGTTTATATGAACATAACTTGGATTTTTATCACATGCAGAAACACAGTTTCCACTTACTATAGCTCCGTCCATTAATTCTGTTGGATATAATAAAGTCGGTACTATTTGCTTAGCATCTACTCCATATACATATGTATCATGAAGTAATCCTTGTGTTTGAAGCATATATACATATCCTACCTTCGGTAGTTCTGGATATTCTTTTATAGATTCAAGAAGAGGCTTAGTTTCATACACTGATACTTCATCTGGAGTAAGATTTCTACCTGCTTCTCCTAAATATGTAGCTGCCTTAAATCCTATCATTCTAACAGCTCTTTCATGATCATATTGCTTTAATCCATCTACTGGCTCTGCAATAACAACCACATTGTTTAATTTAGAGAATGGAGTGTAATCTGCTCCTGCACCTGTCATATCTATTATTCCTTCTTGGAATCCTACTATTTTACCAGTAGTTACAACAGCTGCACCTTTTAATGCGTGAGTTCTTCCTTCCCCTACAGTGTCAACTTTAGATATTATCCCTGGGAATATTCCACCGTTTCCCTCAACCTTTACTCTAGGTTCTATAACATCTTTTACAGGTGTTATTCTTATACTTTCACCTGGACGAGCTATTTCTAAATCTATTGATTTTATATGCTCATCTCCACCTATAGCTTCTAACATTTCGTCTTTGTTGATGAATAATACTCCATCTTTTACCTCTGTTGCTTGTCCAAACTGTACATCTTTAATAAATATTTTCCCTAATTCAAGACGCATTAGTGCACCCCCCAATATTTAATCTTAATTTATATATACCTGAGATTAAACTCAAAATGGAGTTTAATCTCAAAGTTATAACATAACTATTACCTATTCCCCAAGTACTCTTAAAGGTTTCTCTTTATCATTTCTTCAATATTTGGTATTGTAGCATCATCTTTAGTAACTTCATCTATTTTTTGACCATCTTTATATATAGCTAAAGTTGGAAGACCTAATACTTTCTCTTTTATAGCTAACC
>NZ_NOJY02000030.1 GCF_002250835.2 Romboutsia weinsteinii
TAGTACAGATGATAAAGGATCAAAGTATTCATCATATACATGCTCAGCTATATCTATTCCAGATACAATATTTGGATGCCTACTTGCAATATATTCTGCTATATCAAACTCTTTTGTCCCTAATTTAACCTCTTCATTATATACATATACTTTTCTAGATGATGGATTAATAATTAAAGGACCAACTTCGATATTTGGATTTGTTCTACCATAAAATCTTCTTATCACAGCTTGTATCCTTGCTCTTAGCTCTATAATTTGAAATGGCTTTACTATATAATCATCAGCCCCTAGATCAAGACCTCTTGCTAATTCAGTTACCTCATCTCTTGCTGTAACGATTATTACCGGAATATCTAACTTATTACTTCTGAAAAACTCTAGTATACTTATTCCATCTTTATCAGGTAAATTTAAATCCAGTAAAATAACATCATACTCATTGATGAATGCCTTTTCTTCTCCATCAAATCCATTATTTGCCACGTCTACCACTAGACCTTCATTTTCTAATCCTACTTTCATATTATAAGAAAGTTCTTTATTGTCCTCTATTATTAATACTCTCATATAATTTTCTCCTAAATATCCATTGATAATTATAGTACAACCTCTTACTTTCTATCTTTAATGTTATACAATTATTATATCTAATATAATAAAATAATTGCATCTATCATATATATCACTATAATCAAATAGTATAAAATAAAAACACAAATAGTGCTAGTTTAGATAACTACCAACTAGTTTTATTTGTGCTCTAAATTTAGAATTTTATGTTTTATATATTTTTATTACTTATCTATCTCTACCATACCACTTTCAAGTAGCTTAGCTTTTTCTTCTTCCGTTAGAGGCTTCATATCTGATGGGGCTTCTAATTTACCATCAGTATTATTAGGTACATTTGATTGTTCCTTACATCCTACTGCTCCTAATGCTATCATTCCTGCTATTAATACCATAGATAACTTTTTATTAAATTTCATTTTATTACTCCTCCTTGAATTTTTATTAATTTATAATTTATATTTGCTTATTCTGATTTTAGGGCTACTATTGGCTGTAACTTAGATGCTTTATTAGCTGGAGATATACCAAATATCACTCCCATAAGTACTGCAAATCCTACTGATGCAAATACAACATTCCATGCTATATACGAATCTGCATTCATTGATTTTAATATTGGAAAAGATCCAAATATACCAATTGTTGCTCCTATAAAACCTCCTATAAAGCTTATAGTCAATGACTCTACTAGGAACTGTATCAATATAAACTTCCTAGGTGATCCTAATGCTTTTCTTATACCTATCTCTTTAGTTCTTTCTGTTACAGATACGAGCATCATATTCATTATCCCTATTCCAGCTACAAACAGTGACACACTAGCAATTGCTCCAACCATTAAATTCATAGTTGCATCCATCGATTTTTGCGCATCTATCATTTCCTTATTACTTCTTACATCTAAGTCTCTTTGATTTATTCCTTTTGATGTAAAGTGATTATTTATCTCTAGCATTGCTTTCCTTATATTGTCTACTGATTTAACTTGTATATTTAGCTTTCCTATATCACTTATACCTAAGTCAATTTGAGCAGTCTTATAAGGCATATATATACTTATATCTTCTGTTGATTCATAACTATCTCCATAAGGAGCTAATACACCTACAACTTTATATGGAATAGCATTAATTATTACTACTTTTCCTATCGGATCTTCTTTAGGAAATAATTTTTTAGATACTGAGCTACCTAGAACTATAACTTTAGTTGATAAGTCATTATCTACTGGCATTATAAATCTTCCTTTATCTAGCTTACCTCCATTTAATTGTATAAATTTCCAATCTGTGCCAACTATATTTTGATTTTCATCTTTTTTGTTATAACTTACAACTGATGATTTACTTATTTCTGGAGATATTTCCTTTATTTCAGACATTCTCTTAAGTTGAATTATATCTCCCTCTGTAATTTTTCTATCTTGACTATATATACTTGTTGTAATTAAATCTAGTGGCTTTGACTCCATACTTTTATTAATACTTTGCCTACTACCTATAGATATAGTAACGAATAGAATTACACTTGCCGTACCAATTGCTATACCTAACATAGTAAGGAATGATCGTAATTTATTGGATTTAATTTCACCTAATGCCATCTTGACTATTTGGAAAAGATTCATATACGATACCTCCTATTCAAATATTTCACCGTCTTTTATTCGTATCAATCTCTTAGCATTTTTAGCAATATCCATGTCATGAGTTATCATAACTATAGTTTTTCCTTCTTTATTAAGTTTTTCTAATATTTCAAGTATCTCTTTACTTGTTTTACTATCTAATGCTCCTGTTGGCTCATCAGCTAATAGTATCTGTGGGTTTGTAGCCAAAGCTCTAGCAATCGCTACTCTTTGTTGCTGACCACCAGATAATTGGTTAGGTCTATGATATTTTCTACTCTCTAGACCAACTTTAGCTAAGCATTCTGTAGCTATTTCCCTTCTCTCCTTAGGACTTTTCCCTTGGTATATAAGTGGTAACTCTACATTTTCTAGGGATGATAGTTTATTTAACAGATTGAAGTTTTGGAATATAAATCCAATTGTTTTGTTTCTTACTGAACTCAACTCATCTTCACTTAAAGATTTGATACTTTTTCCGTCCAGAATGTATTCCCCTTCATCCGATAAATCTAGACATCCAATAATATTCATAAAAGTAGATTTTCCAGAACCTGATGGACCAATTATAGATACAAATTGACCTTTTTTAATATCTAAAGATACCTTTTTTAAAATAGTAACGTTCTCTTCCCCCAAGCTATAAGACTTTACTAAATCTCTAGCTTGGATTACATATTCGCTCATAGTTTTACCTCTCTACTTCCCACTACCTGAAACATTTATTGGTAATGATAGATTTATTTTTTCTCCTTCTGATAAACCATTTGTAATCTCTATATACTCTGAATCAGTTATTCCTATGTCTACATATTTTTTTTCATTAGTATCTGCTACTATAACATAGTATCCTTTTTCATCTTTTTGTACAGATGATACTGGTACTTTTACTATATCTTTCTTTTCGCTAACTAAAATGGTTGCAGTTACAGCCATACCATCTCTTAAGTCACCTATAATCAGGTCATTTTCTGTAACCCAACCACTTGTTTCGATATCTACTTCTACTTTGTACCATTTATCCTTTTTGTCTATGATTTTAACATCTTCATTTTGAGTTAACTTCATAAGGTTTTTACTTCCTGCTGAATTACTTGCTTTGAGATTTATATCTGATTTAGATATTTTTGCATGCTCATTTTCTTTATTTATACCCTTTAGTGCTACGCTGTCTTTTGATATCCATCCTTCCGTTCCATCTTCTAGCTTAATTTTCATCCAACTATTTTTTCTTTCTAATATTTCAAAATTTTTACCTTTTTCTATTTTAGCCACAGTTTCATATTCTTTAGTCGGACCTTTTCTTACATTTGTCTCATTATATTTATTTTCTCCTGTTTCAAGTATTCTCTTTGGTATTGATACCGTTACAATATAAGATGCATTCTCTCCTTCTTCTGATTTATTTGATATATCTACTATTTTCCCTTTTATTATATCTTCTGGAAATGCCTTTGCTTTTATTTCTACAGTTTGATTTAGTTGTACTTTAGATATATCATACTCATTTAATTTTAGTGTAAGCTTTAGATCATTAAGATTTGAACCTTCGCTATCGATAAGTGTAACCTTTCCGCCAATTGATATAGTTACTCTTAAATCGCCCTTTTCACTGCTTACGTTGTTCATTGATGCAATAGTTGCTATTTCTTGCTGATTCTTTTCTTCCATTTGATTTATTCCCACAAATGCTCCTGCACCTAGTATACTTAGTGATACCACTCCAATAACTATTAACTTTTTTGGTTTTTTCATAACTAATCTCCTTAAATATTTTCATCGCTATAAATTAAATTTTATATTAGTTCATTTTTTTCTTTTATTAACCCTTTGCTCGATATGAGTATATCATTCTAATGTTAATCTATTGTTTACGGTAGTTATTATCTAACTTATTCTATATTAATAAAAAAGAGCATTGCTAAATAACCAATGCTCTTCGCTGACTTGCAATTATATACATCACCACATGATGTTTATATTATTGACTTTGTTTCTACCCCTACTTATTCTGAAATTTGTGAAGACCTTTATTTAATTGATTAGTGTCTAATCTCAATACTATTCTCATTGCAAACCACATAGCTACTAATCCTCCTTCTAAAATTATTAGAAGAACTACATTTGCCCACATTGGTATACCTACAAACCATTTGAATATAATTGCTGAACCTATGAATAATAAATTAGAGCAAATACCCCATATAATTGTTCGATTAATCTCTTGTGCTCTATTTAAATCCCTATCCATAGGAAAACATGCTCTTTCAATAGCTGCTACTATAAATGAGACAACGACCATCTCAAATATTGTTATTATCTTAATACTGTCTCCTCCAAGCAATAACTGTATGATACAAGCAAAAAATAATAGAGCTATAGTATAAATAGACATATGAAGCTTTACATCTATTCCCCATCTATAAAATTTTAAGAACTCTCTCATATTTAACCATCCTCTCATTAATTTATAATCCAAGACGTTGTCTTAGTATAGGTGCATAGTGACGAGAAACTATTACCTTTTCTTCATTTTTAATTTTGGCTTCTATTCTACCTGCTGCACAACTTCGTAGTGAGGAGATATGATGTAAATTCACAACCATAGACTTACTTATTCGGCAAAAACCTACGTCCTCATAGCTAGCCTCAAGTTCTCCTAAGTTAAAAGTAGTCTGATAAATCGCATTTTCACAATAAAGGAACATCTTTTCATCAACTGATTCTGCATAAAGAATATCTTCTGGCGATAGAAATTCTAACTTATGCTTTTCTTGCCAAGCACATATTTTCTGTGTACGAGATTTTAAGAATCCTAGAATATGAAGAATCTCTTCATCGATACTTTTACATTTTAGTATAATTTCATTTTCATCTGTGTCACAGTGCTGAACCGTTATCTTCATCTTACACCTCCTTTTATTAGTGTTTAAAATAATAGTATGATTTTTAATATTTAGTTGCAATATGTGTACCTGTAAGATGCTAATACTTAACTCCAAGATACATTTTTTATTATTAAACCTATGTACTTTCCTATTCTATCATGCTAAATAACGCTTTTCGTATTCTAACCGTAAAATCTTACTATTAATATATAAAAATAACCGCCCCAAGATATTACTATCTTAAGCCGGTTGTTATATATATTGATTGATATTTACTATATCTATATACCTTGCTGTAAGCAAGTTTTCAAATCATCGTCAGGAGTACTTATTGGTCTTATATTAAATGTGTCTACTAAGTATTGAAGTACATTCGGACTTAAAAATGCAGGAAGCGTGGGACCTAAGTATATTCCATTTATGCCTAAAGATAAAAGCGCTAACAAGTCAGCTACTGCTTTTTGCTCATACCAAGATAAAATTATTGATATAGGTAATCCATTTACATCTGTATCGAATGCATCTGCAAGTGCTGTAGCAATTCTAACAGCTGAATATGCATCATTGCATTGACCAATATCCAATAATCGTGGCAATCCTGCTACTTCACCAAATTCCAATTTATTGAATCTATATTTACCACATGCTAGTGTTAATATTACACAATCTTCAGGTACTTTTTTAGCAAATTCAGTATAGTAATTTCTACCTGGTCTTGCTCCATCACATCCTCCAATTAAGAAGAAATGTCTTAACTTACCTTCTTTTACTGCATTTACTATAGTATCAGCATGACTTAAAGTAGCATGGTGACCAAATCCTACTAATATCTCATGTGGCTCTTGATCTTCCTTGTATCCGCCTAGTTCCAATGCTTTGCTTATTATTTCACTGAAATCTTTTTTACCCTCTTCATTTTTTCCAATATGTTTTACGCCATCCCAACCTACAACACTAGTACTAAAGATCCTATCTTTATAACTATCCCTTGGTCTCATAAGACAGTTTGTAGTCATAAGTATACATCCCGGTATATTATCAAATTCCTTTTGTTGATCTTGCCATGCTCCACCGAAGTTTCCTACTAGATGTGAATATTTTTTTAACTCTGGATATCCATGACAAGGTATCATTTCACCATGTGTGTATATATTAATTCCTTTTCCTTCTGTTTGTTCAAGAATCATTTGAAGATCTTTTAGATCATGTCCTGAAACTACTATAAATGGGCCTTTTTTAAGATGTACATTTACCTTATGAGGTGATGGATTTTTGTAAACTGTAGTGTTAGCTTCATCTAGTTTTTGCATTACAGCAACACTCATATCTCCAGTTCTCATAGTCCATCTTATTAAGTCTTCTACAGATAAACTATCATCAGTAGTTGCTTCAAGTGCTCTTATGTAAAAATTATCTACTTGGTTACTAAAATATCCTAACTCTCTTGATTGATGACCATAAGCGCTTATTCCCTTTAATCCATATACTATAGTTTGTCTTAGAGAACGAATATCTGGATCTAATTCTTTATCGTACATTATACCTGCTTTTACAGCATCCTTAAGCATTTGAGCCTTAGTATCACTCAGATTATATGTAGCGTGTTCTGTATCATTTTTAATACTTCCGACCTTACTTCTTAAACCTTCTTTTATTTTTTGAGATTGTTTTAACATTTCAACATGAACATCAGCGTCAAAATTTACATTAGTTAATGTAGTAAACAAAGAATTTTCTACAAAGCTAACTATATCTTTATCTATATTTTCATCTTTTTTGATAAGCTCATTAGCATAGCAACTTATTCCTTTTATCTGATATATAAGTAAGTCTTGAAGTCCAGCTATCTCTGGAGTTTTTCCACACACACCCATTTTAGTGCATCCCTTACCTCCTGCAGTCTGCTCACATTGATAGCAAAACATTGGGTATTCTAAATCCATATTATTTCCCATACCAATCCTCCTATTGTTCTTTTTCTTCACAATAAAAGTATTACCATATACCAAACAAAATATATTCGTATATTGTATTTTATTTGTTTATTTCACCTACATTACATACTGATAATCCTAAATGTAAATCTCTTTATTTAATAAACTTATAGGCTACACGTCGTATTTTCTAACATATACTTGCTACGAATTACTATGCATATATATCAGACAATTCCATCTTTATTCTTTCAATCATATTATCGTCTACTTTATCGTGTGATAAATCTAACTCTTCATTCTCGTTGATTTTATTTGGTATAGATACGATGAATTCACTGCCTTTACCTAGCTCGCTTCTGACCGCTATAGTACCTTGATGAATTTCAATTAAAGACTTACATAAAGCTAGACCAACACTGCTACCTTCTCCTACTTTAGTTAATCTATTTTCAACATTTGAAAAACTATCAAATATATGGTCAATTCTATTATCATCTATTCCTATTCCTGTATCCTTAACAGATATATTAATGTATTCTCTCTTATCCTCTATACTTACTAGTACGCTACCACCATGTTTATTAAACTTTATCGCATTAGATATTAAGTTTAATATTATCCTCTCTATTTTGCTTATATCAAAGCTGATTACCTTTTCTTCAATATTTGTATCAAATATTAAGCTTATATCATTAAATGTTTTGTATCCATTAATCAATTCGCATATTGATTCAACAAAGTTAACTATCTCATAATTTCTTGGACTAAAATCTGTGCATCTTGTTTGGAAATTTGTTAGATCTATAAAGTTATTGGACAATTTTAATAATCTCAGGCAGTTTGTACTTATGAGTTGGAGGCAATTTATAAAGCAATCTTTACAGTTCTCTATATCGCATTTATTGCATTTATGATCTAGTAATTGTATTGAACTAAGAATCATATTTAAAGGAGTCCTAAATTCATGCTTCATATTAGCAAAAAATCCCTCTCTTAATTTATCTAGTTCCTTTCTATAAGACACATCTTTCATTATCCCTAATATTCCATTAACATTACCACTATCATCAAATGATGGCAATTTGGTTATCTCTACAAGTAGCTTTTCTCCATCTGACTTAACTATAGTCTGATCATAAATAACAGGTTTCTTATTGTTGATCACTTCGCTATCTCGTACCCTACCTATATTAGATAACTTAGGAAGTATGTTTAATGTATTATAAGTCTTACCAAGTATCTCTTCCTGTGTCTTACCTATAAATTCATTAGCATAGCTTTTATTACAATATATATTTTTGTCTTCTAAATCTCTATAAAAAATATAATCTGGTATCATATCTAAAAGTGATTCTAATATATCTTTTGAATAATTCTGTTCCACTAAGTTCCCCCCCTATTTTCTCTTCATAAAAAAAGATTGTTTTTATAACAATCTATTAATTTTCAATCAGGATTTATGTTTTCTAAATTAATATAACCCCTATATATTCACGAACTTTCTCGTATAAACCCTCTAGTTGATATGGAATATAAAATTGTTGTTTTAGTATAATATTTACTCTTCTTCATAGAGACGTTTGATATCTCTTACTAAAATTTCTACTATTATGTCTAGAGCATGATATTCTTCAGGTAATTCTTTTCTAATCACTTCTAATTTATCAGTCAATGTTAATTCCGAATCCATCTATATCCCTCCTATTGTACTATTTTATATCCACATTGAGGAATTATCAATACACAATGCGTATTTTTTCCATTTAATTCTATATATTTATCAATAATTTTACATTATATTACAGTTATTTGCGTGACTTGCTTTATTTTATAATAAAACATTGAGGAAAAATTAATCAAAATATATACTATAAATAAGGTGGTGACAATAAATGAACGAAAGATTAAAGATCCTTAGAAAACAATTAGGTCTTTCCCAAAAGGAATTTGGAGAAAAAATACATTTATCAGTTAGCCAAATTTCATCTTATGAAAATAAATCTAGAAATATCCCTGAACGAAGTATATTAAATATCATCAGAGAATTTAATGTAAGCTCAAATTGGATTAGATTTGGAACAGGTGATATTTTTAATAGTGATTTATGCTCTACTAGCGACTTAATAAAAAAAATAAACTCTCTATCAAAGGAAGATCAACAATTCATTAACAGAATTATTGATTGTCTATATAATTCTTCATCTAATAGTAAAATATTAGATAGGTAAATATATAAATATATTTATTTTCCTTATATCCTACAAAGCAATTTAAAATTCGAGATATCATGTATTATTAATTATCCCTACCTTAATATGTTCTTAAAAATAAAAAAAGCATCTGTACCTTATGGTCTTGATGCTTTTTACAATATTATTTAAATGATACTACTTCTTATATATTTTCTAATGTAAAAGTAGTACTTCTTCTATCTTTTAAGTTTTGTTTTTGCACTTATAATATCTTCAACTACATAACCTAATCCCATGCCTATAAAACATCCAACAGTTCCCCACATAAAATTATCAGTTATAAATCCAATAGCCATCCCTATTATCATTCCGCCCATCATTAACTTAGTTGATAAATCATTGTCTTCTTCATTATCATACTCTTCATCCTTAGATTTATTATTTGTTTCTTCTGAAAGTTTATCTATTCCACTTACACCTTTACATTTATCTACACATTCATTAAGTACCAAATCATCCAAAGTTACATTGAATAGGTTTCTCAATAATACAAGATTATCTATATCTGGATATGTCTTACCTGCTTCCCACTTAGATACAGCCTGTCGTGATATATTTAGCATCTCTGCAAGCTGTTCTTGTGATAACTTTCTTTCTTTTCTTAGCTTCTTTAAATTATCTCCAAAATACAATCTAGTCACCTCATCTCAAATTAAATTATATTTACTTTTTCATCTATACACAATCATTTTATAGTTGCTTTTCTGATAACTAGTTCGTCAACTAATAGTTGCAAACTTGATTTTTCAACACTTCACATAGTTTATTCTATACATACCTCTACTTTTTCACTATAAATTTCCTAATCTATACTTCTTTCTTATACTTGTTGTTCTGAGTAGTTTTGAGTATTTCCTCGGAAATATGTCAATTAACATGATTATACTACAAGAATTAAATAACTATAATAAAACATAAATAGACGCAAAATAAAGGTCCGCCTTATTCATTAGGCAGACCTTTATTTATTAAATATTTTATTATATATTCATTTTTATTTTTCTTTAAATATTATTCTCGCTCGAATCTCTAAGAATATATAAAAAATATACTAATCAAATGCTGAAAATTATAATATTATTTGATATATTATAACTTTTATAAATTCTTTCTAATAGGTATCCAAACTTCAAATTTAGAATTGGCAGGGTCTTGGTTTAAATATACTTCAATATCTGGTGCATCTGCATATTCATAGCCAGATGTTGGTAACCATTCTGTAATTGCTCTTTTTTCAATGTCTTGAATTGCAGTTGGCATAGGCCCTTCTCCAGGGAAAACCGCCCAAGTACATGCTGGTATTATATATTCAGTCATACCACCTACTATTTCTTTATTTGTTTCTGTAGCTATATAATATTCCCATTTATCTAAGTTATCCATACAAGCACTGACTCCTAATATGCCTTTAGAGTTTGAATCCATAAGAGAAACTATCTTATTCAGATTCCCATTTTGAGCTACATCCTGCCATAGCTTTGGTACAGTTTTAAAGTTATCCTCAACATTTTTTTCTAATAAACATTTTACTCCTACAATTCTCATTTCTTCTTTTTTTACTATACTATAATTCATTTCCTCTACTCCTTTTATTGTTATTTTAAAACTAATAGGAGGATATGCCTTTAGGAAGGTTCCTTCTTTTTGTGCGATTGAAGGTGATACTTGATGTATCTTCTGAAAAGCTCTGTTAAACGCTGTAGGTGATTCATATCCATATCGCAGAGCCACATCAATTACCTTCTCTCCACCTTGCAAATCAAAAGCAGCCTTCGTCAATCTTCTATTTCTTATATACTCTGACAGTGGTACTCCTGCTATATATGAAAACATACGTTGAAAATGATATACTGTACAGCAAGCAATTTTTGCTGCATTCTCATATTCAATTTCTCCATCTAAGTTCCCTTCAATATATTCTAGTGCTTCATTTAACTTATCTAACCATTCCATTAAGCCATCTCCTTATAAATACAAGTATAGTAAATCATTAATTTAAAAACCTCTCATTTGCTGCACAAATATGAGAGGTCTTTAAATCTATATAACTTAGAACCTAAACTCTATTTTTTATAAATTTCTTTAATATAAATATATCCTCAAACTTTTTTTCATTCAATATTTCATGTGTAACAAACTCTCCATCATGATACAAGCTATATGTTGTAAAAGGTTTAGATGAACTTTGAGCCTGCTCTTTATTTTCATACCTGACTATATGTAAATCAACATTTCTATCTATTGCAAAGTTTTCAGCCATTTTTACATACTTTGAAGTAAATGGACATTGATTAGAGTAATATAAAGTAAATCCCAATTCATTATCTTTATCTTTTTTTACTGTATTTTTAAATTCAGGTATAATTATATTATTTTCAAATGGAAAATAATATAATTTATAGTATGGTTCTGATGTATCTGCCAATTTAAATCCTTTATATTCTAAATATTTCGGATCAGACAAATAGGGTCTTTTCTTATCAGAGCTTAATATAACTAATCCTTTTTTACACTTTTCTTTACTATCTATAATACATTCTTCTAGCAATCTATCACTAATACCTTGCCCCTTATATTTACCTGATACCCATAAGCAATTAATAAACATATAGTCATCTGCAATAATAGGACACCATGCATTCTCAGCAGGCATATATTCAATAAAAACTTTGCCCCTTACATTACCTTTTTTAAATACTAGACCATCATTAAATCGTTCTTTTAGCCACTCTTTCTTAGATGATACTTGAGACTCTCCTTTTTTATCAGAAAGAGCACAGCAAATATGTTCTTTATCAATATTTTTAAGATCAACTTCTACTATATCCATCGAGGTTACCTCCACAATTTCATCTTGTTTAATTATATACAGATATTACTTTTACTTGCAATGATACTTCATTCATAATTTGTACTACCTCTCTTTGATAAAAATATCTTAATCTCTAAATTATATCTTATCTTAAGTTAATATCTTACAATATTCCCTAAAAATCTCAAATATTTTATCGTTTATATAAATTAAATTAACATACCTCTTTATTAATCAGAATTTTTGTATTTTTTTGAATTCATTTGTTCTATGGTTATTATTTACAATCATCCTCTTTAAAACTTAAAATTATATTAACGAAACAAATTCATACAAAAGGGGGCTATTAAATGGCGGAAGGTATAAGTGTAAAAAATAGAACTTTGTCTAACTTCTTAGAATCAAATCTATCTGAATTAAAATCAAAGGGTCTATATAATAAAATCGACTCACTTCAAAGTTCTAACGGACCTATAATCACAATAAATAATAAAAATCTAATAAATCTATCATCAAATAATTATCTTGGATTAGCTACAAACAACAAATTAATAAAAGCTGCTAATGATGCAACAATCAAATACGGTGCTGGTGCTGGCGCTGTAAGAACAATAAATGGAACTTTAGAAGTCCATGATATTTTAGAGAAAACTATAGCAAAATTCAAAGGTACTGAATCTGCTATAGCATTCCAATCTGGATTCAACTGTAACATGGGAGCTATTCAAGCTGTTATGGATAAAAATGATGCTATATTATCCGATGAATTAAACCATGCATCAATAATAGATGGATGTAAGTTATCAGGTTCTAAAGTAATAAGATATAAGCACTCTGACATGGATGATCTAAGAGAAAAAGCTAGATCAGCAACAGAAAGCGGTCAATATAATAAAGTAATGATTATCACTGATGGAGTATTCTCTATGGATGGAGATATTGCAAAATTACCTGAAATAGTTGAAATCGCAGAAGAGTTTAACTTGATTACATATGTTGATGATGCTCATGGATCTGGTGTAACTGGAAAAGGTGCTGGTACTTGTAAACATTTTGGGGTATCTGACAAGGTAGATTTCCAAATAGGTACTCTATCTAAAGCCATAGGAGTTGTAGGTGGATACGTAGCAGGAACTAGCGACCTTATAGATTGGTTAAAGGTTAGAGGTAGACCTTTCCTTTTCTCAACTTCACTAACTCCAGGAGCTGCTGCTGCATGCACTGAGTCAATAAATATACTTATAGAAGATGATTCGTTAGTAAATAAGGTTTGGGAAAATGGAAATTATCTTAAAGCTGGATTGAAAGCTTTAGGATTTAATATAGGACATAGCGAAACGCCTATAACACCTTGTATTATAGGTGACGAAACTAAAACTCAATTATTTAGTAAGAGATTATTAGAAGAAGGTGTATATGCTAAGTCTATAGTCTTCCCTACTGTTCCAAAAGGCACTGGTAGAGTAAGAAATATGCCAACATCTGCACATACTAAAGAAATGCTAGATGAGGCTTTAGCTATATATGAAAAAGTAGGTAAGGAATTAGAAATTATATAAAGATTTCATTCTAATTATATAGGGGGGTAACTGTATGAAGAAAATACTTGTAACAGGTGCATTAGGTCAAATAGGCTCTGAGTTAACGGCGAAACTTAGAAAAGAGTATGGAACTGATAATGTAATGGCTACTGATGTTCGTATGATTGAGGGTAGCGATGTTGTAAATAATGGTATTTTTAAAACATTAGATGTCATGGATATAGAGGCTATGGGGAAATTAGCTAAAGAACATAATGCAGATACAATAATCCACTTAGCTTCTCTACTTTCTGCTGTTGGTGAGCAAAAACCTCAATTTGCTTGGAAGCTAAATATGGGTGGCTTAGTTAATGCTTTAGAAGTAACTAAAGAAACCAAAGCTACATTATTTGCACCAAGCTCTATAGCTGCCTTTGGTCCTAATTCTCCCAAAGACTTGACTCCTCAAGATACAATTCAAAGACCCAATACTATGTATGGGGTAACTAAGGTCTCTGGTGAATTATTATCAGATTATTACTTCCAAAAGTTTGGTGTAGATACAAGAAGTGTAAGATTCCCAGGACTTATATCATATGTGACTCCTCCTGGTGGTGGTACTACTGATTATGCTGTTGATATATATTATGAAGCATTAAAAAATAAGAAATACGAGTCTTTCATAGCTAAGGGAACTAAGATGGATATGATGTATATGCCTGACGCTCTTCAAGCAGTTGTTGATTTACTTGAGGCAGATACTTCTAAGTTGATACACAGAAATGCATTTAATATAACCGCTATGAATTTTGACCCAGATGAAATAGCTACTGAAATAAAAAAACATATACCTGATTTTGAATTTGGATATAATGTAGATCCCGTACGTCAAAGTATAGCTGAATCTTGGCCAAATTCTATAGACCCATCTTGTGCTGTAAATGAGTGGGGATTCAAGTTTGAGTATGATTTAAGTAAAATGACTACTGATATGCTTGAAAAACTAAAAGCAAAAGGAATTTCTAATACAGAAATTTCTATGGCTTAGATATATAAAAAGCTGCTAACTTATTGAGTTGGCAGCTTTTTATACTATTTAGTTTTAACTTATCAGTATCAGATACTGTACAAGGTTTCTAGTTATTTTTATGTAATTATCAAAATTTTATTAGTTTACTTCTATTTATTACCTTGTATCATTTGACTAAACATCTGATGTAAACCTGTACTAGCTAAACCTGAGAACATACCTCCAAGGATTATGTCCGCTGTTACAGTTTTATTTATAAAAATATTTAAAGCAAGACCTAATACTGCCATTATCAATGGTATATATTTATTAGGTATGAAGTTTAGGCTATGTTTAATCACATATCCAACACATAAACATATTCCTACTATTGTAGGTATATAAAATGTTTGTAAAAAAGTTAAGTCCATAGTTACACCTCCTATATATATAAATTTAAACTATAATTTATTAATTTTAAAATTTATAGTCTATCAATATATATGATAAAATGTGTAACATTATATTTATTTTTTAATTACTTATTTTATTATCCTCTAAGTTTATATCTGAATTTATATTTTTATGAAAATATATTATTCCTATAATGTCTGCTAAAGCCCATCCAATTGGAATAGACCACCATATACCACGTTCGCCTAGCCATGTTGATGCAAGTATATAAGCTAATATTACTCTAGTTCCTAATGATACTATTGTTAAAACTATAGATACCTTCAAGTGACCTAAACCTCTGAATAAACCGTAAAACATAAATAGAAATCCGATTAATACATAGAAAATTGATACTACCGATAAATATTCAGCTCCTAAGGATATAACTTCTATTTCGTTTTTATTTATAAATAAATACATTATATCCTTTGAGAATATTAATATCAAAGTTGATATAACTACGCAAAAAACTATTATAATCTTTATAGAACCTCTAACTCCATCTTTTACCCTATCAATTTTTCCTGCTCCCTTATTTTGAGCTACAAATGTTGAAAAAGCATTACCAAAGTCTTGTACCGGCATATATGCAATAGAGTCAACTTTAACTCCTGCTGCAAAGGCCGCCATTACAGTAGCACCAAAAGTATTTACTAAACCTTGTACAATCAATATACCAAAATTCATAATAGATTGTTGGGTCGAAGTTAATATAGAATACTTTATAACATCTCTAAATATACCTTTACTTATTCTTATATCTGATTTTTTGAAGCTTATAATTCCAACACTTTTATATACATACATGGCACTCAAAACTGCAGATGTAGCTTGTGCAATTACAGTAGCCATTGCTACTCCTCTAACACCCATGTTAAACTTCAAAACAAATACTAAGTCCAGAATTATATTTATAAGCGAAGCTATTATCAAAAAATATAAAGGTCTCTTTGAATCACCTATAGACCTTAATAGAGCTGTAGCTAAATTATAAATAAACGTGAATATTAAACCCACTATAATAATTGTTAGATACTCCTTCGAATCTTTAATAAGCTCATTTGGCATATTGAATAAACTTAATATTAAATCTATACCTAGCAAAGATATAATCATTATAATTATTGTAACTCCACCAATAAATATAAATGAAGTAAATGTAGCTTCTTTAAATTTCTCTATCTCTCCTGAACCATAAAACTGTGCAAGAATAGTTCCTACTCCCATGGTTAATCCTATTATTGTTGATGTTACAAATACAACAATAGCAAAAGATGATCCTACAGCCGCCAAAGCATTTGCACCTACAAATTTTCCAACTACAATGCTATCTACTAGATTATAAATTTGTTGAAATATATTTCCTAAAATCATTGGAAATGCGAATTTTAAAATTAATTTTCCACAATCCCCCTTAGTCATATCAATCATGTACTTATCTCCTTATAATACACTTTATGTATTAATTGTATCATTATACATATTCATCTGCACGGTCATAGAATAATCTTGATATTCTTACTCTTTTATTAAAATATATTTTTTATATAAAAAAAGAATTGCTAACTTTTTAAGTTAAGCAATTCCTCTTTATTAATTCTAGTACTTGATTGTATAGTTACTCTCATTTATTATATCAACTTTAGCATGAGCTTGGAAATAGTTCATTAATAATTCACTGACATCCATGTTTATCTCCTTTACAACTTCTGCATTCTCATAGCAAGGATATATAGAAGTATTAGTAGCACGATAGTTATTCATAACAATAGTACACTCATCATCTAAATTAATTGACTTATTATTTTTCTTTATAGAAACAACACGATCTCCAAAATCTCTTAGTAAATCTATTTCATAAGTTAATCCACCAAAAGTATCATAATTATAGTTTTGTACTTTAGGAACAAGGAACTCTTTGTTTATTTCTACTTTGCCATTCTCTATAACAAAATAAGTAGCGGCCTTCTCAATAGCTTCTTTTAGCTTGTGTCCTGTTACCTTAAGTACTTGTAGTGTATTTGGATAAGGATAATTGATTAATACATCTCTAATAGACACATTTTTCTTAAATCCAATTGCACTATCAAATAATGATAAAGCAGAATAATCAGCACCAGAAACATCAAGTTGAACTTGGTGTAAGAAGTTTATAAATGGATGTCCATTTAATCTAGCTTTAAAAATATCATCCATAATAACATCTTTGTCAAACTTGCCAATTTCTTCATCCAAATAGCTTTGTAGTTTAGATTCTACATCTGTAAATATTTTTTCTAAGTCATCATTTATCTCATCATCTAATTTACTAACATCAACTAATTCATAGCTTATATCTTTAGTGTCAGTATCTAGTACAATCTTAGTAAAGTTTTGACCATTATTAAGAGGTTGAGAACAAATCACGCCGTTTATCTTAGTAGCAAATGATCTATGTTGATGTCCACTTAATATCATATCAATAGAATCAAAGTTCTCTAGTAACTCACTTCCTTGATTTTCTTTATTGAGCTTTTCAGTTGGAACCATGTTACCATCTAAGCTTTTTTCAAAACCTCCATGGTAACATACAATAATAAAATCAGATTTATCTTTTAGTTCTTGCTCGTATTTTTTGTAAGTACTAACAGGATCTAAGAAATTTAAGTTTGTAATATTATTTTCATGTTCCCAGTTAGGTATAAACGATGTCGTAAGACCAATACACCCAATTCTAAATCCTTCAAATTCAAATATATCGTATGGTTTAGTATCAAATGCTAATCCTTCAATATTTGCATTTAATACTTTGTGTGATATTGGCGCATAAGACTTATTTAAGTAGTCGAGTCCATAATTAAATTCGTGATTTCCTAATGTATAAGCATCATAATTTATAGCTTCTAATCCTTGAATAATAGGATTTTCCTTCATATCATGCTTGTATAAATAATGAGTAAGAGCTGATCCTTGGATTAAATCTCCACAGTCAAACTTTAAAGATGCATCATAATTTCTCTCATCTTTTAACATGTAAGTTCCTATTTTTAATATTCCAAGTTGTTGATTTTTAACATAGTTTGTAGGATATACATAACCATGTAAATCACTTGTTTGATATATAACTAATTTCATAGATTTTCTCCTTTTGTTAAGCGTTGTTTTTCTAATATTAACATATAAAAATGTTTAGTTTTAGTAATATTCGGGTAAGTAAAAAGGCTGTCTAAAACATTAGTTTAAGACAGCCCCTTTTTATATCTTAGAATATATTATTCCCAGATTGAATTTAAAGTTGATTTAAATCCTTCTAGTTTTTTAGTTACATCTGATTTAGGATCAGCTAATATTCCTTCTAATACTGTACCTGCTTCACGGTAAGCTGCATCAGCTCCAGCTACATTAGGGTTTGTATATAAGTTTTTAGTTGCATCAGATAATATTGGTGCTATTAAACTTCCTGAATTTTTGTATTCATCTGATTCTATAGCACTTGTTCTTACTGGCATGTATCCAGTTTCAGAAGCCCATTGTATTTGGTTTTCTTTAGTAGTTAAGAACTTTAAGAATTCATATGCAGCAGTCTTTTGCTCAGGTGTAGCACTAGAGAATACATATAAATCAGTTCCTTGTTGTAAAGAAGTACTTGTTGGGTATGGAGCAACACCTATTTCAAACTTACCATCAACACCTTGCTTAACAAAGTTTTCTCCAGCGTTTGAACCAACATACATACCAACAGTTTCATTACCGAATGGTCCTGATAAGAACTTATCTGTTCCAGCTATTCTGAATGATCCATTTTTTATACCTTCTAAGTAGTAGTTAACTGCGTCAACTGACTCTTTACCAGTTACATCTACACTTGAATCAAATACTTTTCCTTCAGTCTTTAAGAAAGTAGTATAGTAAGTATGTAACGCATCAAATCCTACACCTGGTATACCTTTCTTATCTTTGATTTCCTTAGCAACAGCAGCTAATTCTTTGTAGTTTGTTGGAGGTTGTAAGTTTAACTCATCAAGTAATGTTTTGTTATACCATAAAACCTCTGTTGATTTATTGAAAGGCATTCCGTATATCTTACCATCTATCTTAGAAGCTTCTCTAAGACTTGGTAATATATCGTCATAGTTATCAAACTTTAAAGTTTCATTTTCTATGTATGGAGTTAAATCAGTAACTAATCCGTCTTGTATTGGGTTAAACATCCAGTCTGGATATGCTTGCGAAATTGTTGGTAAATCTTTTGGACTTGCAACCGTCGCAGTTATTTTTTGTTGTAACTCAGGGTAACTTGCTTGATTTTGTAAAGTTACCTTAACGTTAGGATTTGCATCCATAAATGAGTTTGTTAACTTTTGTAGAGACTTCTCTAAATCTCCGTTCATTGCATGCCAGAATGTTATTTCTACCGGCTCTTTGATTTCTGTTACTATTTCTTCGTTAGTTGGTTGACCACCTTTAGAAGAACATCCAGTCATAAGACCTAATGATAACGCTAGTGCTAATAATTTTTTACACTTCATTGGTTTTGCCTCCATTTAGATTGTTTGTTTTTTCTCTGGTAATAATACGTCTCCCGACTTATTATAAAGTTTTTCAGGACGATAAGAGTGAATTGGAACTAATAACTTAGGTTTAATTAAGTCTATAATTTCAATTAAATCATAAGGATGTGCATGACCACTACATGACATTCTCATAAACTCAATCTTATGCTCTGCAAAGCTGTTTACAAATGGTGTGTAAGCTGGATCAAAATCACCTAATGGTGTTGCATTTGAGTGAATATAGATTCCACCTTCCTTTAATTTGTCCATATATTTAATAGCAAGAGTATCTAATTGCCAGAAAAATCTACCTTCATCGTTTAATAATTCTTCAAAATCAACTTTAAAACTTGCATCTAATCCGTATTCTGTATCATCTAGTTGGTAGTAATGAACATCTAAACCTGTAGCTTCTTTTACTACATATGCATAGTATGCATCTAATACAACAGTCCTTGGATTAGTCTTTATTATATTTAATATTCTTTCTACATTAGATATATAGTAATTGAATGTTATTTGTTTGTTAGGGTTATTATTAACAATTTCATTTATTCTTTCTATTAATTCAGGCTCATTAGATATTTCTCTTTCACTTACATCTTCATCAAACTCTTGGAAAGAAACGCTGACACCTTCTATTAATAAAACATCACACTCTTCACTTTCTTTGCAGAAGTTTAAAGTATCATTTTTTCTATACCCATGAAGTCTTATATCTCCAGTATAAGATATAACTAGATCAGGAGTTTCTATTAGTAATCCACAAGCTCCATAAGCATCATGGTCAACTGGCATTACTTTTACTTTGATTTTCCCAACTTGTACAACTTCATTGTCCTTAACTCCAACTATATCTCTAGTGTTAGCACCGTTGCTTTCGTGTAGAGGGAACAAGAAGTCATTGTTTATATTTAAAGTGTTTAATAGAGATTTTGTTCCTTCTAATGTATATAAAGGTATCTCTGGATTTAAGTAGTTTACAATCTTAGAGTGATCCAAATGAACATGAGATAAAAATACTGCAGTATTTTTAAACTCATCTGCTGTTGACTCATGTCCTTTTAAAGATATTTTAGGGTCAAACATATTATTTAAATATGGAACTAGATTTTCATCTAATAATTCTTGTAAATTTGTAGGTTGCACAGGCGATGATGGATTGTATTCACTTCCAAAATCGAAGAAGATATGACTATCTTCATAAGCAATCTCTATAATAGTTCCACCGATAGTTAATATACCGTTGTGGAATGTAATTTTCGTCTTTTTATCCTTTAACACCACTCTTAACAACTCCTCTTATAATTTGTTTTCTAAATACTAAGTATAATATTAGTATAGGTACGATAGCTATTGTAGATGCAGCCATCTGTAATTGTACATTTGTACCACTTTCAGTAGCAAATGAACTTAATCCGTTACTTAATAATCTCATTTCTTTACTGTTAGTTACAAGTATAGGCCATAAGAATGAGTTCCATCCATTTATGAAACTTAATATACCCATTGTAAATAATGAAGGCTTAGCTAAAGGTATTAAAATTCTTGTTATGAATTCTAAATCAGTACATCCATCAACTTTTGCAGCCTTGTAGTAAGAAATAGGTATACTTGTAAGGTATTCTTTTAGATAGAATATATAGAATATACTTGCAAGCGATGGAACTATCAACGCTGTATAAGTGTCTAATAATCCAAATTGTGCAATTGTTTGGTAATTCGTAAATACTGTAACTTCATAAGGTACCATTAATAAAGCAGCCATACCCATTACTAGAAGATTTTTATACTTAAACTCTAATTTAACTAAAGCAAATCCTGCAAGTATAGAAGTTACAATTGTTCCTATTGTTGATAATCCAGCAACTATTATTGTATTGAAGAAATATCTAACAAAAGGAGCTTGTTCCATTGCTAAAGCAAAGTTTTCCCATTGGAATTTCTTCGGGAATAGTGTTGGTGGTAAACTAGTTGCCTCTTGGAAAGTCATTAAACTCGATAAAATCATATACACAAAAGGGAACAACGTAATTATCGCCATAATCACAATAAACGTCTTTGATAATAATAAATTAAATTTTTTCATGTTTTCACCTACTTAGATATTCTTTTTAATACGTAATTTTGTATTAATGTAAATATTAAAATCATAATAAATAAGATAACTGCAGCTGCCATACCTTGACCATAACGGTTCTCAACGTAGAACTTATTGAAGATATAGAACACTCCAGTAGTCGCACTATCTGCAATACCAGCTTTTCCGTTGAATATTGAGAATACTTGTGCATATACCTTAAATGCATTAATAAAATTGACCATTAATAAGAATGTAATTATTGGTATCATCTGTGGTAATGTTATTCTAAAGAACTGCTCTATTTTAGTTGCTCCAAACATATCTGCAACCTTATAATAATTATCATCTACAGTTCTTAATCCTGAAAGTAAAATAATTATATTAAATGCAAGTCCTGACCAAATACCAAATATAATAAGAGTATACATACTCATATTAGGATCATCTAAGAAGTTTATTGGTCCAACATTAATAAATCCTAATAAATAATTTACAAAACCATATTCTCCATTTAATAAGAATCTAAATACAATACCAACTGCTATAACACTTGTTAAGTATGGTATGAAAAATATTGTCTCAAATAAACTTTTATTTTTTATTTTTTCAAATATTGTTATTGCAATAAACATAGAAATAATAAGTCCAACTGGTACAACTACAAATGCATAAAGCGCTGTATTACCTAGTGCAGTGTGAAACTTTGGATCTTGCAATACAATCTCATAATTTTTAAAACCATTAAATACTAAATTATTTAAAGTTCCTTTTTGGAAAGACATGATGAAGGTTCTAATTAATGGTAATACATTAAATATACCTATTATTATTAAAGCAGGCAGAAGAAATAGCCATGCTTGGGGCGAATTCTCAGCTCTATATTTTAATTTTCTCATTAGTATACTCTAACTCCATTCTCTTGGAATATATAAATACTGTTATAATCAATACCAAATCCTACTTTATCACCTTCAGCAATTTTATCACTTATATCTGTAATTGATTTTGCATTTACATCATTAACTTTAAAGTTT
Source organism: Romboutsia weinsteinii (assembly GCF_002250835.2). GTDB lineage: Bacteria > Bacillota > Clostridia > Peptostreptococcales > Peptostreptococcaceae > Romboutsia_A > Romboutsia_A weinsteinii. The sequence continues at coordinate 22,727 of NZ_NOJY02000030.1, forward strand.
AATATCGCATCTTTCCCTATTAATTCAACTGATTCAACTTTAACATTGAATAAAGGATTTTTACTTAATTCAAAGTACTCTGGTCTTATACCAACTACATAGTTTTCTTCAGTTAAATCCTGCTTAAATCTATCTTTATTTAATAAACTTAAATCTATTGAGAAATCTTTACCATTTAATACATTTCCATCTTTCTTCATATCGAAGATGTTTATAATTGGGTTACCCATAAATTTAGCTACAAATAAGTTTGCAGGCTCTAAGTATAAGTTTTGAGGTATATCAAATTGTTGAACTATACCTTGATTCATAAGTACTATTCTGTCACTTATAGATAATGCTTCTTCTTGGTCATGAGTAACGAATATAGTAGTTATTCCTATTTCCTTAACAAGTCTTCTTATTTCTTCTCTTATTTGTAATCTTAGTCTTGCATCTAAGTTACTTAAAGGCTCATCTAGTAATAATATTTTTGGACTTTGAACTAGTGCTCTAGTTATAGCAACTCTTTGTTGCTGACCTCCAGACATGTTTCCTGGCTTCTTATCAGCTAGTTCTTCAATACTAGTAACTTTCATGTACTTTTTCGCAATTTCTATAGCTTCATTCTTAGGCTTTTTTTTGTTTCCTACTGTAAGAGGGAACATAACATTTTCAAGAACAGTCATATGTGGGTATAGAGCGTAATTTTGGAATACTAACCCGATATTTCTATCTTTAGGATGCTTTCCTATTATTGATTCATTATCAAATTTAATCTCACCGCTAGTAGGATCTAATAACCCTGCAAGTAAATTAAGTATAGTTGTTTTACCACATCCACTTGGTCCTAATAAACAAACAAGTTCACCCTCGTTAATCTCAAGATTAATGCTTTTTAAAGCTTCATAACCATTGTCATAAACTTTTTTAAGTTTTTCAATATGTATCATATGCCACCTCTAGTATTTATTTTTGTTTCAGTTGGTTAAATTTGTATATATTATTAATATAGAATTAATATTTTTTAAAAGTCTAATTCTTAAATTATAGTAATATTATTATTCTTTATATTAAATCTGTAAGTTATACATCTTAATTTTAGTTGAATTAATTAAATTTTTGCATAAAATTTATACCAAATCTTATTAAGTAATTTAGGTATAGAGTAATTATGATATCCTATATATTTATATACAATAACAAATATACTAAAACCATCACAATTATACAAGTTTTTACACGAAATTTTAACATTTTAAATTTATTTTTATTCGTTTTTAAATCATATGTATATTTTTTTCTAAATTATGTCATATAATATCATTCTTTGTAAATTTTCATCATATAAATTCAACCTATTTTAAAAAGTATTGATAGTGTATATTTTATATTAGATCAGTATAGTTTTTCATTTCTTCATCTGTAGGACTTATTTCTCCGTGAAGATCTAAACCATCTTTTCTTACCCCATATCTTCTATAGCGATTAAGCTTATATTTACAGCTCCCATTTATAATTTTAGATACTTCTTTAATAGTACTTTTATTATTCAAACCAGGAGCCACTACCGTTCTTACTTCATATAACTTATTTTTATTCAATAAATATCTTAAATTCTTTAATACTATATTATTATCCAATCCAGTAATCATTATGTGCTCTTTTTCATCTATACTCTTAACATCCAGCATGAACTTGTCAGTTAAATTTACTAGTTCTTCATGATCACTTAAATCTATTCCTCCATTAGTATCTACAAAACAAGTAAGATTAAGCTCGCCTTTAACTACTTTAAATAGATCTACTAAAAAATCTGCGTTAAGAGTACACTCTCCGCCACTAACAGTTATCCCCTCAATAAAAGGACTTAGTTTTTTTATCTCTTCTACAAGTTGTCCTACTGAATAATCTTTTGTCTTTGGAGTTGATAAGTTACTACAAGTTCTAATGCAATTATCACATTGTACACATTTTTTTTCATCCCATGTAACCTTATTATCTATTTTTTCTAGCGCACTAACTGGGCAAGTAGAAATACACTTGCCGCAGCTTGTACACTTATTAATAGTCTCTGGGTTATGACAATAAGTACACTTGAAATTACAACCTTGAAAAAATATAGCAGTTCTATTACCTGGACCATCTATGCAAGAAAAAGGAATAATTTTATTGACTAAAGCCATAATTAATCTCTTCTCTTTCTGTCAAAAGCTTTACTATCTCTCTTAGCATTCATAGCAAAAACTGTAGCATTATTTTTAACAGCTTCTCCTCTTTCACGTTTTTCTACTTCAGATCTTTTTGCAAGATATCCTGTAACACGTACAACATCACTACTGTCTGAGTAAGCAGATATATATCTGATTCCAGTCTTATAAGCCCCATCTATAACATTAACTATAGCATCTGGATTTTCTTTGTAAGTATCTTCAAACACAAATATATCACCTATCCCATTGAAGAAATACTTATGATATGGTGCTGATTGTATAATATGGTTAAATAAATCTGGCTCTTCACCTACTGGTATTCTACACCCTGGAGATACGCCTAAATCTGCATCAATTCCAACTTGCGCATGAAGTAAATGTTGCCCTTCAAAGCACTCTACATATTTTGACTTATACGATGAAACTACTTCATTAAGCTTCTCTATTGTTCTTAATCCTAAATTATTTGCGTCTTTTGAGTGACCGTATCTATTATTTTTTTCTGTCGCTTGTAATAGATGGTTTACTGCTTCAGCAAGTCCTACTACTCCAAACATTCCTGTGAATAGCTCTTTCTTTATAAAGCCTTCAAGTACAAGGAAGTTTGTATTGAAGAAAGCTGCTTCTTCTACTAAGAATCTTACCCTTTCATCAATATATTCAAGCATCTTGTTAGCTGCAAATGGCAACTTATTTTCAATAAAATCTTCTATAGAATCAGATTGATTAGCTACGTTTTGTAATAGAAGTCTTACTAAAGTATATCCTCCTCCACCGATTAGGAACCCATTGTAACAACTTGCAACAGCATAATCTTCAGTCTTGAAATCTTCAACATACATCTTATGATTAGCAAAGCTTGGCTTTGCTGTAACTAAAGCAGTGCTTGCACATAATTTTATAAATTCATTTGAAGTAATTTCCTTATCGTATTTAACTGTTAAGTTCGGCACATCACATTGTAATTCTTGCATAACCTTAAGTATGATTCTACCAGCCTTCGTGTCTTTTGGTCCTATGTTTGCATGAACAAAAGAATCTGTAAGAGATCTATCTATATGCTTTATAAATAGTTTTATAGCTTTGTATGCTTCTTCTTCACCTTCTACAAAAGGTTCTAATAAGTCATCTATATTACCCAGATATACTGGGTATGATGTTATAGAAGGAACATGCTTGTAGAATATTAATAAGTTATTAGTTGCTTCCCAAATATCACTTGGTACATCAAGCTCTAAGAACTTACACCCTTCTTTCATTAATTTTTCGTAGTTTGGTATAATATATCTTGGTCTGTAAGGTGCATTACCTTCAAACATCGTACATATTTGACCGTCATCTAGTAACCTCTTAGTTTCTTCATCGATGTTTAATACATCAAGAGTACTTTCAGCCATTCCTGCTAGTTGCAGTACTTGTTGGTTATAAGTTAATGATTTATTCTTTATAATATCTAGCACTTGTTGCATGTTCATTCCTCCTAAGTATTATTATGTATGTTTACTTTTTTTAACTTTTTCTAATTTACCTGATAATTTTATAAACTGTTCACTTGTTATTGATACACCTTTTCTACTAACAGAGATTAACTCTTCCTCTTTTAGTTCTTTTAAGTTTCGATTAATAGTCCTTATTGAAAATCCTAATATTGATCCAATTTCTTCCCGAGTTTTTTCTAAAAAAACGGTATCACCATCTTTACTTTCAAACACACTTATTAAATAACTTATTAGTATACATATTGATGGATATGCCAACACCTCTCCAGTTTTTAATGACTGCTCATACATTATATTTGATATAAATTTTAATATATCTAAAGTCAATTGATGATCTGAGTTTAACCATTTTTTAAAATCTTCTTTTGGGATTTCAAGTATAATACACTCTGTACTAGCCTTTAGAGTTGAAGTATATTCTCGTTTATTTGCCATTATTTCCATAAGACCTATATATCCAATAGGCTCTACACTTGAAAAACTATATACAAATCCATTTTCAAATTCATTGCTTACTTGCATTATTCCTTGGCAACTTATAAATACACTTTTAATCTGATTACCTCTTAAAACTATTATTTTTCCTTGTTCTATTCTTTTTATTTTACATTTTGATTTTATTTTATTTGGTATTTTGTCAATAAATTCTTTTGCCTTTTGATTTTCTATGTAATCATAAAATAGGCTATCGTACATATCTTAGTTACTCCTATAAGTTATTTTATTTTCTTTAATTATTTTATCATGATTCATAAATAGTTAAAGGACATATGTCCCTTTTAAATTTATATGTAACTTTCCCAATTTCCCATTTTTGTATGGGTATTTTCATAATATAAAAAGCCGTATCCTTCTACTTGGATACGGCTTATAAACTCCATTTTAATATTAAATTTCTTGTTTTTTTCCAAAATACTTTATTAAAAATAAGGTTACTGGTATTACTATTATCACTAAGGTAGTAAGTACAGTAGAATACAGTACTGGATTACCTAATATGTTGTATGTATTTGTGTATTGAAACGAGCTTTGTATTCTTACAGCTTCAGATATATTTATCTCTCTTAATATTCTTCCTATATTTCCAGTAATAAAATTCCCTATATATTGAGGAACATGGTATATCGCTAATCCAAATAATAAAGATAGCATATTATTTTTTAATATTAGTGATATAAGCATGATTATTGATGCATATAAAAGTAATCCCATAAAACTTGTTGCTAGACCTCTTAAATAAAATTCACTCATAGTTATATTAAACGGAGTTCCCTCGTATCCATTAAAGAGACTTAGAGGCAGATTACCTCCTTCAAATCCAATAGCCGCTGCATTTAGAGAATAAATACCATTCATAAATATAAAGGTAATAAAAGTATAAATAACTCCTGTCAGTATTTTTGAAGTTACTAATTTTGTCTTTCCATTTCTTGAGCTTAATATTATAGATGAGCTATTTCTTTGATAATCTTCACTAAATATTGTTGCTATACCTATAGCTACTAGTGTTGAAGTTAGTGTAGCTATCACATTAAAATCGGCTGATATATTCCATAAAAATTTGTAATAAAACTTCGGAGCCTCTCTTTTACTTATGATACTATGTATGTAATCAAGGTTCTTATACTCAAATGTGTTTGTTTTTCCTTTACTTTCTAGATTTTTAATTTCATCCTTAATATCCTCAAGTCTATACCTTTCACCATTAATCAAATACATTGGATCTGTCTGTATCATATAATCTCTTAGGTGGTAGTAATATAAATTTTCTTCCTTTGTAAGTTCTATATCCTTTTTTTTCTTGTTATGTATTTCCTCTATTTTTGTACTAATTTTCCTAACCTCGTCTTCCTTTATTACCCTGCCTTCGTATGGTTCAAAAATCTTTTTTATTTCTTTGACACTATCAAACCCAGAGTGTTTAGGGTTTATATTTGCATATATATTTATACCTCCAAACAATACAGCAAGAAGTATCATTATAATTATTAATTTCTTTGATAAAATTTTGTATAACTCAAGCTTTATTAAATCTATCATATCTTTCCCCCCCTTATACACATACTTCTTCTTTAAAGTAATATAAAAATACATCTTCTAAATTAGGTTCTTCTTCAATGCAAGCTACTCCCTCTATCTCAGGTCTAACATCATCTACAACTCTAGCTAAGACATATTGATTTTCTCTTACCATATTAGATATTTTGAATTTATTTTGAAGTCTATTAAGCTGTTCTTCTTTTAGCTTTAAAGTAAATACCTTTCCTTTTATTGTATCTATTATTTCACGTGGTGTTGATCTTTCAATCAACTCCCCATCCTTCATAACCAAAATCTCACTTGCGATAAATTCTATATCTGATACTATGTGTGTCGATAGTATTACAATCTTATTTTTAGATATATCAGCTATTAAATTTTTAAATCTTATTCTTTCATTCGGGTCTAAACCAGCTGTAGGTTCATCCAAAATTAATATCTTAGGGTCATTTAGAAGAGCCTGAGCAATTCCTAGTCTTTGTTTCATACCACCGGAGAAGCCATCTATTTTTTTCTTTCTATACTTATCCAAATTAACAAACTTCAATAATTCATCTATTTTGATTTTGGCCTCTTTCTTATCTAGACCTTTTAATGCAGACACATACATAAGAAATTTTTCTGCTGTAAAGTTTTTATAAAATCCTATATCTTGTGGCACATATCCCAGTAAATCTCTATAGTTTGGGCCTAATTCATTTTTATTTTTCCCATTTACCAGTATTTCCCCAGTAGTCGGACTAGATACATCTGCTAGTATCCTCATTACTGTAGTCTTTCCAGCTCCATTTTCTCCTAATAGAGCATATACACCATTATTTAATGTTACATTAAAATTATTAACGGCTACCTTATCTTTAAATTTTTTACTAATATTTTTTATAATTAACTCCATATTTTACCCTCCTACAAATGAAAGTTTGTACAACTTTTATAATCTATACAATTTTTATAAAATACTCTTAATGATAAAATCATACTTGCCATGCATACACCTAATATCATTAACATTGAAACGTTACTAATATTGATAACAACCTCAGGAATACGTGCAGCTACTACCGTAGTTACCCCCAATATCCATACAGCTATACACAAAGCAATACTATTAATACTTTTATACACAGAAACTATCAACAATGATATGCTGGCTATTGTGCACATTGGTATTAACCATACACATATAACTTTTAATAAATTTACCTGTGAATAAACATTTACAGATATCACACTCATTATTAAGCTTATACACATAGATATGGATATTATAATTATTGATTTTGCCAATATCATTTCTCTTAATGAATATTTATAACTTAGCTCCAGCTCCCATACATTTTCATCTCTACCTCTTATAAACTCAACCATTCCTAATAATATTGGTATCGGTGCTATTATAGATGAGCATATTGTTAAGTCTATGTTTATATTTTTAATACTAATCACTCCATAAAGTATCAGCATAAGAGATACTAGCCAGTAAGATTTATTTGTGACTCCCATTTGAAGCTTTACTAACTTTGATATTGACTGCATATTATTTGAAGAACAAATTTTAATTTGTTCATTTACCTTCTCCTCATGCTTCACAGGCATATATGATCTAAGTACATCTATTGTTGAATCTACCTTTTGTTTATCTACACTTTTTACTACGTAATTATCTAGGTAATTTTCTATATCTTCTAAGTCTTCTTCTAGTAAATCTTCAAATTCTAATCTGTCTACATCCTCACATCTTATGCTGTATACACTCTCTCGTACTTTTTTCACATATATCACCTCCAAGCAATTTTTTTAAATTCTTAATTCCATTAAATAACCTAGATTTTATAGTGTTTTCATTCTCACCTGTAATAGTACTTATTTCTTTTATTTTTAAATCATTATAATATTTTAAAATTATTGCTTCTCTTTGAAGATTTGGAAGCGTATTTACAGCTTCTTTTATCTTTATCACTTCTTCTTTTTTGTCTAATAAGTCCACTACATTGTTTTTATCTGGTATATCATATTCTTGTATATCTTGAGATTCATACCTTTGCTTATATGTTTTGCTCTTAAAATAATCCTTAGTTGAGTTTGAAGCTATCTTTAAAAGCCAACTTCTATATTTTTTATCTTCTATATTATACTTACTTAAATTTTTCATCATCTTTATAAATACTTCCTGAGTTAAATCGTATGAGATGTTGTAATCTCCTGTATTTCTATATATAAAACTATGTACTAAGTCGTAATGTCTTTTCACCAAAATTTCCATCGCACTTTCATTTCCTTTAAGTATCTCACATAACAATAATTCATCACTCTGTGCCACTCGTCTTCCCCCCTTTCACTTATATAACGAGTTCTATCTATAAAAAGTTTTATTCTTTTTAATAATTTTCTATAATTTATTTTATCTCAGTAAATTCTAATTTTACTATCATATATATAATCATATTAATTCATTGAATTAACATAAAATCACTAGATCTATAATATTTCATTTTATAAATAAAAAAAGATGTTAGTGAAAATCACTAACATCTTTTTTTATTTATATTAACAATCAGTTCTACAATGACATCCTATAGACTTATCTTGATTGAGCATTGCATCTAAAAATATAAGTGAAAAGTTTAGATAACTATCAAGTATAGATTTATTACTATATAAAATATTAATATTAGAAGTATCTTCCTTTAGCTTATACATTTTATCCTTAGCTCTATTGATACTTTTTTCGCTCCTCAATATAGAGGCTTCTGTATATAGTACTTCTCTAATTTCTAATATAGCTTTTTTAAATTTATTAAGGTCATCAGAATTTCCAATTACCCTGTGGTTACTTTCTGAGCTATGGTTGTCCTTTATATTAAAATCTTTGAAGTCATTTAATTTGCAATATTCACTAGCACTTCTTCCTGCAATCGCACCAAAAACTAATGCATTACAAGTAGATAATCCACCTATTCTATCGGCACCATGAACCCCTCCGGTCACCTCTCCACATGCAAATATACCATCTACAGTTGTACAAGCTTTTTTATCTATTTTTAGACCTCCATTGCAAGCATGAGCAAATGGTGCTATATGTATTTTGTTGCTAGTATCTTTTTTAAATTTATTGAGCCACTTAAAGTAATTATATATTAGAGTATCATCAATACTTTCTATGTCCTTTGGATATTCAAAGTAAGCACTATTCTTATCTAACTGATAATACTGGAATAGAACTTTATCAACTAGACTTGATTTAAGTCGAGTTGTAAACGGGCCATAAGTTGATCTTTCATCCATTATATTATCTATATCTTCTATCTTACCTAAAATATTGGATTTATTTTTATCTCTAAGTGTTATGTACTTAAAAACTCTTTCATTAAATATAGTCTTGTACATAGGTTTTATATACGCGGGTATAAATTGAACAAATTCAAGATTAATTAATTCACATCCTACTTTGTAGGCTAAGTATTGAACTATAGGAGAATCAAGTTCTAGAGAAAAATTGTGCTTAAATAAAGAAGTATATCCTCCAGATGCAATTACTATAGATTTTGCTTTTATTAGGTCTATAGATTTATCTTTATTCTCAACCAAAACACCTTTAGAGCCATTACCTTCATTACAAATATCAATAACTTTAGTACTTGACATCAGTGTAATATTTTCGTTATCTAATATCTTGCTGAATACCTCTTTTGCACTTTTAAAATCAAATCCGAACCATCTTCTTTTATTAGAATCAAAACAAGGAACTACTCCATCTTTATCAACAGATTCTTTTAATTTAATGTCTTGTTCAAGCAAAAAATTTATCTCATTATTCACATTATCTACTAAAATAGAACTAAGTTGTGGATTAGATAAATTACACCCGACTCTATTTATATTTTCTAATAAATCATTCTTATCTTCATCATCTTTAGGCCCTATCATACCAAGTCCCCATGTACCTGGATAAAAACTAGCTCCAGAGCAAAATTCTTTTGAAGTTACCATACAAACACTTAGATTATCTTTTAAAAGCTCTTGAGTACAACGTATTCCTCCAAGACCCGAACCTATAACTATTACATCAAATACTTTATTATCCATATAAAAAGATCTCCTTGCCGTAAATTTATCATTAAGTATAAGTTAAATTTCGACAAAAAGATCTATAGTCCTTTTATTATATTAAATTTTTATACTAGCCATCTTATTAAAATTATCTTCATGCTTAGTTACATATATTAATTTATCTACTATTAAAGCAAGTATTGCTCCTATTATTACAAACATCAACCTTTGTCCTACTGCAAATATACTTCCATGCGATAGAGCTAACGGTGCTACTGATGATATAGTAACAAGTATGATTATATGCTTGTAGTCTTTAAAGAATGGATTTAAATATCCTGCTAGTAATATAATTAATGTTCTTGATGTATCATCTTTAAGTACTAAGAACGATATTATTACTATCAACCCACCAATCATAGTTCCTTCTACTCTTTTCTTTGATCTTACTTTTGTATCTTCTGAATAGATCTCTGTCAGAGAGAATATTGTGTATGACATCCAAGCCCCTTGAGCTAATCCAAGATATTGAGTCACAAATGCAGTTATAGATGTAAGTGCACCTAATTTAATAGCATATAATGCTCTTTTCTTATGAATATATATATCTTTTTCAAATAGCCTAAATTTCTTGTATTCATCATTATCATATTTTGCTACACATATTTCGGCTTCTAATTTATTACGATCCTCTACTTCTCCAACAGCATTTGCTTCCTTCTTAGAGGAATGAACTATATATTGAGATGCCATTATAAGTACTGCACCAAATATTAAAGCAATCATTCTATTTGTAAAATCTATACCTTGTACTGGTTTGTATAACATAAATAAATACTGAAGTCCATATGGCAGAATTATAGACTTGTTAAGATCTTTTGTAAGTAAATATCCTATTAATCCTAATGTTATAAAATTCAATACTATCCCTATCCACATATTTCCGTATGAAATATGCGAAACAATACCTAGGAATACATTGATAGTTAATAATTTTAAAAAATTCTCTATAGGTTTTTTAGTTAAGTCTTTTTGCATTAATACTAATAAAGCTACTACTATCGTTACCCCTACAGAACTATTAATCTCTCCAAAAACAGATTTAAATATTGATATAAATACTGTAATTACAAGAAACATTATTGTATTTGGGATTAATTTTGGTAAAAATTCTTTCAATATTTTTGCCCCCCTCGTATAGTTAATGATTTATACTATCATAGCAAATTTACATTTTCAATATATCAAAACATTATTCAAATTACTTTTTTTATCTTTTTAAATTTTATTTTCGGTTGTATATGTATATTATTCAGTTCAATGTAATATTAATCCGTTAATCTATGTATTATATTCTATAATTCCTCATTAATATTTTTTATAATTCGTAAATTTATTTTAATTTAAAATGTTTTTTAGTGTTTTTATTGACTTTTATTAAAAATGAGAGTAATGTTTCTCAATACTAACTAAATACTTTTTTATTTTAAGGAGGAACAACTTATTATGACACTTAATTACAAACAATTTATAAAATCTGAGGTGTTTACCAGGCACACTACTTATACTTGCAACAATAATATCTCTTATAGTTGCAAATAGTCCCTTAGGTGACAGCTATCATCATTTACTCAGCGGAATAAATCTATTTGGTAATTTTAACATTCACATGCTCGTAAATGATTTTCTTATGACTATATTTTTCTTGCTAGTTGGTTTAGAAATCAAACATGAAGTATTGCACGGAAATTTATCTAGTTTAAAAAAGGCTTCATTTCCTATCATAGGTGCCATTGGAGGAGTCTTAGTACCTGCAATTATATTTTTAATATTTAACTCAAATACAGAGTTTGCATCTGGTGTTGGTATACCTATATCTACAGATATAGCATTTGCTATAGGTTTATTTATGATGCTAAAAAATAAAATGAATCCTCTGTTAAAGATATTCTTATTATCTTTAGCTGTTGTAGATGATTTAATTTCTATTTTGGTAATTGGTATTTTATATTCGTCAGGAATAAAATACGAGTTTCTGATTATGTCTGCTATCATAACTGGACTACTACTTATTATTAATAAGAAAAAAATAAACAAAATTACTCCATATATGATATTAGGATTCATTTTATGGATATGTATATACTCTAGTGGCATACATGCTACGATAAGTGGTGTTATATTAGCTATGTCTATACCTTCTAAAAAATTTATAAACTCTAAATCGTCTGTATTAGAATCTTTGGAGCATAAGTTAACACCAATATGTAATTACTTTATATTACCATTATTTGCTTTAGTAAATACAGCTATAAGTTTCGGCGTTAGCACAAATTCTAACTCTAGCATGACTTTAATTAATGGTATAATAATCGGTCTATTTATAGGTAAACCGCTTGGTATAATGTTATTTACTTGGATTGCAACTAAGCTAAATATTACAGAAAAGCCTGAAGGTGTAGATTGGTGGTCTATATTTGCAGTATCTTTACTTGCTGGTATTGGATTCACAATGTCTATATTTGTGTCTGAAGTAGCATTTGGATATAGCGCTGAACTCGTTAATATATCTAAAGTTTCTATATTAATAGCTTCAGTCATGTCAATTTGTGCAACTTATATGGTATCTACAGTTATAAACATATATAAGAAAAAGTCTGCTATATATATAAATTCATCTGATACTAAAAGTATGGCTTAGTTTTATATTAACTCCAACATATTCCACGAGATATACTATATAAGAAATACTCATATCCCATTGATATGAGTATTTCTTAATCTTTTTTGATATCATAATAATAACCTTATATATTATGTCGTTCATTTGTATTATTAATACGTTACTCTATTTCTTCCACTATTTTTAGATTTATATAAATTTGAGTCTGCTTGTTTAAACATATCATCAGATTCACCTGTATATGATATCCCTAAGCTAATTGTAACCTTTATATTTTCTCTCCAAACCATACGTTCCACTTCTTCTCGTATTAATTCTGATAAATCTATAACCTCTTGTAAACCTTTATTTTCACTTAATATGCAAAATTCTTCTCCGCCATATCTAAATATTATATCATCTTTAGATAATCTATTCTTTATTACTTTCGCTACATTTTTTAATACAATATCTCCAAAAGCATGTCCATAAGTATCATTTATAGATTTAAAGAAGTCGATATCTATTATTATTAATCCAAAACCAATACCTTTCTTTAAATATTTATTATATGTTAAATCAAAAAACATTCTATTGTATATATTGGTTAGTGCATCTACTCTACTTTTATTTATACTATTTTTTAATCTAGATATTAATATGTAAAAAACTAATATTAATATAAGCGTCATAAATCCAGCTCCAATATACATCATAGCCTTAGTCTCTAGACTCTCTAAATAATGCATCCTATCCCAGATAGAATTAATTATATAAAATACACTCTCTTCATTCTTTTCAGGTGATATTTCATTATATAAATCTATTAACTCCTGTCTATAATGTGTGATTATTTCATCATCATATTTATAGTCAGGGCTTTCTAGATAATTTAATAAATACTTCATATTACTTAATTTGATATCTATTTGCCCTTCTTTATCACATATATCAAAAAGTTTTTCAGATAGTTCAAAAGCCTTACCTTCATTTCCTTTTGCAAATTCAATCTTTGTCCTTACAGCTAAGTATGGTATATATGTGTCTATTAATACATAGTCATCAATATCCTTATCTATATTTATTTCACTAAGAATTTCATCTGCTTTAGTAATTTCTCCTTTGTAAAAATAAGACCTTGCCTCTATTATCTTCCTAGCTATTGTATTTGCCTTATGAGATGTGCCATATTTTATAGATTTCTCGATATATTCTAAAGACTTATCAGTCTCATCAATTCTTGAATAAATATCTGCTAAGTTTATATATCCATATTCATTGATAACTCTCTTTTCTTCTTCATCTTCTATATCTAAATTTAGAGCATATTTTATAGTTCTCTCTGCAGTTTTGTATCCGTCTAAATTAACAAATATATGAGCCATATTCATTAAATCTTTAGCCATACGATAATTATCATCATATTTCATCGATAGATTGATTGATTCTATAAAGTGCTCTATCGCTTCATGATACTCTCCATTCATAGAGTATAATAATCCCAACTTACTTATAAGCTCTACTTTATTTCTTTTACTTAAATATTTCTTATCTTCTAATAGCGTTGTTAATCTATCTATTCCTATCTCTCTTTCTTCTTTTGTATATACCAATGAAGAAATTTCTTTGATTACTTTACTATTTACTTCTATTTTAGAATTATTTTTGCTTAATATATTAAACGTACCAAGCAAAATGATTCCTACTATACTTATAACTATAATCCTATTCTTCATATTTTATCCTCTCATTAACTACGATCTTTATAGTTTATATTTAAAGCTTTCTCTATATTTAAATTTACATTAATACCTTAACATCACAATCTAATATTATAACATTTTTTAAATTATATGCTCATATTTTATTGTCCTCAAACTCAAATTTTCTATATTTTGTAATATTCAGACTATTTGCGTTATCTCAACTGGTAAATTCGATGTGTCTTATAACATCTATAATTCATATAATAAGATCATAGAGACTATAAAAATTAATCGTATATCAAAAAATAAATTCTTTATAATAAAAAAGCTGACAATAATTAAATGTCAGCTTTTTTATTTAACTTTTATATTATATTTTAATTTTGACATGATATATATGTCATATTGGATATATGCTTATTTATATAAAAATTTAAAATATCATGTGCTGCTTCTTGTAGAAATAGTAGCTCTTTTCTTTTGTTTCTACAGTCACAGATTCATCATCTAATATTACTTCCTCTACACATATATCTTCCACTTCAAATATAGTATCTTCTTTAGATTTTCCAACACTTAGGTAACCTTTATTACCCTCATGTTCATATTTAAATTTAATCTTAGTTCCTTCAATATTTCTTTCTTCATTAGTTCTTCTATTCTTTTCTATTATTTCTGTATACTCATTATTAATTAATATATCTACTATCTTATATGTTAATTTATTTATCATAATCAAACCTCTCCTTATATTTAAACATCCTAATTATTTTTATTTATAAGCTTTAAATCCTTTTAGCCTAAGTGCATTTGCAATTACTGATACTGAACTTAAACTCATAGCTGCTGCTGCAAACATTGGATTTAATAATGGTCCACCAAAGATGTATAATACTCCTGCTGCTATTGGTATTCCTATTGTATTGTAAGCAAATGCCCAGAATAAGTTTTGCTTAATATTTTTGATTGTTTCTTTGCTTAATTTTATAGCTGTTGGAACGTCCATTAAATCACTTCTCATTAATACTATATCAGCTGATTCCATAGCTACATCTGTACCACTACCTATTGCT
>NZ_NOJY02000031.1 GCF_002250835.2 Romboutsia weinsteinii
CCTTGAATTATTAGTATCTGACAAATCCAAAATATTACCATAGCTAGTATAATGGTGTCCTAATTCCTCAGCTAAAACACATATTTTCTCATTTGTTGTAGACAATCTTTCCTTGTTAATCGCTATCTTATTGTTGTAATATAATCCGTCTGAACTTGATTTTAGAACAACTTCCCTAACCATTATCCCATCATCATAAGCCTCTTGATGTAGCTTTTCATATGTGTTCAATTTGTATCCCCCCTTTGTATATGACTATTCCCAGTTTTTCATATCTTCAATATCCTCATTAATCTTACTCAACTCATTAGGTTGTGATGTGAAATCATTGTGTGCAGCTATAGTTTCAACTTGATGAGAACTATATCTAGGCACTAGAGTAAGTTCCATAATCCTTTGTATTGCTTCATCTTTGCCGTTTTCATTTAATTTATTAAAATGCTTTAGAAGCTTTTGTTCTTTAAGATTTACTGGATAAAAAGAGGATGCACCCTCAGCATCATTTTTCAATCCTATAAGCTCTGCTGGATCTAAATCTAGAGCTTGTGCAAATTCTTTTAATTTTTCTACATCTAGACTTTTGATGTGCCCATCTTCATATCTCTTTACTGTAGTTTCGTGCAAGTTTACTTTTTTTCCTAGTTCAGCACGAGATAATTTGTGCTTTTTTCGAGTATTAAAAATCCTCAAACCTACTTCTGCATTAAAATCCATTATATTACCTCCAAACGTTTGGTTTAGTATCATAAGTATCAACTTATTTTTATTTACCTGTAAATTTAAGTGATGCACATTGCACATCAGCTAAAAACTAGCTAAAACATAGTTGAAGATGTAAACCTTCTATATTTTAATAGTACATTAAGTTTTTATAGTATGCAAGATAATTAAAAAAGTTATACAAAAAACTTGCATAATGTTATTGACAAGGTTTTTTTAGGTGTGCTATATTTATATCAACAACAACTTGCTCAACATGCAAGAGGATGTGAAGAGGGGTGGATATAATGAAAAAATTGATATTTTTTTAAGTTGGAACTTGCGTAATATGCAAGAGATGAATTTGCTAAGGGGGAAGGATAATGAGATTTAAAGATTATACAAGAAAAGAGTTTTTAGAAAAATATGGACATAATTGTCCAATTAAATTTGATTTACCTGTATTTCCAATATGTAGGGAAGGTGAGGATGAGAAAGAGTGCAGGATGTGTTTAGAAAATTCACTTAAGTATGTTGAATTTAAGCCATCAATAAATGATTTTGTAGAATACAATGCTACAGCTATAGATGAGCTAAGAATAGTTGAGTATCAAGTAAAAATGCTATCATCTCTAAGGGACAAGCTTAAGGGAGATTTATTGAGTCAGATGGAGATATATGGGGTTGATAAATTTGAAGATGACAACGTGGATATAATATATGTAAAGGGTTGTATGGGGACTAGATTTGACAGTAGTAGGTTTAAAAAAGACTTTCCAGGTACTTACAAAGAGTACAGTGATCCTGTAATAATAGGAGCAAATATTAATTTTAAGCTGAAGTAATTATGAAATTTAAATTATATACAAAATATAAAGGGGGATTTAATTATGGAAATATGGAAGCAATTTGACAAGGTAGTAGATGTAGATGGTTTAAAGAAAGATGTAGATGAGGTAGCCAAAAACGGTGGAGATAGCTTCAAGGAAGTAGTAGAAGGGACTTACGAGGTAGAAGTAGAGAGGCTTGAATTAAAGGCGAGTAAGAAAAATGACCCAATGCTAAGCTGCTGGATGAAGATAGGGGATGGGGAATATAAAAACTCTTTTGTTTTTTACAATCAAGCATTGACTACGGGATTTGGAATACATAATGCCAATGAATTTTTAAGAACATTACACTCTGGAATAGATGTTAAGTTTGAAGATTTTAAACAGTATAATGATTTACTTTTAGATATATATAAAGCTATTGATGGTAAGTTAAAATACGCCTTAGAATATGGAAAGAATAAAAATGGATACAATACTTGTAAGATATCGGATGTGTTTGAAGAATAAAGGTAGAAATCTATAAAGTTATAAACTATATATAAATCTATAAAGTTACAAACTATATGCAAATCTAGGAAGTTATAAAACAAATAACTTCCTAGTGGGAAGGGGGCATAATAATGTTATTTTATGACTTTGAGGTATTTAAACATGACTGGTTAGTAGTTATCAAAGATACTGACACTAAAACCACTACGACCATAGTAAACAATAGTGATAAACTAAAAAAATATTACGAAGACCACAAAGAAGAAATCTGGGCAGGGTACAACTCAAGAGGTTACGATCAGTACATACTAAAAGCAATCTTATGTGATTTTAACCCAAAGGAGGTAAATGACTTTATAATAGTCAAAAGGAAAGGCGGATGGAGGTACTCAAAAATTTTTAGTCAGATAAAACTATACAACTATGACGTAATGGTAAACAGATTCATTTCTCTTAAAAAGCTAGAAGGATTTATGGGAAATGATATAAGAGAGACTACTGTTTCATTTGACATAGACAGAAAGCTTACAGATAAAGAGCTTGAAGAAGTTGTATTTTACTGTGAACACGACGTAGGGCAAACTATGAAGGTATTTTTAAATCAAATAGAAGAGTTTAATGCACATATAGAATTAATAAAAAACTTCAATTTACCTCTTAGGTGTATAAACAAAACAAAATCTCAGCTAAGTGCCATAATACTTGAAGCTACAGAAATAAAACATGAAGATGAGTTTGAATATGAGATAGTAGACACAATAAAGCTAAGTAAATACAAGCATATCATAGATTGGTACAAAGACCCACTAAACAAAGACTACAACAAAAGGATAAATATAAAAGTGGCCAATATAAATCATACTTTTGCCTGGGGAGGACTTCATGGAGCAAGAAATACCTACGTTGATGAAGGTATATTTGTAAACTCTGATATTTGTAGTTTTTATCCCTCTTTGATGTTAGAGTATAATTTTCAATCTAGAAATATTAGGGATAAAAATAAATATAAAGAAGTATACGACACTAGAATGAAGTTGAAAAATGAAGGGAAAAAGAAAGAACAGCAAATATTTAAGATAGTGCTTAACAGCACATATGGAGCTATGAAAGACAAGCTGAGTCTATTATTTGACCCAAGGCAAGCCAATAACGTATGTGTTAACGGTCAATTGATGTTACTGGATTTAATCGAAAAGTTAGAAGATGACTTTGAATTAATACAAAGCAATACTGATGGTGTTATTTTTAAGTTAAATTCAAAAGATGATTTATATTTATATAAACAAATATGTGATGAGTGGTGTAGGCGAACAAGGATGACTTTGGATCACGATATTATTAAAAAGATAGTGCAAAAGGACGTAAATAATTATCTGCTAGTAATGGAAAATGGAGATATAAAGTCAAAGGGAGCTTATGTAAAAGAGTTAAATCAGTTAGACAATGATTTACCAATAGTTAATAAGGCACTTAAGGATTATTTTATAGAAAATGTCCCAGTAGAATATACTATAAATAACTGTAGTAACCTTAAAGAATTTCAAAAAATAGTAAAAATAAGTGGTAAATATAAATATGGATTACATGGTGATAAAAAGCTATCAGAGAGAGTAATAAGAGTCTTTGCATCAAGGTCAAAATTGGATATGGGTGTATATAAGGTAAAAGCATCAAATGCTGAAATAGGTAAGAAGCCAGAGCTTTTAAATAGGGTTGAAAAGATAGGCAATACTTCAAAGAGATGTTTTATTGAAAATGGAGATATAAACAATGTAAATACTCCACTTAAGCTTGATAGGAAGTATTATATTGAGGTTGCAAATAAAAGAATAAGAGATTTTATAGGACTATAGCATAAATGCTATAGCCCTGATAAATTTAATTATTAATATTTTTTACAAGGATTTTTGCAGATCCATTTTATACAGCAACCACATTTACAACATCTCTTACAGCATTCACAGTTTTCAAAGCACTTGCAACGGTCATGCTCAGGTTTTTTATTGCAATCGCACTCATTGTGCTCAGGTCTGTTATGTTCAGGTTTTTTATTGCAGTCCCAATCGCAATCACAATCATTGTGACTAGGTCTATTGCACTTACAGCTACACTTGCAACTACATTTACAATCGCAATCATTGTGCTCAGGTTTTTTATGATTACATTTACAATCATTGTCATTGTAGCTAGGTCTACCATAATCCATATAATCATTGTTCATATAATCGTTATTCATATAATCATTTTCCATATAGTCATTATTACAGTTACAATTGTTCATATATTTATCCTCGTTATTATAGTTATACATAAAAAAATCACTCCTTTAATTATTTAGTACAGTTTAGATTTATCAGAGAAGTTAAATAAAAGCTGTACAAGATAATATATGGTGCAAGGTGTCGAAATGACACTAAAAAAAGTGAAATAATGAAAAAAAGATAGAATTTTTATATATTAAGAAATTCTATATAAATTAGTGGAGAAAATAATCTCCACGTAAAATTAAAAAGGGGGGATTTAGTTGTTTAAAGGATATATACCAACTAAAGGAAAGAAGCCAACTGAGGCATACAAAAATAGGAGTGAGTTTTATAATATATCAGATGTTGAAAATTTAAATAGTTATGGGGCAGTACTTAAAAATAATATTATACAGATAGATATTGATGACAAAGAACAGTCAGATATTGTGTTTAAAATAGTAAAGGAGCAAAATATCAAGTGCAATGTAGTAGAAACCTCAAGGGGCAAGCATTTTTACTTTTTAAACAGAAATATAGACAGGAGAAAGCAGGGATATTGGGTAGCTATAGGGGTAAAAGTAGATGTTGGACTAGGCTCTCAAAATGCAGTAATACCTATAAAAATAGATGGTAAAGAGCGTAATTGGCTACAAAAATGTGATGAGATTGACTACTTACCTTCTTGGTTAGCACCACTAGATAAAACTTGTATTGATTTTTTAAATATGGAAGAGGGAGATGGGAGAAATCAAACTTTGTATAACTATATTTTAAGACTTCAGTCAGCAGGTTTTTCTAAAGAAGAGATAAAGGAAACTATAAAGATAATAAACAAATACATCTTAAAAGAACCTCTAAGTGACAATGAAATAGATACAATTTTAAGGGATGAGGCATTTTTTAAAGAATCTTTTTATATAGACAAGAAGCTTCAATATGAAAAGTTAACAAAATATTTAATAGAAAATGAAAACATAGTAAAAATCAATAATCAATTAAATATTTATAAAGATGGTTATTACTCAGGTAATTTGTTGGATATAGAAAAAGTAATGTTAAAGTATATTAAAAACTCCACAAAAACACCAAGAAATGAAATATTAAAGTATTTAGAACTAATTTGTGATAATAAAGCTTTATCTGATACTAGGCATATAGTATTTAATAATGGTGTATTTGATTTAGAAAGCAAAGAGCTACTTGAGCACTCTCCTAAATACATTATAAAAAATAAAATCATGTACGATTATAATCCATCTGCTTACCATGAATTACTTGATAAGACAATAGACAAAATATGTTGTAATGACAAGGATTTACGCTTAGTAATAGAAGAGATGATAGGATATACTTTACTTAGACGTAATGAGATAGGAAAGAGCTTTATACTGACAGGTAACGGGTCAAATGGTAAATCAACATTACTGCATCTTATAAATGAATTGCTTGGGGAGGCAAATATTAGTGCAGTGTCACTTAAGGAATTGTCAGATAGGTTTAAGACTTTTCAATTGGAAGGGAAATTAGCAAATATAGGAGACGATATAAGTAGTGAATATATTCAAGATGACAGTACTTTTAAAAAATTAGTAACTGGGGATAAAGTTAATGTTGAGAAAAAAGGAATAGATCCATATGATTTTAAAAATTACTCTAAGCTGATATTTAGTGCTAATGAGTTGCCACGTATTAATGACTTGAGTGTTGGCCTTAAGAGGCGTTTGGTTTTTATTCCATTCAATGCTGTATTTAGTAAAAAAGATGATGACTACGAGCCTTTTATAAAGGACAAGCTTACAAGTAAAGATGCCATGGAGTATTTGCTGAAAATTTCAATTGATGGGCTTTATAGGATACTTAATAAGAAAAGTATTACTAATTGTAAGGCTTGTAATGAAATCTGGTGTGAGTATGAGGAGATTAATAATCCGGTGACATTATTTACAAAAAATCATAAGATAGAAAATGAATCAGTAAATGATATTTATAGAAGGTATCAACTGTGGTGTGCGGAGTCAGGTCTTAAGTCGTTGTCAAAGATTATCTTTGGTAAGGAAGTGCGAAAACAAGGTTTTAGTAGTAATAAAATGATAAGAATAAATGGGAATGTAACTAAAATTTATACTGTAAATTAAGTGTTTTCAATAGTTTTTTTGGAGGGAAACTAGATATAACTAAAGTTTTTAAATTTTTTTTACATCTTTAAACCTAGTAATAGCAAGTGTTATGGATGTTTTGTAACTAAAAAACTAAAGGAAATTTCCTTATAGGGTAAAATAAAAATAAAATAAAAAAAATAATTCGATTAATATAAAGAAATTATATATTATAGATATAGTTTTCTTGTGGTTTTAATATAGTTGAAGTATTGAAATTTCATAGTTTTTTAGTGTAATCAAAATTATTTAAAAGTAGCTGTATCTTTGGTTACAAAATGGGGGGAACAATGTTTTTTATAATATGGGTACTATTAGGAATGTTCTTTATTGGGGAAGGAATTTACTGTATTAAATCTAAAAAAGAAGTCGCTTTTGGATTTTGGACAAATGGAAAAAAACCTCAAATAGAAGAGAAAAATATAAAAGCTTACAACAAAGCCTTGGGCAAACTATGGTGTTCATTTGGTTTTTTCCTTATATTATTAGGAACACCATTCTTAGGAGAAGGACAAAATTCTCCGCTTTTTATAATTTCAACGATAGGTCTTATTGTAGGAGTGATTATGCTTATAGCTATTTATACAATAAAAATTGAAGGAAAATATAAAAAGAAATAAGAATATATTTTGAAAAATACTAAATATTCAGAATGTTATTAAGAGGACAATCATAGTATTTAGTAAAAGATAAAATACTAGACAGTATTTTATCTAAAAAGGAGGATACTATGTTAGAAAAAAGAGGAGTACTAGATCTAAGTAACAAAGTAGCTGTAGTTACAGGAGCAGCATCAGGAATAGGACTAGCTACATCACAACTACTATCGGAATATGGTGCAAAAGTAATGCTACTAGATATAAATGAAGATGGAGAAAAAGAGGCTCAAAAGATTGTAGAAGAAGGAAGAGAAGCCAAATTCTTTAAATGTAATGTAACTTCACATGATAATTGTAAGGAAGTTATATCTCAAATAGAAAAAGACTATGGAAGAATAGATATATTGTTTAATAATGCTGGTGTAACTGTAAGAAAAACAGTGGTAGAGCTAGAAGAAAAAGAATGGGACTTTGTAATAGGTGTAGGGCTTAAAGGAACATACTTACTATCTAAATTTGCAATACCAGTGATGGCTAAAAATGGTGGTGGAAGCATAATAAACACAGGTTCAGGATGGGGTCTAAAAGGTGGAGATAAGGCAGCAGCTTACTGTGCTATGAAAGGTGGAATAGTAAACCTAACTCGTGCAATGGCAATAGATCATGGAAAAGATAATATAAGAGTAAACACTGTAAACCCAGGAGACACTGCTACAAACATGCTACAAGAAGAAGGAAATCAATTAGGATTTGAAAGGGACGAGTTCTTCAAAGATTCTGCAGTTGGTAGACCTCTTGAAAGAATAGGATTACCAGAAGATATAGCAAAAACAGTACTTTACCTATCAAGTGACCTATCATCTTGGGTAACAGGAGCAGCAATAGTAGTTGATGGTGGGGGAATAGCATAAGAATTATTAATTCTTTAAATATATAATAGGGGGTAATAAAATGTCTATAAAAGGCTTAAATTCACATCCATATATTCCAAACTCAGTAAAAGAAGTACAAGATGAAATGCTAAAAGAAATAGGACTAAGTTCTTTAGAAGAGTTACATAGTGAAGTACCAGAAGAAATAAAATTAAAAAGAGAAATGAACATACCAAAAGCAATCCATTCTGAATACGCTCTAAAAAATCATATAGAAAAATTATTAAAGAAAAATGTTACTTGTGAAGATAATTTAAACTTCTTAGGATATGGATGCTATCAACATTATATACCAGCTGTATGTGATGAAGTAAATACAAGATCAGAATTTCTAACAGCTTATGGTGGAGAACCATACAATGATTTTGGAAGATTTCAAAGTTTATTTGAATATGAAAGCTTAGTTGGAGAATTAGTAGATATGGATGTAGTAAGTGTTCCTACTTTTGATTTATCTCAAGCTGCTTCAACTGCAGTAAGAATGGCATCAAGAATAAATGAAAGAAAAGAAGCACTAGTTCCAAGAACTATACATAAAGAAAGATTTTTAGTTATGAAAAATTACTGTGATCCAGATATAAGCTTTACATTTGTAGACTATGATGAAGAAACAGGATTACTAGATTTAGAAGACTTAAAATCTAAAATTAATGAAAACGTTTGTGCGATTTACATAGAAAATCCTACTGCCCTAGGTTTTATAGAAACTCAAGGACAAGAAATATCAGATATAGCTCATAACGTGGGAGCTATAAGTATAGTAGGAGTTGATCCAATATCACTAGGTGTAATTACTCCACCTAGCCAATATGGTGCAGATATAGTAGTAGGAGATTTACAAGTTTTAGGTAATCATATGAACTTTGGTGGTGGTCAATCAGGATTTATATCTACAAGAGATGAAGAAAAATTTGTTATGGAATATCCATCTAGACTATTTGGTATAGCACCAACTGATGTAGAAGGTGAGTATGGATTTGGAGATGTCGCATATGATAGAACATCTTTTGGTCATCTAAGAGAAAAAGGTAAAGAGTTTGTTGGAACTCAATCAGCACTACTTGGAATAACTGCAGGTGTATATTTGTCACTTATGGGGCCTAAAGGAATGTATGAAGTTGGACAAAGTATAATGCAAAATTGCCAATATGCAGCTAAAAAACTAAGTGAAATTAAAGGAGTTAATATAAGATTTAAGTCTCCTTTCTTTAAAGAATTTGTACTTGATTTTAATGAAACTAATAAGACAGTAAACGAAATAAACAATGAATTATTGAAAAGAAATATATTTGCTGGAAAAAATCTAAGTGAAGATTACAAAGAGTTAGGTCAATCAGCATTATATTGTGTAACAGAAATACACACAAAAGAAATGATAGATACGTTAGTTGAAGAGTTAAAAGATATATTAAATTAAAATGAGCAAAGCAAATTTTTTAAAAAGAAAGTAAAAAGAAAGGATGATAATATGAATACTATAGATAGAAGTAGTAAAGTTAGAAACTTTCATCAAGCGAAATGGGATGAGCCGATAATATTTGAATTATCTAAAGAGGGAGAAAGAGGCGTAATACCTCCATACGCAGAAGATGAAGTTGTTGAAAGTATAGGGGATGGAATCAGTGTTCTTCCACAAAGCCTTAGAAGAAAAAATATAGATCTACCAGAAATAGCTCAACATAGAGTATTAAGACACTACTTAAGACTTTCACAACAAACACTAGGAGCAGATCTAAACGTAGAAATAGGTCAAGGAACTTGTACTGTAAAATACAGTCCTAAAATAAATGAAAAATTAGCAAGAATGCCTCAAATGAGCGAACTTCACCCACATCAAGATGAAAGAAGTGTTCAAGGAATACTTGAAATAATGAGTAAAACAGAAGAATATATGAAAGAAATATCTGGTATGGATAGATTCACATTCCAGCCAAGTGGTGGAAGTCAGGCTATAATGACTATGGCATCTTTAGTTAGAGCATATCATGATAAAAATGGAGACTCAGATATAAAAGATGAAATAATAACTACAATATACTCGCATCCATCAGATGCAGCAGCTCCAGCAGTAAAAGGATATAAAATAATAAAAATATTCCCAGATGAAAATGGATACCCAGACTTTGAGGCATTCAAAGAGGCAGTATCTGAAAGAACAGCTGCATTTATAGTGGCAAACCCTGAAGATACAGGAGTATTCAACCCAAGAGTAAAAGAATTTACAGATTTAGTTCACAGTGTTGGTGGACTTTGTTGTTATGACCAAGCAAATGCAAATGGACTTTTAGGTGTTACTAGAGCTAAGGAAGCTGGATTTGATATGTGTTTCTTTAACATACATAAGACATTCTCAGCTCCTCATGGATGTGGAGGTCCAGCAACAGGTGCAGTAGGAGTAGTTGAAAAGGTATCTAAATTCCTACCTTGCCCACTAGTAGATTACAACAAAGAGGAGGACAAATACTTCTTAAACTACAACTTAGAGGACAGTATAGGAAGAGTTAGAATGTTTAGTGGAGTACCTCAAGTTGTACTAAAAGCATATGCTTGGATGAGAAGCTTAGGTCCAGATGGATTATATGAAGTTGCAAAAATTGCAGTACTAAATAATAACTATCTATACAATAAACTAATGCAGCATAAATCAGTAGACGCTCCATACATAAGAGGAAAACAAAGAATAGAGCAAGTAAGATATACTCTTGAAAAACTAAAAGATGATACAGGTGTTTCAACAGCAGATGTACAAAGAAGAATGATGGACTTTGGAATGCACTACTGGACTAGTCATCATCCATACTACGTAGAAGAGCCAGTAACACTAGAGCCTACAGAAACTCCATCTAAGGAAGATATAGATGAGTATATAAATACACTTACTTATGTACTTGATGAAGCGTATGAAGATTCAAGTATAGCAATAAATGCGCCATATAGAAGTAGTATTCACAAGGTTGATGAATCAGAGCTTGATGATAGTGATAAATGGGCTATAACTTGGAGAGCATACAAGAAGAAAAATACTCTTGTAAAAGCTTAATCAGTAAAAATAAATAAATCTATTATTATAGGCACATTATGAATATAAAAATCTTTCATAGATGTGTCTATAATTTTATACAAAAGAGAGGGAGATTTTTTTGATAGAGATTGGTCTTATAGTAAATCCTATAGCTGGAATGGGTGGAAGTGTAGGTCTTAAAGGAACAGATGGAGAAGACGTATTAAATAAAGCTATCAGTTTAGGGTCAAAACCTAAAGCAAATATAAAAGCAAAAAGAGCTTTGGAGGAACTTTTTTCTCTAAAAAAAGAAATAAAGATCCTAACATGCTCTGAAGATATGGGCGAAAATGAAGCTAGAGAATTAGGGTATAATGTAGAAGTAATATTTAATAAAAACAAAGGTAAAACAAGTAGTGAAGACACAATATCTGCATGTAAACTAATGATAGACAGAAATATAAAAATATTATTATTTGTTGGTGGAGATGGCACAGCAAGAGATATTTATAAAGGTGTAGGTGATAGTTTAGTTACAATTGGAATACCAGCAGGTGTAAAAATTCACTCACCAGTATATGCCATAAATCCTAAAATAGGTGGAGAAACTACCCTAAAATACATAAAGGGTAATATAAAAGGTTTTTCTAAAAAAGAAGTGGTAGATATTGATGAAGCAGAGTATAGGCTAGGAAAAGTAAACACTAAACTTTATGGATATTTAAATGTGCCAAATGAAAAAAGGTCAATGCAAAATAAAAAAGCTCCAACTCCTTTAAGTGAAGAAGCATCACAAAGGGCTATAGGATTATATATAACAGATTATATGAAAGAAGATGTAGTATACATAATAGGACCAGGAACGACAACAAGAGCTGTACTGGATACTTTAAATCTAGAAAGTACACTGCTTGGAGTTGATATAATAAAAAATAAAAGAATATTAAGGTTAGATGCTAACGAAAATGATATATTACAAATTGCAAAAGACAACAATTGTAAGTTAGTAATAACACCTACAGGAGGGCAAGGATACTTATTAGGAAGAGGAAATCAACAAATAAGTGCAAATGTAATAAGAGAAGTCGGACGAGATAATATAATCGTAGTATCAACCTTATATAAATTACAAAGTTTAAAATTTCAACCTCTATATGTAGATACATTTAGTGAAGAAGTAGATAATTTACTAAATGGATACATGAAAATAGTAGTAGGATATAAGGATGAAATAGTTTATCCGGTTAGAAAGTAGCTATTAAAAAAACTCCTATTAATAAAATAATAAGGAGGATTATTTATGGAAGGGAACTATGGAATATTGGCATTAGTACCAGCTATTATTGCTATTGCAATGTGCTTTAAGACAAAGATGGTTATACCGTCATTGTTTGCTGGTGTATTTGCATCAGGACTTATAATAAATAAAGGAAATATTTTCTCAGCTACATCTTTTTCTCTTGATACAATTGTAAATCAGTTATGCGACCCAGGAAATGCAAAACTTATAATGTTTACAATGTTTATGGGAGTAGGAATATCTTTTATATGGAAAATGGGTGGAAGTAGAGCACTTTCTATATGGGCAAGAAAGAAAATAAAAAGTAGAAGAACAGTTGGAATAGGTGCATGGATTTTAGGTATGTGTATAAGTATAAATGACTGTTTAATAGCTGCAATCGATGGTAACGTATTTAGAGATATAGCAAAGGAAGAAAGAATATCTTCTGAGAAATTCTCTTATATACTAGACTCTACAGCAGCTCCTTCAGCTTCACTTTTCATATCAGATTGGATAGCTTTTCAAATAGGTATGATAAGTCAAGGGTTAGCTGCTGCAGGAATTGCAGTAAGCCCTATGAAAGCATACATAAGCAGTATACCTTATAATATGTATGCTATATTTACTTTAGTATTTGTTGGGATGATTGTAATAACAGGTCTTGACTATGGTCCAATGTTAAAAGCAGAGAGAAGAGCTATGAAAACTGGGAAGTTTTGTAGTGATGAAGCCCAACCAATGCTAGATGTTAGTAGCGAGCTTGGAGAGCCAAAGGATGTCAAACCAAGACTTGCTACATTCATAATTCCGTTTATAGCAATGATAATTACTACAATATTTGGGTTTATATATACAGGTAGAGCAGGAGTAGGCTTTATGGGAATTCTAGAAAATGCAGATGCAGTAACAGCTCTTTTGTGGGGTTCATTTGCAATGGCTATAAGTGGTGTTACTCTTGCGCTTGTATATAAAATTATGGACTTTAAAGAAACTATGGATACTTTTATGGATGGATTAAAACTAATGGTACTAACAGCTGCAATTCTACTTATGGCATGGTCACTTGGAGAAGTAACAAAGCAAATGGGTCTTGCAGGCTTTTTAGTTGGGGCATTAGGTGATGCAGTTCCAGCATGGATTCTTCCTATAGTAATATTCTTACTTGGAATGATAGTATCATTTGCAACAGGAACATCATGGGGAACTATGGCTATAATTACACCTATAGCTATACCATTAGTTTATCAAGTTACAGGTGATGCTACATTTGCAATGGCAGTTCCAGGAATGGCCCTATCTGGTGCAATATTTGGAGATCACTGCTCTCCAATATCTGATACTACAGTTATGGCATCAATATTTGCAGGTGCCGACCATATAGATCATGTAAGAACTCAAATACCATATGGTCTTACAGTATCAAGTGTGGTTTTTATAATATTATTATTAATAGGTATATTTAGATTAAAACCATATGTATTTTTACCTCTTGGGATACTAATGTTATTTGTTATTGTTTATATCATGAATAAAATTAATTCTAGAAATTTAAAAGATGATGATCTAGTAGTTGATAAAGAATAAAATGTAAAGGGGGGCGTTGCAAAATGATTAAAGTTAATCATGAGCGACAGCCCTTTTGTTTCTTGAGCAATAAAGATAGAGAGTATTAAATAAATATACACTCCCTAAATATGTTAAAATATAAGTTTTTTCATAGTATCATTCCAGAGTATATCACTTATACACCACTTATTATCTATTTTAGTTGTAGTAACAATAACTTCTGTTGATTTATACGGTCCCATAGAAGTTGCCCAATTGAAATTGATAGTAGATTTGTATTTAGAAGAATTTATTTTTTCTAAATTTACAACATTATAACTTTATACCCATGGACTTGAGTAGCCAGTTACCCAAGAAGAAAGGCGTTGAGATTTAGATAGCTCTTCTTTAAATTTATATTTCATGTCATCACATAAAACATAATATTGTAAATATCCATTTCTTGTTTGTATACCTTTTGACCATATATTTACAGCATCATCTGGTGTAGTAGCTCCTAATTCCCTCAATGCATCCTTAAGCATATCAATAGTTCCCTCAAGTGTTTCAATTTTATACTTAAGCTGAATATTTTCATCTTTTAAATCATTATTTGAAATATATTCAGCACTACAAATTAGATTTCTATTGGGGTGTTGGATATAACTAAATAATAACATTGTAGTTGTAGTTATTATTAAAAATGAATAAATAAATTTATTTTTAAACATGTTATACATTCTCCAATTGACTTAAAATTTCAAACTGTATATATATTTATTCCAAGTAAATTTAATTATTATACACATCTAAAAAAGTGTATACTAAAACAGATTTTATTATGAAGAATATTATTAGAAAAAGGATTTAACAGTAATTTTATCGTTTAGTATATCTATTTTGATATAACTTTTTAGTGTTCAAGAAAACATCTATTTTAGTGAACACTACATAAAAATACTGATTAAATTTTCTGATATACTTATGTTAGATTTCAGATAAGAATTTAGGGGGATTTTATGTATAATAATTTATGTTTACATGTACCATTATTAAAAGAACTTGATTATAGACAATGTATTTTAGCCCAACCTGAAACTATGTCTTATAATAAAGGTTATGAACTTGGGCTTGAAAATTATAATAATGACAATGGTTGCATTTATTTTGAAGAAAAATATTGGAATGAGTGGTATGATAAGTGGGTCAATGGTCAACCTGATAAATACTATGCATACTTCAAAGATAAGATATCAGGAGAATTTGTTGGGGATATAAGTTTTAGGTATGAAGAAAGTAAAGATGCTCATTGTATTGGAATAGTTATTGAAGATAAACATAGAGGAAATGGATATAGTACAAAAGGATTAATACTACTTGCAGAAAAGGCATTTAATGATTTAGGAGTAGATAAGTTAAGAAATGATATACCTATCGAAAGAATATATGCAATAAAGGGTCACAAGAAAGCAGGATTTAAAGAGATTTGTATTAAAGATGGTCAATGCATACTAGTTTTATCAAAAGAAGACTTTAGCAAATAAACATAATTATAAAAATCTATAAAATAGAAATTGAGAGAGCGATACATATTAAAAGTATTGTTCCTTTAGTGTTCAATAAAGCATTTGTTTTAGTGGAGACTTAGTTTTAAAAATTCTGTTATACTTAAATGGATATTCAAAATAAAAAGATTAGAGATAAAGGGGGGGGATAATAAATGAACCAAGAGTGTCTAATAGAAAAAGAAATGTATCAACAAGCAATTGATTTTATTCCAAAGAGATACCCTACAGGATGGGGAGGTGTTGCTATAATACACTCTGAAGATGGTCAATATTTTACTAGTGTTCCAATTGATACGGCTAATAGTAGTGTGATTTTATGTATAGAAGTAGGAGCAATGTGTGAAGCACATAAGTATAATGTTAGAGTAACTCATTGTTTATGTGTTGTAAGAGATGATGAAAATAGTCCATTTAAAGTACTTTCACCATGTGGTATATGCCAAGAAAGGTTAAGATTTTGGGGAACTGATGTTAAGGTAGGGGTTACTACTTTAGATAATAGTTTGAAGTTTGTAACATTGAATGAATTGCAACCATATCATTGGACAGATGCTTACCCAGCCGAAGAGTTAGAGCATTTTAGTAAATAATAAAGTGATATAATTAAATTAACGATTAATATTTAAGAATAATTAATTTTAATGGAGGAATGTAGTATGTCAAAGAAAAATGATGATGATAGATTTGATGTTATCTATGAAAACGTTGGTTGGCATCATACTAATAAAATAATAGTTGATAAGCAGACAGGCGTTCAATACTTCTATAGTGGAACTTCAAATGGAGGTGGAATTACACCTTTACTTGATAAGGAAGGAAAAGTTGTTATTAATTTAGGTAGCGTAGAAGTAAAATAATATTATTATCTTATTTAAATGTTCAATAAAACAGATGTTATTATATACTTTTATTAGAGATAACTTTTATTACTCTGTTAATAGTTATCTCTAATAAAAGTTATTTAAGAAATAAAAGTAATGTTTTTTTTGGACACTAAAAGATATATTTTATTTACCATTTATTTAGGAACACATTTATTTAGGAACAAAAAAATCAGAATTTAAGATTTGATAGATTCTGATTTTCAATAATTAACTTATAACTTTTTCTATATGTAGTATTTATAATTCTAAGCTTATTTAATATTTTAATTAGAAATATTCTTCGTAATACAATGAATGCCTCCTCCTAAAATATTAAGAGCTGTTGTATTTATAGTAATTACCTTTCTATCAGGAAAAATAGTTTCTAAAACCTTTTTGGCTTGTTCATCTTTTCTCTTTATTGATAATGGTAGTCCTTCTTTCCAATAACTTTGACCTAATACAACACCATTTACAATAAGGAAATTACAGTAACTAAGAGCTGGTTGCATTTTAATTTTTCCAGTTGGGAATTGAGAACCATCTTTTAATGTATCTCCAACTAGTCCTATAGACTTTTGATGATTCCAAAGGTAGCACCAAGTATCATGTAAGATATCTCCAGGTTCTGCTGTTACATATATTGGATCTGGACAAGGCATACGTAATATTTTAAATGGATTTCCATTAATATCTGTAGCATTTTTTAAAATTTCATATGCTTTATCTAATCTTTCTTTTGTAATTTTAGCAGAGTTTAATTGTTCTGCTTCTTCATCACTTATCTCCGCAAGTAAGATAGTATCTTCACTTATGAATCTACACATTTCATCAATATGACCATTTGCTGATGCAGAACGATACACATTTTCTCCATCTACTACATCTAATACTCCATCAAATCTATTTTCATCATCAAAAGTAGGTTGTGGAATCCAGATTACCTTTTCAACATTAAATAGTTGTTTAAATTCATCTTCAACCTGTTGCTTAGAATATAGTGGATTACGCTTTGTTACCTCAGTATCTTCAATAGTCATAAGCACTCCTCTACCATTAAATTCTTTATCACCACCCTCCGAAATAAGGTTAGAATTTATAATATCAAAACAACCAAGTTCAATTGCTTGATGTGGTGCTATTTTAGCAGCAGCAATTGAGATTTCATGAGTCTCTTCTTCTTCTTGATAAGTATTGAATTTAAAGTTTATAAGGCGCATATTCCCATTGTCATCTGTAAGAATATCTGGGCCATAGTCACGAGACCAATTAAGGCTATCTTCAAATTGTGTAAAATGAATTTTACTTATATCTACACCTGCATCTACTAATGTTTCTTTACAATTTGTAATACTTCCTTCTATACCACAGTTTACAAAAACTTCAACTTCATCAATAAGGCTCTTTATGACTTGTACAAAAACATCGTGAACGTTATATCCCTTTGCTGAATATTTTTCCCCACACCAACAAATCATAACTGCTTTCTGTGGCTCAAATTCTCCAGCATATCTAAATTTTTTTTCATTTATATTGTTCATTTCTTTATCTCCTCTTGTATACTTTAGTATGCTCTTAATTGAGTTTTTAACTTATATTGTTTATAATAAGGTATAGTGTTACACTATATGCAAGAGGAGAATTTAAAAAATTATTTTAAGAACTCTAGTAAAAAAGCCCTTAAAATCCATTTATTTGGACCCCAAGGGCTTTAACTTTATTTTAAATGCCTAATTATATCCTAAACTACAATTTAAGAACTAACTCAAAGTTTGGCTAGTAATTTAAATAATTTTTAGATATGCTATAGAACAATTAAATATGCTCACCAAATCATATGTTTTAGTGGACATTTAAGATATATAACAGATAAGCATATATTACAAGGGGGATAACATGATATTAGAGAAATCATTTGGAGAAAAAATTAATGGTGTGCAGTATAAGGATAGAGTAGGTGCATATGCAATTTTAGTAGCAGATGATAAAGATAGAAAACTGCTGTGACAGTATGTATTTAGAACATCAAGCATGGGCTGTTCATCAAGCTTTTATGATGTTAGGTTACAATAATTTAAAAAAATAGAAGATATAAAGAGTAGTTTGAATAATAAAAAGGGGGAGAATTAGTATGTGTAAATTTCCAAATGATTTGCCTAAAATAACAATAACTGAAGTAAGCAAGTATGGAGAGGTTGAATACAGGCAAGGATTAGCTAGTTTTATGGAACCTAAACTTGGAGCAAAAGTCAGCTATGCAGAATACGAAGTTATGAAAAACAAAGGGTTGATAGTTGTAAATCAATCTTATATTAGGGGAAAGGCAAAAATACATGGATTAGAATGCTTTGAAAATGTAAGTAGTTACGGCAATGCTATGGATGATAAAAAGTATGAAGTAATTTCATTTGATAGGGTTGAAGAAAATCATATAAGACCATTAGCATATATAGAAGAGTATCCAGATGGACATCGGGATTTTTATACATTTAAAGATGAACACTTTATGGAGCATTGGGCGCAAGGAGAGAATAATGTTGGGATGGAGATTAACTTAAGGAGCAGAGGTATAATAACATGCAATGAAGAAAATTTGATAACTTCATCGGATAAATATGGTGTGTATGACATAGTTGGGGAATATAAAGTACAAATAAATGGAAAAGAGTTTGATACAGTTAGATTGGTTTTAATGTGCGCAGAGAATCAAATAAGTGATTTTTATATAGGAAAAGATGGTAAAGAGGTTATGCATAGATTCTTTATGCCTGATGATGGTTTTTGGGGTGAGATGAAAGATAATACTTATAGCACACAATTTCCAAATGCAGATACAATTAAAATAAATAATAAGAGGAAGTGTGTATGTGTCAAATATGTAATTCCAGAGTATGTTATTTAGATAATGTATTTTATAAATTTAAATTAATTAGAAAATTAGTATTAGAGAATACACAGGGGGTACTGTATGAACCATAAGGGAACGAAAAGAATAGAGACTAAAAATTTAATTTTGAGAAAGCTTGAAATGTCAGATGCAGAGGCAGTGTACAAAAACTGGGGAAGTGATGAAGAAGTTACGAAGTTTCTAACTTGGAAACCAATGGAAAGTATTGAAGACTCAAAATACATTATACAAATGTGGGTTGATGAATATGAAAGAAAAGATTTTTACCAATGGGCAATTGTATTAAAATCAAATCAAGATGAGCCTATAGGAACTATTAGCATTGTTCGCCAAGATGAAGAAATAGGAATGGTTCATGTGGGGTACTGTATAGGAAAAAAATGGTGGAATCAAGGAATTACCTCAGAAGCACTAGATGCTTTAATTAAATTCTTTATAAATGAAGTAAAAGCAAATCGTATTGAATCAAGGCATGACCCTCTCAATCCAGGCTCAGGAAAAGTAATGATGAAATGCAACATGAAATATGAAGGTACAATGAGACAAGCAGATATAAATAATCAAGGAATTTGTGATTATGCTATGTATGCTTTATTAGCAAAAGATTATAAAGGGGATTAGTAACATGATTAATTGCAAAAACTTGATAATAAGACCAGTGGAATTAGGGGATGAAGAGTATTTATATAAATGGTGGAATGATGGAGAGCTAATGGAACATGCTACTCATGTATTTGGAACTTTACAGAGTAGGGAATCAATAAGAAATAATATTTTTAAAGAGATTGAAAATACAGTTATGTTTTCTACTGATAAAAGATTCATTATTTGTAAAAAAGATGGATTTATTCCAATAGGAGAAATTAATTATAGCAACTGGGATAGTAGGAATCAGAAGGCTGAATTAGGTATAAAGATTTGCAATATCAAGGAACAAGGTAAGGGTTATGGAGTAGATGCTTTATATCATTTTGTAGATTTTATGTTTAGGTTTTTAAATCTAAATAAAATAGAACTGACTACTATGATAGATAATAAAAGAGCTCAACAGTTATATGAAAAATTAGGATTTAAAAAGATTGGAATTATTAGAGAGGCTTATTTTGATAGCAGATCTGGACGATTTTCTGATGTAGTGTATATGGATTTATTAAAAAAAGATTGGGATGCTTTAAAAGATAAGATAGATCAACTAAAATAACAATTATTGTTATTAATAAAGGGGGGAGTAGATTTGGTGGAGATAGGATGTTTAGCAAGATTTTTTAACCGATATAAAGATGAAGTTGAATTTGCTACAAAGAATAATTTTGACTTTATGCAATTATGGTATGACAATAGGGGGCTTTGTCTGCATAAAGAGGATGAGGATTTTATAAGTACAATAAAGCAGTATAAATTTCCGACAATAATACATGCTGTTTTAAATATAAATGAATTTGAAGAACATATACCAAAATTATTAGATATACTGAAAGAATTAGAACAAAAAGAGATTATAATTCATCCTATATGTGAAAATGAAGTTATAAATGAAAATACCTTAGATAAATTAGATAGAAGTGTTAAATTTGCCCTATACACATATAGAGTGCATGGTATAACTGTGTTTTTAGAGAATAATAGTAAGTTAGACCCAATATTTACAGATACACATGAAATAAAAAAGATATTTAGTCAAAATGAAGAGCTAGAATTTATATTAGACATAGCTCACATTGATAATATGAATCATATACGAGATATGGTAAGTTGTAAAAAACCAAAGATATTACATATAGCAGATAAACATTTTAATGTTGTTCATGAACATTTAGCTATTGGGCATGGAGAAATAGACTTTGAATATATCTTTAATAATATATTGAGTAATTATGAAGGTAAAATAATATTAGAAATAGCCAATGATGATTTAGATATTGTTAATTCTAAAAGAATTATTGAGCATATTATTAATAAAAAATAAGGCTATGTTATCCCTCTTAGTGGTAAATATAGCATAAAAATAACCACACCTTAGTATTTCCAATATATTGGATTCAAGGGTGTGGTTATTTCTATAATTTACTATAAATTGCTAAAATCCCCATTCATCAATTTCCCAACCACTATTTTTATCATCTCTAATTAAAATCCAATTATAATTAGTATAAGTTTCTCCTGGATTTAAAACAGGATTATCACCTGAATCATCTACCTCAAAGTCAGATACTAAAGCTATAACATTTTCAGCTTTGACTTTATTCTCAGCTCCATTTCCAAATTCTAAATAATTTTTAATAGCAGTATTAGATATTTCCTCATTATAAGATATTTTAGTTAAGGTACTAGCTTCAAAATCAAAGTTTCTTTTTAAGCACTCTACAGCCTTATTTATCTCTTCTTCACTAAATTTAGTAGATTCTCCAATATCAATCTTAATATTAGTAGATTCATCATTTCGATTACAACCAACTAATGAAAATATAAGTAAAATCATACTTAAGTATATAGCTATTCTTTTCATAAGTAATCCCCCTTTATTTACTAAAAATATTGTACCATTATTTCGTATTATATAACAATTGCGAACTTTGATTATATTATACATAATATTCAATTATTTTCCAATTACAAAGTAGTTTCATTAATTTGAAATACAATTGCTTGTTTTTAAGTTAATTCAATGAATCTATTTCTAATAGTAGTTATAATTACTTATGCAAGTTATTATATTGCAAATAAGTGAGAGTAATAGTAGCAAAACTATTACTCTATTTTGTTGTTTCAAAAAATCTGTTTTATTGTAAATATATTGTGATGAAGTTTATGTTACAATTAAATTAACGTATATTTGCAAGGAGGGGGGAGAATGGATAATATATATTTTGTATTGATTATTTTATTAGGAGTACTAATACTTGTACCATTTTTAGGAAGATATTTATTAAAAAGAAAGTTAAATCCAAACAAAGAATATCTTAATGAAATAAAAGGAATTAAGAAAATTAAAAGATTAAGAATTATTGATTCAATATCTATATTTATACTACTGATTATTCCATATTCTAATAAGAGACTAGTATTATTAATAATAATATTAACTATAACTGAAGTAATTCGTAATAAATATACGTTGAACTATCTAGATACTAAAGATGAAAATACTGATACACGAAAATATATATTATATGATTTTGGATTTCAAATGATTGTAATAATAGTAATAATTATAATAAATTATTATTTTTTAACTTAAAAATATAGGTGATTTTTCCTATTAGTTTTGAATAATGAAATTATGACTAAATTTAATGAAGCGGGAGATTTATAATGATTAACAATTTAGTAGTGACTTTATTGGGTTCGGTAGTGTTTTATATTATTTATAATAGAGTATATAAAATAAAAAAACTTAATGAGTACACAGAAGAAGCAGTAGCTAATGGTATATATGATGAAAAATATAAAATGTTATATAGTAAGCACTTAAATGCACAATGTATTTCAGTTACATTAACAGTTATAATTTATGGAGTGCTAAGTATGTTTATTTATGAAGTAGCTATGATATTAGCTATTGTATCTGGTGCAGTTATAAGCCTTATTTTAACTAAATATTATCCTAAACCTTAATAAAACAAACGGTTTCACTAAATTTAGAAATTGTATGCTTAAAATAGGAATCTGTTAATGGGAGATTTATGATATGATTAGCTAAAAAAGATGATTTAAATGAAATTATAGAATTACTTAATGAGGTAACTATAAGTTTACATAAATAATTAACGGGAGTATATATATGATTTTTACGGTATAGACATCAATTTTGAAAATAAACAAACAGGGGTTAGCACTTTATATGATGATATTGAAAAACTGATGGATGACAATGAAATTCAAAAAACTATACATGTAGCTACTTATGGAATTGCTGATATGCTTAGAGAAAATATAAATAGTTTTACAAATGAAGAGTTTGATTTATAGATGCAATATCATCTAGATACTTGCTATATCCTAATTTAATAGGATATAGAAAGTATATTAGTAGAAAATAGCAATATTACAGTATTCAAGTGATTTTAATAAGTATAAGAGGGATGATTACGTTAAAAAGATTATATAAATTCACAACATATTAAAATTGTTCATTAAGTCGACCAAACTTTAACTTACTTTTCAATACAATAAGATTTAAAAAATATCTATTTTTTCATTATCATAATTTAGAAACTTTTTCATCTCTGGATTCACAACAATACTACATATAACAATAAGTCCCACTATGGCACTTCCTATTATAATAGCTCTTGGATTCATAAATTCACCTAATACGCCTCCAACAAAATTTCCAATAGGTGAAATAGCCATTGCTAAGGTACCTATTGTAGCAAATACCTTTCCTCTTTTATCTGATGGTGTTAGCTCCATTATGGTTGAGTTTGCAAGTGTATTGAATACAAACATGAATCCAAATGCAGTTGTAAAGCATATTATTATTATTATGAAGTTATTTGTAAATGCACTAAATCCTATAAGCGATACAAAAGTTATTATTGAAAAAATATAGACATTATATTTATGAGTTGACTTAATATTTACAAATGATAATACAAATGTACCTATTAAAAATCCAAAACTTTGAAATCCATTTAAAATTCCATATTTAGTAATTCCAAGATAAGGGTTAGATAAAAACCAAGGTATTATTAAAACTCTTATCATTCCAAATAGAAAATTTATAAAGAAAGCCATAATTAAGCTTCTAACTAAACCTTTAAATTTTAATATAAATTTTATACCTTCCATGAAATCTTCTTTAAAAGTTATATTTATATTTTTTCTTTTTATTTTAGGAATTGTGATAAACCCTTCAGTAAAAGCCGAAAATATGTATGAGACTGAATTAATTAAAAACATCAAAGGTGCTCCGATGACTGTATATAGAAAACCACCTATAGATTGACCAATTATATCTGCTCCTGTCGTTGCCATTTGATATGATGAGTTTGCCTTAATTAATTTATCATTTGGGACTATTTCTGGAAGTACAGACTGTATTGATGGATTAAAGAAAGATGAACATATTCCAAGTACTATTCCCATTAGCATTACCATCCATACTTTTAATAACCCATTTAGTGCTAATATAGCGATAATTAATATTCCGATTCCTCTTATTAAATCCCCAAGTATAATTAACTTTTTCCTATCACATCTATCTACTATAACACCTGCAAAAGGACCTAGTATTATTCTAGGTATTGTAACTAAAGCCATAATACTACCCATAATTGTAGTTGAGCCAGTTTCTTGCAATACCCAAAAACCTAAAGCCATTGAGTACAATGCATCTCCAAATATAGATACCAATTGACCCTGCCATAGTAAAAAAAAGTTCCGATTCCATAATTTCATAGATGTCCCCCTTAAAATATAGTAATTAAATACTATCTATAATGGTATATTAATACAAATACTATGACAATATAAATCTCTTGATATATAATTTTCAAAGTACCCACTAAAACAGATGATTTCGTGAATACATAAAATAATCATACATTTACTTCTTCAAGTCTTTTGATTTTACTTTTTAAACTTGCAATAATCGCATCTTTATTATTATCATTTATTACTATTTTACCTTGTGATTGATGGTGCCTAAGAGTTTCAATACGCTTTCTAATATCTTCATTGTCATACAATGTTTTTTGTAATACCACTTTCATTTACAATCTTATTAAAATTAATAGGATTTTGAGCTTTGATAGCCTCTGTATTCCCTTATCAACCTTTTCTTGTGTTATGAAGACCGCAATTTTTATATAATGCCAAGTAACTACACTTTTGATATCATATAGATAAATAGGGATTTGAAAGAGAGAGTGAAATATATGGAATTAGAAACTGACAGAACAGTTCTTCGTAATTTTGAAGAGAAGGACTTAGAGGATTTACATAATTACTGTAGTCAAGAAGGTGTTGGAGAAATGGCTGGATGGAAGCATCATAGTAATATGTTAGAATCAAAAGAAATATTATATAGAAATATTAAAAACAGTAACATTTTTGCAATAGAAAATAAAGAAAATAAAAAAGTGATTGGTCATATAACAGTAAACAGCGATTCTGAGAACGGAAGAGATGATACAAAGGAATTGGGATTTGTACTGAATAGTAATTACCATAATCAAGGAATAATGACAGAAGTGATTTATCAGATTCTAGATTATCTATTTTCTAAAGAAATAGAATATATATATGCTTGTTGTTTTCAAAATAATAAATCATCTAAACGATTGATTGAAAAATGTGGCTTTACCATTGAACAAGAAGGTATATTCTATTCAGAATCGCTTAATAAAACGTTTAAATCATTTGAGTATGTTTGTAGTAGAAGTGACTGGCAGCTACAGAAAAATCGTTTATAAATTCCAATTTTTAGAGTAAAATTAGTAAACTATATAAAAACATCTAAACTTTGGATATTTTTGTATAGTTATAGATGTTTTATTTCTTACTTATTATATAATTGTCTAATAGAGCCTTTATTAAATTAATTAAGGAATTGAACATTTCAGTCATAATATAAAAGTCAATGTGATATATATGTAATATAGAGATATAAATATATCACATTAACAAAGGGGGATTTATTTATGAAAGCATTAAACAAGTACTGTATTTTATTTGCATTATTTGGATTTCTAGGTTTTAAAAAATTAAACGGTGACCCATTAGGTCTGTTATATTTTGGCTTCTTTGCACAACTTTCTCATATTTGGTGGAACAAACTAGGAAGTTGCGAAGATGAGCGCTTAATTTATAATAAACAACGAGCAGGTTCAATAGCTCTTTATACAGGATTTGTACTAGCAATTGTAGCAAGCGTATTAATTAGGCTATATACAGTAGATATATTAACACTTTATAGAATGCAAGTATTAATAATAGCACTTACTTTTGCAATATCAGTGAATTTATGGGCATTTTTAACTTACAAATTTGATACAGGGAACTAAGAACTATGACAAAGTTTAGTAGTAATTTAAAGAGATATCGTCAATTTAATGAATTAACTCAAGAAGAGTTAGCCAATAAAGTTAATGTTAGAAGGGAAACTATAGCTCGTTTAGAAAATGCCAAATATAATCCTTCACTTGAATTAGCTGTTAGAATATCAAGGGAGCTAAATACTCCCATAGAAGAATTATTTATTTTTGAATTTTAATTAGTTACTAAACTCATCCTTAGGGGGGATTTATATGTATGAGTATAAATTTATGGAAGTGCCATTAAAGAAAGGATTTAAAGTTAAGCCTGGTGATACTTTTGAAGAATGTAAAAGTATCATTCATAGAGAGGCTAAAAATGGGTGGAGATTAAAGCAGGTTATTATTCCTACAAATGAAAATAAGGGTCTAAGTGTTCCGTATTGTTACCAAATTATTTTTGAGAAAGAAATAAATTAATTCTGAAAAAAGTTATAAAACAGAAAAAATATATTATAAAAAAGTAAATATTTATTGCTAAACGATAATATAAAGTATACAATTAATATATACTTTATATTTTAAGGAGATAATATTTATGAATACTAGTTTTTTAAGAAATACTTTGTTAGCTTTTTTATATCTAGCACTAGCAAGTTTTGGTGTGATAATTATATTTTTACCAACAGCATTTATATCAGCACTTACATCTGATTTTAGCTTTTTAATGTTAGTAAATTTATTTTTTAATACGTGGTATATATTCAACTACTTTATAGTAATTAGAAAATTATTAGCTATGATAAAAACAACAAATACGACTCCATTTATATTTGATAATGTAAAGAACTTTAAAACTATGGGATATTGTTTATTTATTAATAGTGCTTTTGAACTTATTATAGGTTATAAAGGAAGTCAAAATATTGGTAATATACAGATCTTGGCAAGTAACAATGGAGCAATAACTCCAACTATGATTATATGCTTTGTTTCAGCATTAATGTGTTTTGTAATTGCTGAGATATTCTACAAAGCTATAAAAATAAAAGAAGATAACGACTTAACAATATAGAAGAATATTATGTAGCACTTAGTAAAAGCTAGGTGCTTTTGTTGTATTAAAAAATAAAAGTATACACCTAGCTACTCTCATAAATGATAATTATGATATAATGATAATATATTTCAATTATAAAAATGAAAGGAGAACATTATGGAAGATGTTAATAAATTTCAAAGTTTAATTATTTTGTTTATGGTTGCAATAGGTATATTAATAGGTCAAATAGAATTTATACAAATTTATTCCGAATACTTAATAACTCCATTTTTAATGATAATGCTATTTTTGGTATTTGTACAAATCCCATTAAGAGATATTGGTAGCTCATTTAAAAACTTAAAATTTACATTAACTGCAGTAAGTATCAATTTTATATGGACACCAATTATTATTTTTATTTTAGGTAGGTCATTTTTAAGCAATAATCCTGAGTTGTTAATAGGATATATTATGCTAATGGTTACACCATGTACTGACTGGTATTTAATATTTACTGGTATAGCGAAAGGAAATGTAGCTCTTGGGTCATCTATATTACCTCTAAATCTAATATTACAGTTATTATTACTTCCAATATACATATTTATTATAGGAGGAACGAGTGTAGATATAGATACAATGAGTTTGGCAAAAGGTGTTATATATAGCTTGATAGTACCTTTATTATGCTCGATTATAGCTAGAAAAGTTATCATAAGTAAAATAGGAAAGGATAACTTTGATGAAAAAGTTGTTCCAAAAGCTTGTGATTACCAAGGATATTTCTTAAACTTAGCTATAATAAGTATGTTTTCTTCACAGGGGAAGATACTTTTACAAAATCTCCAAGTATTATTAATTTTATTAGTACCAATATTATTATTTTTTATTATTAATTTTATTGTTGGAAGATTAATGAGTAAGGTTACTAAGTTAAATTATGAAGATAGTGTTTCATTAAATTTAACTACACTTGCCAGAAACTCACCAATTGCTTTGGCAATTGCTGTAGCAACATTTCCGGACAAACCACTAATATCATTAGCACTTATAATAGGTCCTTTGATAGAATTGCCTATATTATTTTTGATTTCTAAAATCTTACTAAACATGAAGGTTAATGAGAAAAATTTAAAATGTTAAATCAAAGAAATATTGTAAAGTAAGGGAGGAGTAATACTTAAATTATTCCTCCTTTTTGTATTCTCAAAAGATCTGTAAGATAAAATAACATCTTATTTTAGAAAAATTTCTAATATATGAAAATATTTAAAACGTTTTATAGAAAATACATGTCTAATATATATACAGAAAAATAAGGAGGGGGAATAAAACATGAAAAGCAAGAAAAGAATCATAATAAGTACACTAATTATAATTGGAATAATACTTATTTCGCTACCTTTATATTCAGCATATAAAGAAAATCAGATGAAAAAGTTAGTTGAAGTTACCAACCATATGTTTGAAACATATATAAAAAAGGGTGAACAAACATACGCTAGCCAAAATATGAAAGCCAAATACACACCAACTGAAACAGTTCTAATAGCAGGAGATAGTAAAGAATTTGTAGCTCTAGTATACTTTGAACTTAATGTTGATGTAAATGGAGAAAATGATTATACTTCTGCAGTACACACAATGAGAATAAAGAAAATAAACAAGAATGATTACAAAATAATAGCAGAAGGCGATGAAGCATCCACAAAAAATCTAAAATTATTAAACTACTCAAACAAGAACAATGAGGAGCTAGATAAAATAAAAGAGGAAGTAAATAATGAGGAATATGAAAAAATAGAAGGAATAGGATACAGTGCAAATGCACAAGAAATAATGTTAACTTATGATAATGAAAGAAATTGGGTAAAGGTTCCTATTTCAACAGACTATATACTTTCAAATGTAAAAGAACCACAATATGAAAATCCAGAAGAAGCACCTGCAATAATAAAACCAATATTGAAAGAAAACACTTACTATATATCTCATGAGAAGACAGCTTTTATATCTACAAATCAATCAGACATATTAATAACTATAAGTAACGATAAAGGTAAATCTTGGAGTGAGTTTACTTTAGATGGCGCTTATCAGGGTGGTGATTTATACATAGGATTTAGTTCAGAGGATGTAGGCTACTTTGCTTTTACTACTGATGTTGCTATGGGAACTCAATATAATTATATTTATACAACTAAAGATGGTGGAAAAACATGGAGTGAAATTGGAAATACCAATGAAGTATACCATCGTGTGGTTACAGGTATTGGTTTTTTAGATGATAAAGTAGGGTTTGTTGGATTTAGATATGAAAGTGATAATAATCCAACTGTATACAGAACAGATGATGCAGGTGATACTTGGAATAAGATCGAAGTACATCTTCCATATGAATATGCATCAGATTATGCTACACCTCTTTCGCCTAAGTTCAAAGACGATATAGGGATACTGCCAGTAAAGCTTAGAGATAATGATAAAATAATTAATTTTGTATCTAAGGATAAGGGATTGACTTGGGTATATAGTGAGGATATAGCAAAATAAACTTGTAGTAGTTGCAATCATAATTAAACTAGGAGAAGATAGTGAATGAAAAAACTAGCGATACTAACGACAATAGTAAT
This sequence comes from Romboutsia weinsteinii, assembly GCF_002250835.2. Classification (GTDB taxonomy): domain Bacteria; phylum Bacillota; class Clostridia; order Peptostreptococcales; family Peptostreptococcaceae; genus Romboutsia_A; species Romboutsia_A weinsteinii. The sequence goes on from NZ_NOJY02000031.1 coordinate 29,777, forward strand.
AAGCATAAGCCTAACAGGGTGCAGTATTAAAGCAGAAAATGATAAACCAAATGACAACAAAGAATTAAACCGTGAAGCAATACAAACAACACCTACAGAAAATGAAGTAGATTATAGTGATAGTTTTGATGGAATAAATGGTTGTGCTTTATTCTTTAGCCCAGATTATAATACATACAATATATACAACAAAGATTTACTAAACGAACAAATATCTCCATACTCTACCTTTAAAATTATTAACTCTTTAATGGGACTATCTCAAAATGTAGTAAGCTCAGCAGACTCAAAGCTAGGATATGATGGTAAAGTACATTGGAGAGAAGAGTGGAACAAAGATATTACATTTGAAGAAGCTTTCAAAGAATCTTGTGTGTGGTACTATGAAAAAATTATGGATTCATTAGATAAGGAATATGTACAAAATAAATTAACAGATTTAAAATATGGTAATAGTGATATTAGTGATTGGAATGAATATGGACACAATACTTTTTGGATATCATCATCCTTAAAAATATCACCACTTGAACAAATAAAAGTATTAGAAACTATATTTGAAGGCAAATCATCATTTGAACCTAAGCATGTTGATTTAGTTAAGGACTTTATGTTAGTTGAAAGTAATAAAAACTACTCAGTGTATGGAAAGACTGGTAGTGCAAAACATACAAACTCTTGGTTTACAGGGTTTATTGAAAAAGATGATAAAAGAACTTACTTCGCTGTACGTATAGACGATAAAAGTCAAGAACTAGCCGGCTCAGTAGCGAAGAGCATAGCTTTAGATATTATAAAGAAACACTATAATAGTTAATAAACTATACAATAGAGTTTATAATATTAACATATTATGAATTAGAGTATATTAAAAATAGTTAGACTTTGGATGATTACTCCAATAGTTCTAACTATTTTTGTTGCCTTATAAGATAATTCAAAAATATACTATTCTACAATATATGCATTAACAATTTCACCATAGTAAGCTATGTGGAAATCTCTGTTAGCTCCATAGAATGAGCTTTCTACATCTTGTGGGTAAAACTTGCATTTATCTTCTTCAGTAATCTCATTCTCGTCTTGCTTTTGTTTATATATAACCTTACACTCAAGTGTCAGTGGAAGTTCTTTAATAGCTGGAACTGAAATATTATTTGGTGACTCAAGCGTCAAGTTAAGCTCACTAATTTTATCAGTATCATGACCAGATTTAGTACCACAAACACCTAATATTTTCTTGTTAAAATCACCAAGTGGTATATTTATAGTAAATTCAGGATTTCTCTCAAGTTGTTGTTTTGTAAAGCGATTCTCTCTTACGAAAGCTGTAAAAATTGGTTTTCCCCATTCAATTCCAAGAGTACCCCATGAAATAGTCATAGTGTTAACTTTGCCATCTGCCTTTGTTGTTAACAAAACACCTTTCTCAATAGCTTTCATAATTTCAGTTGCATAATCAAATACTTGTATCTCTTTTTTCATAATATCATCCTCCTTGAATATTTGTTATCTCTATGATAAATTAATATGTAATTAGTAGCAAGTATGCACTTTTTAGTTAGATACTATCAAAAAGGAGAGTAAAGAATGAACAATGATGTAAATGTAGTACCGTTTGCTTATGCAATGTCTTTGATTGATGGTAAATGGAAAATGCACATATTATTTTGGCTTTGGAAAAAAGAAATTCTTAGATATAGTGAGCTAAAACGTTCACTTGGAACAGTTACTCACAAGATGCTTAGTACGCAGTTGAAACAATTAGAAGCAGATAATTTAATTATTCGTAAAGAATATCCTCAAGTTCCTCCAAAAGTAGAATACTCTTTATCAGAAAGAGGATTAACAATTATGCCTGTGTTGGAATGTCTATGCAAATGGGGTAATGAACATATCAATGATTAATGTTATTTGCATATTAGATTTTTAATTAAAAAAATATTAATTGACAGTAGACAGATGTCGTACTATACTTTAAATAAGAAGTAGGCAGATGTCTACTATCTTTAAAATGAATAGTAGACAAACGCCGTAAAAAGAGGAGGAAATTAGATTTGAAGAAAATTCCTAGAACAGAACTTCAAGTTATGAAGTTTATATGGGCTCAAAATAATAGTAAAGTAGCCTCAGTTGAGATTATAAAATTCATGAGTGAAGAATATGATTGGTCCAAGGGTACTACATCAAAGACTCTTATTAGACTAGTTGAAAAAGAGTTCTTAAGACAAGAAAAGGAAGGTAGATTAACATTTTATTTTACGATTATTAGTAGTGAAGAGTATTTAAAATTTGAAACTCAAAATTTCTTTAGCTTTGTCCATGGTAACTCCTTATCAAGTATTATATCAGCCCTTGATGATTCAAAGGATATATCTGAAGACGATATTAGATCATTAGAAGATTGGATAAAAAATAGGTAGCGCCACGTGGTGGCTTAAAAGGTGATAATATGAATTATTTAATAGAGCAAATAAGACTACTTTAAAAAATATATCATCTATAAATATAGAAGCTATCAATATAAATAATTATACTAAAATTATGTTTTATATTTGGATAATTGGAGCCTTGTATTTGGCTATAAAGAGTATTTACAAACAGATTATATTCCATAGTAAAATACAAAATATAACTTACATAGTTACGGATGAGGTAATAATTAAAAGCTTGCAAGAGCAAAAGAAGGCTTTAAACATAAAAAGAGATATTAACGTATTTAAAGTGGACGGGCTTTCTTCACCTGCTTTAATAGGTATCATAAAAAATAGAATAATAATACCTATAGCACAGATTTAATACAAGAGAATAGAAGTATAGGAGGAGTAATATGGAATTAAAAATAGAAGATCTATATAAATCATATAGAAACAAAGAAGCATTAAAAAACATAAATATCACAATGAAATCAGGTACATATGGATTACTTGGAGAAAATGGAGCGGGTAAAAGTACTCTTATGAGAATACTTACGACTATTGATTTTCAAACAAAAGGAAGTGTTACATTTGATGGAGAGGATATAGTAAAACTTGATGAAAAGTATAGAGAAATAATAGGATATATGCCACAAGATTATAATGTATTTCCAAGCTTTACAGCAAAAGAGTTCTTAGAATATATGGGGACATTAAAAGGGATTGAAAAAGATAAATTAGATAAAAGGATTTTAGAAGTCTTAAAATTTGTAAACTTAGAAGATGTAGCAAACAAAAAAGTAAAGTCATTTTCAGGAGGTATGAAAAGAAGAATAGGTATAGCACAAGCAATACTCAATGACCCTAAGATACTAATATTTGATGAACCAACAGCAGGGCTTGATCCAAAAGAAAGGATAAGGTTTTCTAATATTATAAGTGCTATGTCAAAGGATAAAATAGTTATACTATCAACACATATTTTATCTGACATAGAAGCAATAGCAAATGATTTAATAATAATAAACAAAGGAGAAGTAGTAGAATCTGACAATATTGACAACCTAGTAGAGAAAGTTAGAGGCAAAGTATGGGAAGCATTAGTTAACCAAGAGACATTCAATAAAATAAGTCAAGATAGAAAAGTAATACATAGAAAACAAGAAAGACAAAGCATACGCGTAAGATATGTGGGAGAAGAATATGAGGGTGTTATAAATAAACACTTAGAGCCAAGCTTAGAGGACTATTATGTATCTAACTGTCTTTAAATAGATTATTTGCAAGCTAATTACTTCTAAGTAATGATCTATTTATAAGCTTAGCAAAAACTATTCTTAATCAATAATTACTTCTAAGTCTAATTAGATATCTTAAAGGAAGTAAAATATATAGATATGTTAAAAAAATAATGAGAGGTTGATAATATGAAAAAATCAAAAAAAGTAATAATAATGGGAGCAATACTAATGAGTTTAACATTGAGTGTGGGATGTAGTTCAAGAAGTGGAGAGGTAAATATTGTAGATGGAGACACAATAGATAGACTTCCAGAAGACCAAAGAGATACAGAAATAGATAAAGCACTTGCAATTATAAGAAAAGCGAGAAAAGATAGCGTTACAGTTAAAGATGGATCAACAACCATAATTTCAGATAATGGATCTAATTTGCCAGGTCAAAGTGAAAATATTCCTGATTTCAGTAATGAACCAATGGAAAATTGGAAACAACTTTCAGAAGTTACACATGATTATATTGAAAATGAATTAAAGATTCCTAAAAGACCTATATATGAGTATGATACATCAATATGTATCGATCCAAGAATAAATGAAATTTATGATGTTGATGATAAAGGGGTAGCTAGTGGCTATGATAATGAGAATATAATGACTTATGAATATGAAACTGAAAAAGATGATATATATAGCTATTTAATTTTGGTAAGAGATTCAAAGGATAGCCCATGGAAGATAGTACATAATGGAAATAGCTATAAAAAGTAGGGGTGCCAATATTATGAAAGAATTAGTAAAATTTGAATTTAGAAAAATATGGACTCAACTCACTATAATATCTGTAATATCACTTGTTGTAGTTAGTACAGCGCTTAATTTTCTGGCTTATTACAGTAACCATGGAGGAATTAATAGTGATGGTGAGATAATAACAGGGTTTAAAGCTTTTAGAATAGTAAAAAATGAGGCTAAAGATACGAGAGGAGTTATGGATCAAGGCTACCTAGATAATCTAGTTAAAAAGTTTAATTCAAGTAAAGAAAAGCTAGAGCATGAAGATAAGCTTGGAAATTATCTTACTAAGTATGATGCTTCAAATCATATTGCGAACTTTGCTAATTATGGTAAGGATAATTTTAATATTTACATGAATCTAGATTTTGACTTTTTAAAATCAGAAAAAGACTTTTATAATCAATATAAAAGATCTGCAATTGATGCTATACAATTTGATTTACAAAAGAATTGGTTTAAATATACAGATAATCAGATGAATAAGATAACTGAAAAAATAAATAAAATAGATACTCCTTTTAAGGTAGATTATTATGAAGGAATATCTTATTTAATATGGCAATATACAGAGCAAATTTACTTTGTAATTGCTGTTGTAGGATTTGCTCTGAGTTCACTATTTTCTAAAGATAGCAATAATGGAATAGATGAACTTACACTATCCTCTAAATTTGGAAGAAAGAAAAATATGAATGCAAGAATTATTGCAGGAAATATATTTGCAGTAGTAGTCTATATAATATTTGTAGGGATACTATTTATAGAGCATGGAGCGATAGGATCACTACAAGGATGGAATCAATCTATACAAAATGTATGGCATACTTGTTTATACAATATAAGCTTAGGTACAGGTCTTTTAATTATGATAGGGAAGGGGCTTTTATCAACACTATTAGTTGCTAATCTAGTTATGTATATATCTATAAAAGTGAGATATTCAAAACTAGCCACACTTTTATCTTTATCAAGTATATGGTTGCTTATAAGATTAACATATACAGATAATCCTCTACAACTACAACTTAATCCTATGTACTATTCTAGAGTTAGCCTTGGGTATGAAGTGTTTTATTTTATAGGAGACCTGATGATTCCTTATACATTAGCATTTTTAGTACTAGGATGTGTATATATGATTATTGTAAGAGTATTAACAGTAAGGCAGTATAAGAGATATAAGTTAAATTAGATAACATCAGATATAAAAAATAAAAATATTAGACTAGGTGGTTAAAATAAATGAAAGAAATTATAAGAGTTGAAAGTAAAAGGATATTAAGCCGTAAATCTTATCTTATAATCTCTATAATAATTTTAATATTTTCTATTTTTAATAGTTTATCATCCTTGAGAAAATACAATGTATACGATCCATCAGGAAATATTATTATATATAGCAAGGATAATCTAAAAGAATCAAAGCTAGATAAACACAATAAACTATTAGATGAAAAGACTATAAAAGAAGTTGTAGAGCGAAAAGATAAAAGTAAATATTTATATAATTCAAATCTAGTTACATTAATTGCATTGAATTATGAAAAGAAGGTCGAGGATCTTACAGATAAAGATATAAGTAACTTCTATAGTCAAAGGGTATCAAATTTCAAATCTATGAAGATTAAGGCAGCTAGAGAAGAGGATAAAGAAACTTTTGCTAATATTGGGAAAAAGCTAAATACACCTATACAACTAGGTTATACAGAAGGATGGAAAAATTTAAATAATGATATGACAGACTTTGTGACAGTTGTTATATTTATTATTCCATTCATTATTTTATCTATATTTGGAGAGGATCCAAAAACAAGAATGAAAGAAATATATACTGCGACTAAGCATGGTAAGTGTGATTTAGTTAAAGCTAGAATAATAACTGGATTTAGGGTAGGTGCTATAATTTATACTACAGCAATATTTATATTTTCACTTTCAAAATTATTGATACTTGGATTTAAGGGAGCTAATTTACCTATCCAAAGTAGTGTGAATTACTTCTTTTGTCCATACAATATAACTTATTTTGAGCAGTACTTAATAAATGTAGTAGTAGGATTTATGGCAATGTTAGTGTTAGTAGCTATAACACTTTTAGTTTCATCAGTATCAGAGCAGATTTTATCATCTGCAGTAGTTGTAACCTTTATTTTGGGAATAATGACTATGCTACCTAATAATAAGTTTTATTTTAATCATTATTTCAAGAACTTTGTACCATATAGTATGACTAACTTTAAACATTATTATCTTTATCCTGAGATTTACAATGTATTTGGTAAAATCATACCTACTTATACCTTAGTTACTTTAGTATCATTTATAGCTTGTATAGTATTTATTATTTTGACAGTAGTTATATCAAATAAAAAGCTATCTAGTACATTAAAATAATAAATTAATTCATAATTATTAAAGCATTATCTGACTTAATTTCAGGATTGGTATTGAGTATTAAGATATATATTTACAATAGTATACTGATTATAGAAATAGAATTGCTACAGGTAAAGACTTTTAAATACTGTATTTGAGGTAGCTTTTTCTGTATGTTATTCAAATATTATTTTATTATTTATAAAGGTTGATATAATTGGGTTAAAGATAACAGAACTTCATATACTATCAACTTAATATTTCGGTATTTGAAGATGCTATGATGTGGATATTTCAATTCAAGAAGGAGGAAATACTATGTATAAGAAAATAGGAAAGCTATATTGGTTTTTATCTATTTTACCAATTATAATAACTTTAATGGTTTTACCATACTTACCAGGACAAACTCCTGTTCATTATGGATTAGGAGGAAGTGTAGATCGTTACGGAAGTAAATATGAAATACTTATAATTCCTTTACTTTGTATTATAACGGCATTCTTAATTCCATATTTAAGTAAGAGAGATGATAAATATGATATCAACTCAAAGTCAAATAAGAAGGTAAATAACTTTATATTCCTTTTAATGAATATATTAAACCTATTTTTCTTATATAATGCTTACACAAATTCAGAAAATATAAATGGAAATTTAACCTCTAATATGCCTAACTGGATACTTCCTATAATGTTTATAATAATGGGAACTTTTATGCATAAGACATCTCCAAATCCTGCATTTGGAATAAGAGTAAAAGCTACTTTAGATGATGAAGAAGTATGGTATAAAACTCACAAAATGGCAGGAAAGCTTTGGGTTATTACTGGAATATTAGCATTAATTATAATCTCATGGAGTAGTTTTAATTATGCAACTACTATCACTTTTATTATCTTAGCAGTGGATACTATTATTCCTATTATTTATGCAAATAAGATTTATAGATTAAAACATAATGATTAGCTAGAGTAATAATAAAATACTAATGCAAGTAAATAATATATAAAAAATTAGACACTTTAGAAATAAAGTGTCTTTAATATACTTGTTTTAAATAGTAATATAACGATTAATATACTTGATTAATAATTCAATAAAAGCTGATATTAAATATTAAGTGATGCTGATTCATCATCTTTATACTCCTTAGTAAGTAAAAATGGCAAGAATATTATGGCGTTACCTATAA
>NZ_NOJY02000032.1 GCF_002250835.2 Romboutsia weinsteinii
GTCTAGACGCTGTTCTGGATTTTCTATTGGAGTAGGCGATAAGCTTCTCATATACTGTTCAAAGATATTATCATCTTCTATTTCTAAGATATATCCTAATTTACTTTTATAATCTATATTAAACCCTTTGCCCTTATTTCCAGAAGCTATCATCTTCATATCATTTCTAATTGTCCTAGTTGACACTTCCAATTTTTTTGAAAAGTATTCTAGGCTTAAATAATTACCGCTGTCTTTCAATTCTTTAAGAATGAGACTTTCTCGCATATGCTCTCCTCCTTATTCTCTAAATTTGTAGTGTATTTTATAATATACATTTTAACTTAAAGTAAGTTTCAAGAAAAGCTGATGTTTTTCATTATTTCAGTGAAAAAAGTATCTCATTAATATATAACTTGCATAATTCATATTATTAATAATATTTAAATAATAAATTTTATTAATAATATGTGTGTCTTCATTTATACTCTAATTATAAGTTGAGCCTTACACTAAGAAAAGCCGAGCTTTTTCACACTTACTTTGAAAAATATATACTTTTATTTTTGTTATATTTGAAAGCTTTAAGAATTTCAGAGCAAATTATAAGCTCTACGAAATAGCCTCTAAATTAATATAAGCCAGTCCAAATTGGACTAGCCTAGTGTAGTTATACATATCTATATATATTATTTTATCTACCAAAACTTATTCTTTTTTATTTAGAAATATTTTTTTTCTGCACTTTTATAACAGTAATAGCTTTTTTCATCTGTTTCTATTTTTAGAGAATCATTATATATTACTACTTCAATTATGCTCTTATCTTCAACTTCGCATATAGTACTTTCTTTACATTCTCCAAAACTTAAGTATCCTTTATCTTGTATTGGCTCATATCTAAATTTAATATTAGCGTTCTTAATGCTTACTTCCTTATTTGAAGTTTTATTTTTTACTATTATATCTGTGTACTCATTGTTTAAAAGTGTATTTTGTATTTTATAAGTTAATTTATTAATCATATTCTATGCCCGTTCATATAAGATTTTTCTTATATGCCTTTCTTTGTATTTTATATATTTAATATAACAAAGTTATTTTTTCCTCTCAATTAGGCACTTTTTTGTAACCTCTATAAATTTGCATAACAATAAGACCTCTAAATCAATAATGTAGTAATGCATTCAGACAGTTTCCTTATGAGATTGAAATTATAGTAAATACTCTACCTTATTATGCATAAAAAAAAGATCCTTTATAAGGATCTTTTCCGAAACAATATATATTATAATATAGTTATGTTTTCTGCTTGAGGACCTCTAGCACCTTTAACTATATCAAAGCTTACTTTTTGACCTTCTTCTAATGACTTGAAACCATCTGCTTGTATAGCTGAGAAATGAGCGAAAACATCATCTCCACCTTCTACTGATATAAAACCAAAACCTTTTTCATTGTTAAACCATTTTACTATTCCGTTATTCATTATAACTTCTCCTATTGAACCTGTATCAAGAATCTCTTGAATTAATTTTTTTGTATTGCTACAATATTTATTATAACACAAATAAAGAATAATAGATAGTGCTATAATAATATAAATAGAAAGTAGGTGATAAAATGTTTTTACTATTGGAACACCTTCCAAAATTAATATTTGCATCTATTATCGGAGGAGTACTTGGATTTGAGAGAAGTAAAAAAGGAGCTAAATCTGTAGGTTATGGTACTTGTTCTATTATTTCAATTGGGACAACACTTCTTACAATCATTTCAGCTTATGGTCTAGGTTCTGGCACAGACCCAAGCAGACTTATTGCTAATATTATAACGGCCATCGGTTTTTTATGTGCTGGTGTTATATTTACAAAACCTTCTGAAGATGATGCAGACCAAGAAATAGTTGGTCTGACTACTGGTGCTACGATCTTTTGTATAGCTGCTATGGGTATTGGTATTGGATTAGGTTATTATGGTTTAGTTACATGTGTAGCTATATTAATAGAGATAAATCTTTTAATTTCAAAGAAGATTAAGAAAAATAGCTAAAAGAAAAATAGTCTATGCTAACACAATCATATTTAGCATAGACTATTTTTTCATTAAATATGTACCTATAACTAACTCAATTGCCTCTAACTATCTCTGTAATTAATACACTTTTAATATGATTAATCTGTCACTTCTCCATTTGAAGCAATTACTACCCAATTCCAATTATAATGATAAACTACTATCAAGTCATTATCAACGTTTTCTCTTATTACTATCTACAAATCTATATGTGTATTTATTTTCTTAATTTTTACACAAGAGTCTTAAACTCATATCCATTTTCTTTAAAATGTTTTATTATAGCTGGTAAAGCTTTAGCTGTTTCTTCTTTGCCATAAGTATCATGCATTAAAAGAACCACTATTTCTTTATCTTGTGATGTTTTTATTGTATAATCAGTTAATTCTTGTGCGCTCTTTTTCTTACCTTCAGCATCTGCATTTAATGCATTCCAGTCTATAGATACTTTGTTAGTCTCAGCTAAATGAGTATCTAAAGCTTCCATACCTTTCCATGACATATGCCCACCAGGACATCTTAGCACCCTGGTTGAGAAGTACTTACCTAAAACATCATTGATAATCTCATCAGTTTTTTCAAAATCAGCTTTGAAAGCTTCTAAGTCTATAGTTCTTCCAGGGTACAGTGTTTTATAATCATGGCTATATGAATGATTTGCTATTGCATGTCCTTCATTGAACTCTTGTTTTATTAGTTCTCTGGCTGTATCTCCACCTCTTTCAATGTTTTGACCAGTTAAGAAAAATGTTGCCTTTACCCCTTCTTCTTTTAATATCTCTAATATTTGTGGAGTAACAGTTGTTGATGTACCATCATCAAAAGTTAAGAAGACTATCTTTTCACCGTTATTAGAGTAATCATATTTATTAAGTTTTTCAGCTATGATGTTAGCATCATAAGAGTATTTTTTGCCTTCATGGCTTACTCCTACCATATATTTTTTCTTCTCTTCTTCTGCTTTTCTTTTCTCTTCTTCTATCCTTTTTTGTTCTGCTTTCATCTGTATTTGAGCGTCTACATAGACCCATGTTTTATTAACAATTCCCACCATAATTAAGCACGCTAACAAAACTAGCACTACTTTTTTCTTGTTTACTTTTTTATAACTCATGTATCTCTCCTCTTAATTGCTATCTATTTTGTCATTTTCAATATTGATGAATTATCTTATGATTTTCCTAATATATTTATTAACTCAGTTGCACTTTACTCTATAGATTAATGTTGATAATATATAATTTGATTTGTGATTTCTTGAGGTATTACAAACTCAACTAATCCTTCAGAGCCCGGGGCTACATCATATTTATTAAAGCATATAACTAATTGGTTCTTATCATTTATATAAAATTCTTGATTTTTATCTATTTTATTAAAGTTCGAATCAACCATTTTATCATTTAACCAATAAACATCTTCTCGATTATTTTCCATTCTCTCTTTCATCTGTTGTTTGATATTTTGACTTATAGCATCTATATAGTCTGTTCCTTCAAACATTCCTTCTAAAGTTAAAACAGTATTATTTTTCTTATCTATATTATAAAATTTTCTAGTTATATTCGATGAACCTTGGGCTGAATATTTATATATTACTATTGATAATATATCTTCATTATCAGTCTTTACATCATACCAATATTTTACATATTCTTTTACCTTTATACCTTCTGACTTTAGTTGCTTCATCTCTTTTAGATATTCATTGTATAGTTCTTTTCCTCGTTCTTCAAATTTCTTATTCAATTTATATTCTAAATCCTTATCTTCTAACCCCTCTATTCTAGGCACGTCAATAGAAACATCATATCCATTTTCATTTATTCTATAATTTCTAAAGTTAATAATTTTTATAACCCCACCTATTCCAGGTATGCTTTCTAAAGTATTTGCAAAAGTAGGTACTAAATTAACAATCCCTACTAATATACTTATTGATGCAGCTAAAGCTGAACTTTTAATTATTTTGTTTTTTTTAGTTTTACTTACACTCATGGCGTCATTTACTATACGGTCCAATCTATCTGGTATTTCTATATTTTTATACTTATCTTTTAATTTTTCTAAGTTTTCGTTTTTATTCAAAGCCTTCACTCCTTTATTCAGAAATGCTAATTTTCAATTTGTCTAATGCATTGTACAATCGAGTTTTTATAGTATTTTCATTCTCATCAAGCATCTTAGCTATATCAGCTATTTTCATATCTTCAAAATATCGTAGTATCACTATGGTTCTATATTTTTCAGGAAGCAAATCTAAAGCTCTTTGTAAATCTATGTCTTCGTATTTGTCATAACCTATTAAATCATCTAGTTCTATGTCCTCACTTGATGTTACATATTTTTTATTTTTCCTTATGTAGTCGATTGCACAATTTGAAACTATTCTATACATCCATGGTTTAATACTATCTGTATCTTTGAGAGTGTTTATATTAGCTAATGACTTACATATAGAGTCGTGCACTATGTCAAGTGCGTCATCTTCATTGTGTACGTAACTATACGCAAATCTATATAATGCCTCTTTATTATCAACTATATATTTCTTTAGTTTTTTTTCTTTTTTTCGTTCTACTAAGCTTAGTACTTTCATTTTTGTATCCACCTCTCATAATATAAGACGTTTTATACGGTGTTAAAAGTTTTATTTTTTTATGTTTTTTTACATTAAATTTTTAAATTTTTTATAAAAGACTATATTTCATTTAAAATATATATATTTCTCTCATATTAGCTATTACTATTTATTAGATTATTATATGTAATAAACTATAGTAGTATATATTTAGATAAAATACATTCTTATATGCACTTGTCTTTGACTTGACATACTATAAGTTCTACAGATTTAATATAGATGCCGATATCATTTGGTTTCAAATTTAGGTTTAAATAACATAAATGTGGAAGGACTACTTTGGACCTAACTGTAATCAAATTAATAAATTTACTAAATCTGCCCATTCTCTCCATTATTATGATAGCATGCTAGTAATTGAAAAAAGAAAATTTACTCATCCAATTAGCATTTTTTCTAAATACACTCAATAAGATTTTTATAATATATTTTGTTCTGATACTATCATTTTTGGATAGATATTTAATTATTTTTAGAGATTGTAAAAGAAGAGTTTTCTAATTCTAAGTTTAAGTGAGAATAAAATAAAAAATGGAACCCTAAAAAGTTTGGATTCCATTTTTATGCTTTTATTAAAGACAGGAGTACTTCATAATCATGTTATTTAACTATTTTAAAATATCTAAGCTGTAGGATTTTTCTTTTTACCCTTAGAGCTTATTCCACCATTTTTCTTAATATAATCATTATGTACAGCCTTAACAGTTCCAGTAAGAGCTAATAATGCAACTAAGTTAGGAATAACCATAAGTCCGTTAAACATGTCTGACATTGTCCATACAATAGAAACTTCTCCAAGTGTTCCAAGTAATACACAAACACATACTAGTACTCCATATATTTTAACAGCCTTTGATCCAAATAGATATTTTATATTTGCCTCTCCAAAGAAATACCATCCTATAATAGTAGAAAATGCAAAGAAGAACATACAAATAGCTATAAATATATCCCCGAACTTACCAAACACTGCAGAGAATCCTGCTTGAGTAAGTGCAGTCCCAATAATAGAACCATCTGGAGTTACTGAACGAGTCGTAATAATAACTAAAGCAGTTAAATTTAATATAACAAAAGTATCTATAAATACTCCCATCATAGCAACAAATCCTTGCTCTGATGGATGATCAACTTTTGCTACCGCATGAGCATGAGGTGTAGAACCCATACCAGCTTCATTTGAGAATAGTCCACGTGCAACACCTTTGCTCATAGCCTTTTGAATAGTAGCACCAACAACACCACCTGCTATTGACTGAGGTGCAAATGCTCCTACAAATATTTCTTGGAATGCTAAAGGGATATTTCTATAGTTAGCTAATATAACAATTAGAGATCCTATAATATAAAATAGTGCCATAATAGGTACAACTGTTTCTGTAACCTTAGCTATTCTACTAATACCACCTGAAAATACTACAAACGCTAATACTGCTAGTATAATACCAATTATAAGTGGATCTATACCAAAGGCAGTATCAAATGCAGCTGCAATAGAATTTGATTGTACTGCATTTCCCATAAATCCTAGGGCTAGTATAATAAATACAGCAAATGAACCTGCTAAAATCTTACCAAACTTACCTTTAAATGCTCCTTCTATGTAGTAAACTGGACCACCTGTTACTGTTTTATCTTCACCTACTTGTTTATACTTTTGTGCCATTGTTGCTTCTGCATAAATTGTTGCCATACCAAAGAATGCACTAACCCACATCCAAAATATAGCTCCTGGTCCCCCAACTGCTATTGCAGTAGCCGCACCTGCTAAGTTACCAGTACCTACTTGAGCTGCTATTGCTGTAGCTAGAGATTGGAATTGGGACATTCCCTCTGCATCAGCTTTTTCACTTTTTTTGAATAATCCCCCGAAAGTTCTCCTGAATCCTTCTCCAAATCCTCTAATTTGGATAAATTTTAATTGAAATGAATACCATATACCGGTTCCCACAAGTAAAAATAATAGGATATTCTTATCCCACAAGATACCGTTTGCCGCATTTACAATATTTGATAGTACTTCCATTACAAACTCCCCCTTGTTATTGAATCTAGTTTGTCTGAGTTTTTGATTTAAGTACTCAGCCCGACTTATATTTATATCAAAGAGTTTTTCAAATATATTAATAAGGAAACTCTGTGATAACATAAAAACTAATATTCTATAACTTAATGGACTACTTTGACGAGTTGACTTATGAAGCTATGCCTAAGTTATCTTCTCTATAATCTGACTTAGTGATTGTGCTTTGAATTGATATTGTTAGAAATTCTACATACTATTTATATCTATATTGTATATATTTTTATCAATCTTTACAATATAAATATAGATAATATCTATTTAACAAAATATTGCGAAAATTTCCCTTAATAATAACTTTTCTAGTTTCTAACATGTAAAAAAACACATTGATAATCTTACCAATGTGTTTAATACTCACAATAATATTTATAAAATTGGCGCTTGGTTATTCATTGAATATCCATCATCTCTAACATCACTAATATCTAGCCTATCATCTTTTATTTCAACCTTGCTAAGTTTTTTAACTGATCCATAAGGCTCTTTTAATGAAAGCTTATCTCCTCTTCCAGAAATAACCCATAAAGTTTTGTACCCTCTAGGTATTACTTTTAACTTATCTTCACCTTCACCATCAGTAAAGTATACCAATAGATTAATCTTTTTATTATTAGCATATTCAAAAACTGGAGTAAACTTAGTGCCTCCTCTTATATTAATTCTATCTTTTATATCCTTTATAGATTTAGCTTTATAAACACGTCTAATTTGGTTATCACATTCTATAATAGTAATTTCGTGGTTATAATTTTTTACTATATTAAGCACTTCTTTAATTGCTTGCTTAAATTCTTCATCACTAATACTTCCACTTATATCAAGTGCTACTGCTATTTCTGCTTTATGACTTCTAAGCTGACCTCTTAAATCTAGTCTATTTGGCTGTCTTCTATTTCTTCTTGTTATAGTCTTCTTTTTATTACTTTCAACTGTTCCCATTAATTTATTAAGATATAAATTCCAAGGTAATTCTCCCTTGCTGTTTTTAAGTGATGATATAAGACCTTCTAGATAAGCTGGCGTTTTACCTTTTTGAGAATTATTAATAAATTTCTCAGTAAATTCTTTAAGAGTTTTTTCATCTATATCATCAGAATCTTTCCATATATCATGGGTTCTTTCTGGGTTATAATCAGTTTCTATATTTTCATCTATATTACTATCGTGCTCTTCGCCATTTTCATCTACTTCTTGTAAATCCAACTCAGTTTGAATTTTGTCTACATAATATTCAAAAGACTCATATGGCTCAAGTGTTAAAGAATAATGTGCATTTACCCACTCCAAAGTAGTCGCATATGGAGGTAAGTTATTTAAATATTTATTTACTACTATATCCATTGCCATATTAATAGCCAATTTACTATACTTATCTTTTAATTCTTTTGATCTTATTAAGTGCTGTGATAATATATGAAGAATTTCATGCTTTATTGTACTCTCCATTTGTTTCATATTAAGATTTAAAAAGATTATTGGGTTAAAATATATAACATATTTAGCTTCTTTAAAGTTTACAGATGTCGGGCTACTTATATCAAATCTAATTTCCCTTAATGTTTGAAATAAAAAATATCCATAGAAATTATCTTTCTCTTCCATAAGACTTAAATTAACTTTATCTACAAGACTAAAAAAATCATTTTTAAAATCTTGTGGTATATCTATTTCAAGCTTATCACCACTTTTATTCGCCTTTGACATAGAGTACGTATTTATAATTTTATTCGCTTTATCATAAAGCTCTTTTGTTTGTTTCTCAAAATAACTTTCCATATACTAGCTCCTTATTAAACTATAAGATGCAAAATATTGTTCTACAAACTCTTCATTTTCTATAGCTATTTTATATACTTCTGTATAACTATTTTTAATATCTTTCATAATTCCTACCATTAAATCTATCGGATATAATTTTAAAAACTCCATAAATCTATTAATATAATAGTTCGACTCAGTATTATCATTTTTTATATTCGATTCTAAGCTTTTTAGAATATTCATTGCTGATAAATAAAGTCTTGTATGGCTTTCGCTTTTTACTCTTTCAATAACATCTAAACTCAAAGTATCTCCTAAGAATACATCTTCATAAGACACTAATGGACTATAATCTGCTTCAACAAAACTTATAAACTCTTCTGCAATAACCTTACCTACATTTCCTTTTATAACATTTAAAAATACCGATTTTGGTATTGAATCTTTTTTCTCTTTATACATTTTGTAACTCTTAGAAACTCTTTCATAACTTCTTGGGGTTGCACGTACATCACCTTCATTTATTCTGTGTAAATATTCTGGGAATGTTGAAATAAATTCTATAACCTTTGGCTCAATACCCGCACCGATTGCCCAATTTAACCACTGTGTATAATTAGGTTCCATGTTCAACCATACAAATCTATTTTCTTGAGCTGCATCCATATCCACAACTTGATAATCAAAATCTGAACCATATTTACTTGATGGGTTCATTGCTGCTAATATCTTTACATCATCATGTAACTTGTATCCATTAATTTCTCTATTTAATATTAAATTCATAAGTTCCTGTTGCACTGTATGCTCACAACGATTTATCTCATCTATAAATAAAAGAACTATTTTACCTTTAGCCATTTCTTCATCGATTTCTCTTAATTTATTATGAACTGCGTATACTGTCGCTTTCTTTTCTATCTCACAACCATTTGAATTACTTACTACATAAGATTCTACAGTTGGAAGACCTCCTATTTCACCTTCTTTAAGAAGATTTCCATCAATAACAATTAAACTCCAATTATTTTCATAAGCCAACTTCTTTGCTAAAGCTGTTTTTCCTATTCCACTTTCTCCAACTACTAAGGGTACTTCTTTTGTTGCTAATACTAAGTCAACACTCTTTAATGTATCTATAAAATTCATTTTGTCTCTCTCCTATATCATCTTTAGTTTTTCATCTACTGCTATTTTCTTCGACTTTTTACTTCCATATTTATAAATGAACATTATCTTGTCCATTGGTATAGTCTTACTATTTTTATCTATAATACTACAATTTAGAAAATCCCTAACATACTTTTCTTCTATATCTTCCTTTGATAGAGATTCTTTTAATACTTCTTCTAATTCATCTTTAGATATTTCTTTCTCAATATATTTAAGTACTAAAATATTTACCTTCAAAATTTCTAACATTTTATTTTTATCTAAATTAGTTATAAAACTTATAGCCGCCTCATTGTTCTTAACGGCTGCAAGTTCTGCACTATGACTAGGTGGCTTCATATACCTTAATGCACTATAATTTATTTTCACAGCTTCTTCTTGTGCACTTTCACAAGGCTCTTTTATATATTTTATTGAGTCATAATTTTTTCTTACAGCTAATAATTGTAACTCCTCACTTGGATCTTTGATATATTGGATAGCCCATCCAGATTTATTTATGGCTAATTTAATGACCTTATCAGTTGGATTTTTGATGCAATCTAATACGCTCCATCCGTCATCTATAGCTTTTATCATCATCTCTTCTGTAGGATTATTTATAAATTTAATTGATCTAGCATTATTATCTATAGCTAGTGCTTCCATTTCTCTAGTTGGATTATCTATATATTCTAATAAGAGTCCATTCTTTTTAATAGCAAGTAACTTCATCTCATCTGTAGGATTATTTATAGTTTTTATAATAGCAGGATTTATTTTTATAGTTTCAATAAGTTTTAATTCTTCCATAACATGCCTTTCTATTTTTAATTTTATTATATATGATTATTTCTTATTATAATTAATATACTTTTTAAGTCAATTTAAACAGAATAATTATACCAATATATAATAAAAATCCCTAAAGCTATGATAACCCTAGGGATTTTTACTATATACAAGTAACTTAATTTTATATTCTAAGTAATTTACTTTTTTCTTTTGGTGCAATTATAGCTGATATAAACATCAATATTATACTTATAATCCAAGGTTTTAATCCAAAGTGATTAAATAATATATTAGCTCCTGAAGCTGTAACTAAGGTATATTTTAGTATAAGTAAAAATATATTTTTAGACATCTTACTAGATAACATCATTTTAAAACATAATGTAACCATTCTTACTCCTATAAAAGCTACTATTAATCCTATAATATCTTGAATCAAATAATAATAATGAAATTCCATAACTAATTACTCCTTATTTTTATATGACTTCAGCTTCTTCTTGTAATACTTTATATTCTTCTTCTGTATAGGTCTTCATACTAAATCCAGTAACACCATATATAAATGATATTATTGGAGTTATCCAACTCAAGAAACAATATGGTATAAATTCAAATGGAGATACTCCTAATGTTTGTCCACAGAATATTGCATTTGAGTTCCATGGTATTAATGGACCGCCTAAAGTAGCTGTGTCTTCTATTATCCTTGATAAATTTTCAGGCTTTAATTTAAATTCTTTATATAATGGCGACATTACAGTTCCTACGAATACAGATGTAAACATCATTGATGAACTAAATGCATTGGCTGCGTAACTTGCTATAAATGTAGAACCAACTAATTTAGCTCTTGAGTTACCTATCTTATCTATCATTGGTTGTAATAGTACTTCTAAAAATCCAGTCTTTTGAAGTATACCAGCTATAACGAATACTATAAATACTAGTATTACAGTTTCTGCCATACTCATTATTCCACCACGATTTAATAATTTATCTGCATAGTGAAGTCCTGTATCTATAGAGTACCCATTTAACATATAGTTTAGTAAATCCCCTATTTTTTCACCTTCACGAACAGCTGCAATTCCTGCACCAAGTACTGCTGAGCATAATATTGATACTATTGGTGGCTTTTGTAGTAATAATAAAGCTAATAATAATATAATTGGTATTAATGATATAAATCCGATTTCAAAGTTCTGGTTTAGAACAGACATTACTTCATTTATTTGGTTGTAGTCTATTGTGTTATTTGCATATTTGAATCCTATTACTGTGTATAATATTATACATAATATATAAGATGGAACTGTTGTAAGTGTCATATGTTTTATATGAGTTATAACATCAGTTTTGCAGACTGCTGCTGCTAGATTTGTAGAATCTGATAATGGAGATATTTTGTCTCCAAAAAATGCTCCTGATATTATTGCTCCAGCTGTAAGCCCAGGAGGTACCCCCATACTTGTACCTATACTCATTAATGCTATACCAGAAGTCCCTAATGTCCCCCAAGAAGTTCCTGTTGCTATTGATGTTAATGAACATACTATTAACGTAGTAAGTAAGAAATACTTAGGTGTTATCACTGTAAGTCCACTGTAAACTATTGTTGGTATAGTTCCTGCTGATATCCAAGTAGCTATTAATACACCAACAGAAAGTATAATTATATTAGATTGAAATGCATCTTTACCTACAGAGAATCCAAATTCCTCTATCTCTGAATTCGTATATCCTAGTTTCATAGCTGCTGGTACAACTATTAACCATGATAATAGAAACATTGTTGTTATAGATGCATCAAATACAACCATACCAGTAGTTGTTAAGGCTATTATTGCAAACATTACTAGTGCTGCATATTTAAATGTCGGTTTTCTTTTCTCAATGTTTTTGCTCATTTTATAACTCCCCCAAGTTTTACAGTATTTTATAATAACGTTTTCATATTTAAATTAATTTATTGTTGTACCACGAAATAGATTATTTTAATTAATCTATTTCGTGGTACCTAAGCATTTCTACTTAGTAATAGCTTTCTTTATTCTAGCTAATCCATCTTCAACCATAACTCTAGGACAAGCTAAATTTATTCTTTGGTATCCTTTTCCACCAATTCCAAAAGATGTTCCATTATTTAATGCAACCTTACCTTCTTCAACTAAAGCTTTCGCTACTTCTTCATCACTTAGCCCAGTTCCACTGAAGTCTACCCATAGTAAATATGTCCCCTCAGGCTTTTTAACTTTTAATGAAGGAATATTTTCTTCTATATACTTTATTGCAAAATCAACATTACCTTCTAAATATACTATAAATTCATCTAACCATTCTTCTCCATGGTTATAAGCTGCTTCTGTTGCTACTAAGCTGAATGCATTATTTCTTCTTATATCTATTCTAGCAAATGCTGAGTCTAATCTTTTATAATCCTCTTCATTTGGTAATACAACTTGAGACATCTGTAATCCAGCTATATTAAATGTTTTAGTCGGCGCCATACAAGTTATACTATTTTGTGCGAATTCCTCATTTATTGATGCAAACGGAGTATGTTTATGACCGTTGAATATTATATCACTATGTATCTCATCTGAGATAACTTTTACATTATGCTTAATGCATATGTCTCCAAGATTTTGTAACTCTTCTTTAGTCCATACTCTACCTACTGGATTGTGCGGATTACATAATATAAACATCTTTACATCTTTTATTTTTGATTCTATATCTTCATAATCCATTACATAGTTTCCATCTTCTAACTTAACTAATGGACTTATTACTAATTCTCTACCATTATCTTTTACAACACTATTAAAAGGACTATACACTGGCTCTTGTATCATTATCTTGTCATTCTTTTCAGTCATTTCTTGTATTATTAAACTTACTGATGGTATAACACCTGGGCTAAATATTAACCAATCACTTTTTATTTCCCATCCGTATCTTCTAGCTGCCCAGTTTACAATTGACTCATTGTAAGAATCAGGTCTAGTTGTATATCCATAGATACCTTGTTCTAATCTTTCTCTCATAGCATCAATTATACATGGAGCAGTTTTAAAATCCATATCTGCTACCCACATAGGAAGAAGATCGTTACTTCCATATTTTTTATCCATTTCTGACCATTTTGCAGAATAGTTGTTACTTCTGTCTATTACAGCTTCAAAATCATAACTCATAATTAAATTACCTCCGTCATTTTTGATTACATCTTTATATAAGCAATAGGCGTGCCAACTTTATAAAAATGTTTTAAAAAATAAAATTACCTCAAATTCCATAGTTTTAAGCATTTATTTTTAGATAAAGATATTCTTATTTATTTATTATATTTTCTATTAAACCCCGTTTACCCCTTTTTAAAAATAAATAGGTTCAATGAGTTAGTATTTTAACCCATTGAACCCATTTTCAAAATAATTATAGTTTACTAAAATTATAATTATTTATTCTGTTCTAAAAAATCTCTTCCTTTATCCGTAATTATCGAACCACCACGACCAGATAAAATCTTTATAAATTCATAATCTTGTAACTCTAAAAGAACACTTCTAATTTGTTGTTCCGTTAAAAATACACCTTCAGTTACTGCATATTCATAAATCTTTCTTCTACCGATTCTCTCTTTATTTATATAAGCTTCATTAACTTTTTTTAATACAAACATATAATCATTTATAGATCTCTTAAAATTTGGGATTTCAATATTAGTATTCTTTACTAATAAACTCTCACAATAATCTGTAGATTCCATTGACTCAATAATATATTCAGGTAAATCAGATACTTCTATTACGTTTTTTCCTAAGTAAGAACAATATTCAGCTAAGTTTCTCAACTCTCTTATATTACCTTCCCAATCATACGACTTAAATATCTTAATAACTTCATCTGATAATTTAAAATTAATATCAATATTCTTTTTAAAAGAATCAAGTATTAAAAATATATCTTCATTACGTTCTCTAAGTGGACTAATTTTTAAAGGAAGTACATTTAATCTATAAAATAAATCTTTTCTAAACTTACCTTCACAAACTAATTTTTTTAGGTCTCTGTTAGTAGCTGCAATTATTCTTATATCTACATCAATAACTTTATCAGAGCCGATCTTTCTAATTTGTCTTTCCTGTATAACTCTAAGAAGTGTTGCCTGAGAACTTAAATCCATCTCACCAATTTCATCTAAAAAAATAGTTCCATTATTAGCAAGTTCAAATAATCCTATTTTCCCACCCTTTTTGGCTCCTGTAAAAGCACCTTCTTCATACCCGAACAATTCACTTTGTAAAAGTCCATCTTGGAATGTACTACAGTTAACAGCAACAAATGGACCACTTCCCCTATATGATGAACTATGAATAGATTGTGCAAATAATTCCTTTCCAGTACCACTTTCACCTATTATTAAAATCGATGAATTAGATTGAGCCATTTTGTAAGCCATCTTCTTAGTGTTTAATATATTTTCACTATTTCCAATTATATCATCAAAAATATACTTACTAACATTACCAGAATTCATTAGCTGAGACCTAAGTTTAGCTTGTTTTTTTTCAGCTTGATAAAACTTAGTAACTTTTATTATATATCCACTAAATAAATTTATATTAGTGTACCTAATCTCTAAATTTATATCTATATTATTTACCTTAGTAAGCTTTTGAAAATGAGTTATTTCATTATTTGCAATTTTACTAAAATCACAAGTCTTTATATATTCTCCAATATACTTACCTATCATTTCATTTTCATTTATACCTAGTATGTCTTTAGCTACATGGCTATAAAATTGAACTATACCATCACTACTTACACATATTATTCCTTCATCTATTGATGATAATAAAAAATCAAATTGATTTTCTAACTTACTCTGAGTTACCAAAAGCTTTTCTGTAATATAACTAGTTGGTATGATTTTATCCATAAACTTTTTTAATAAATCTTCTTTTATTAAGTATTCAAGATTTAGCTTTATAGCAATATCAACTATACAGCTTAAGTCGATTATTCTATATGCTAAGTCAATAATTTCGCAGTTATCAGTTTGTATAAAAATTTCTTCTCCAGGAGTTAAAACTATAGAATTTTGAGGAATACTTTCAAACTCAGGATAGCAAGGTATAAGATTTGAAATCCCACTCCCTAATTTATGTATAAGGTCCACTGTTTCTAATGCCATACTCCTAGATAGATTATACACATATACAGTTTCATTCTTGTCTATTTTAGATATCTTATTAAAGCTAGATTTTTCAAAAGTTAATTTAGGTATAATTATTTGTGTATCAGGTGAGCAAAGTGAAGCTATCTCTTCATACTTTAATTTTACCGATAAAATAACTAACTTCTCATTACAATAAGTAATGTTACCTTCTTCAAATGAGTACAAGTTTATTTTTAAGTTATCCCCTAAAAAATCTCTTATTTGTTCTGAATATATTTCACCTGCATCTTTTTTAAGTGTTATTATTGCTAATTCTCTTTTTTCCATGTTTACTCCTCATACCCTATTAGTTTAAATTTGATATGGTAAAATTATATCAATATTCTATATAAAAGGCAAAATCTGAGATTATAAAAAATAATCCTCTCTTTTAAATAAAGAGAGGATTACTAGTACTCATATTAATTTATCTTCCTAACGCTTTATCTAAATCTAATGTTTTTGTTCCATCTTCTAATACGAAACATGGTATTCCTATTCCACCCATTTCTCTTATTTCACTATATATATCTAGCCCACTACGTAATGCTAAATATTCTTTTAAATCTGGTAAGCTTGATGATAAGTTTTTAAAATCTATCTCAACATTTTCTCTCTTTAACTCATTTAATGCGTATAATGTATCTGGGCATAAATGACTTCCTACTACAGTTATTTTCATAATAATATTCTCCCTTATTAATTTTATATTTTATTTGTAAAACTAAATATCTATTTTTTTATAACAGCTATAGCTTCTATCTCACAAAGCACACCCTTTGGTAATTCTTTGACTGCCACACAGCTACGAGCTGGATTAGATACAAAGTATTTTGCATATACTTCATTGAATGCTGCAAAATCAGCCATATCAGCTAAAAAACATGTAGTTTTAAATACATTATCCATAGCAGTTCCTGCTGATTCTAATATAGCCTTAACATTTTTGCAGCTTTGCTCAGCTTGTTCTGATATAGTTTCAGGTACAGTATTATCTTCTGGATTTACTGGTATTTGACCTGATGTAAATACTAAATCTCCAATTTGATATCCTTGAGAGTAAGGTCCTATAGCTCCTGGTGCTTTTGTTGTTTCAAGTATTTTCATTATAAATTCATCCCTTCTTTGGTTTATTTAAAGTCTTAATATTTCTGATATCACTCAGATTTCTTAATTTTATATAAAGCAAAATTTGTGCCAAGTTGATAAATTTATTATTTTTTATTTTAAATTCCCTGATAGCACTTATACTCTTGATTTTTATAAGTTGTTAGGATCTGTATTTTTAATCTATTTATTGCTTCTTATTTTTATTGGGTTGAATTGTACAAATCATTTAACACTTTTATCCCTTAAATTTTTAAAAAAAGATGGAGTAACGATTCGTTACTCCATCTAATCACTGTATAAAAAATTATCTATACTAATATTAATTTCCAATTACTCTAAGCATAAACAGTATCTGCATTCTCTAGCTTTTCACCATTAGATTCTATTACCTGCTTGTACCAATTAAAGCTCTTTTTCTTAAGTCTAGATAGGTCACCACTTCCATCATCATACTTATCCACGTATATAAATCCGTATCTCTTAGCCATTTCACCAGTAGATGCACTTACTAAGTCAATACATCCCCATGGAGTATATCCAAATAAATCAACTCCATCTTCTACTGCTTCTTCCATTTGCTCTATATGCTCTTTTAAATATTCTATACGATAGTCATCATTTATGCTTCCATCAGATTCTTTTTTATCATAAGCTCCTAGACCATTTTCAACTACCATCATAGGTATTTGATATCTATCATAAATTTCATTTAATGTATATCTAAGACCTTTAGGATCTATTTGCCATCCCCAATCACTAGCTTTTAAATATGGATTCTTTACTCCACCTAGTATATTACCGCTTGTACTAGCTTCTTTAGGATCACTACTTACGCATATAGACATGTAGTAACTAAAAGTATAGAAATCTACACAGCCTTCTTTTAAAATTTCTAAATCTTTATCTTCTATTTTTATTTCAATATTATTTTCTTTGAAATATCTATTCATATAAGTTGGATATTCACCACGAACTTGAACATCTCCACAGAAGTAGTTCATTACTCTACTATCTTGTTGAGTTTTTACTATATCATCTGGATTACAAGTATATGGATACATTGTTGCAAATAATTGCATACATCCTATCTTGTAGTTTGAATCTATTTCATGAGCTAGTTTAACAGCCTTGGCACTTGCTATAAATTGATGATGTAAGCCTTGGAATCTTAGCTTCGGTATATCTACTTGATTTATAAAATCCGTAGTGCCTTCATTTAATATTCCTTGTGATAAGTATCCTCCCATAGGCATCGTAGCTGAGTTTATTTCATTAAATGTCAGCCAATATTTTACTTTTCCTTTGTATCTATTAAATATCGCCACACAGTAATTCATATATAAGTCTATTACTTCTCTTGAAGCCCATCCATTGTACTTTTCAGTTATTCCAAATGGTACCTCATAGTGAGATATTGTTATTAATGGCTCTATATTATATTTTAAGCATTCATCGATTACATCCTCATAAAACTTAAGTCCTGCTTCATTTGGTGCTTTTTCCATTCCTGTCGGGAATATCCTAGTCCATGCTATTGAAAATCTAAATACCTTAAACCCCATTTCTGCAAACAAAGCTATATCTTCTTTATATCTATGATAAAAATCTATTGCCTCATGGCTTGGGTAAAATGTATTCTCTTCTATAGTTTGTGTTATTCTTTTACTTACTGTATGAGAGCCTCCAGTACACATATCTGAACAAGATGGACCCTTTCCATCTACATTCCATGCTCCTTCGAATTGATTTGCAGCTGTTGCTCCACCCCATAAAAAATCTTTTTTAAATGACATATTTATATCCCCCTTAAGCTAAATTTTTACCATTTGATTCTATTACTTTTTTGTACCAATCAAAACTTTTCTTTTTGCTACGTTTTAAAGTTCCATTCCCAGCATTATCTTTATCTACATATATAAATCCATAACGTTTTTTCATTTCTCCAGTACTTGCACTTACTAAGTCTATACATCCCCATGGAGTATACCCTAATAAGTCAACACCATCTAATTCAACAGCATCTATCATCGCTTTTATATGAGCACGTAGGTAATCTATTCTATAATCATCACTCACATAGCCACTTTCATTTGGTGTATCTACTGCTCCTAGTCCATTTTCAACTATAAATAATGGTTTTTGATAACGGTCATATAAAGAATTCATAGTTATTCTAAGACCTAATGGATCTATTTGCCATCCCCACTCACTTGCATCTAAGTATTGATTTTTAAGAGTTGCAAAAACATTTCCTTCTGTTTGAGATTCTACTTTTGGGTCTGCACTTGTAAGTCTTGATGAATAATACGAGAATGATATAAAGTCTACTGTATTATCTTTAAGTATGCTTTTGTCATCTTCTTCCATCACTATATTTATTCCATTTCGCTCTAATTCTTTTATTGCATATGATGGATACTCTCCACGAGATTGTACATCTATAAAGAAATAGTTTTCTCTATCTTTTTCCATGGACTTCCACACATCTAGTGGATTACAAGTATTTGCATAAGTATTTCCAGCTGCTAACATACATCCTATTTTAAATTCAGGATTTATTTCACGAGCTAATTTCGTAACTAATGCACTTGCAACTAATTGATGATGTGCTGCTTGGTATTTTATTTGCTCTTCATTTTTACCTTCTTCAATGTATAATCCCGCACCTATGAATGGTAAATGAAGTATCATATTTATTTCATTAAATGTTAGCCAATATTTTACTTTATCTTTATATCTTGTAAATATTGCTTCACAGTATTTTACGTATAAATCTACTAATTTTCTATCTCTCCAAGCGCCATACTTTTCAACTAAGTACATAGGTACATCAAAGTGACAAATTGTTACTAATGGTTCTATCCCATATTTTAAACATTCATCAAATAAATCTTCATAGAACTTTAATCCTTCTTCATTTGGAGTAGTCTCTTCTCCTGTTGGGAATATTCTAGTCCATGCTATTGATAGACGATAGCATTTAAATCCCATCTCTGCAAATAATTTTATATCTTCTTTGTAATTATGATACATATCTATTGCTTCATGAGCTGGATAATAATGCTTTTCATCACATTCAAACATCTTCATTTTTCCAGCTAAAACTGGGAATCTGTCTTCTCCATGTGGCGCAACATCAACATTTGCTAAGCCCCTACCACCTTCTTTGTATCCACCTTCACATTGATTTGCAGCAGTTGCTCCACCCCATAAAAAATCTTTTCTAAGTGCCATAACTTTACCTCCAGTAATATATATTAACCTCTATATTCAACCATAAATTTTTATTTAAGCTAAAACTGTTATTAGTTCTTGATTACTACTTATAGATTTGTTTGTCTTTTCTACTACATCTATATAATCTAAATAGTTTGTAACAACTACTGGCGTATCTAAAGAATATCCTTCTTTTAATATATTTTCTATATCAAAGGTAATTAGAGTTTGACCTTTCTTGATTTTATCACCTTGACTTACAAAAGTTTCAAAATATTTTCCATCTAATTGAACTGTATTTAATCCTATGTGAATTAATAGTTCACACCCATTTTCAGATACTATTCCAATAGCGTGTTTTGTAGGGAATAATGTCATTACTGTTCCATTAAATGGTGCAACTACTTTTCCTTCTTTAGGTGTTATTGCAACTCCCTTACCTAATACTCCTGATGAAAATGCTGCATCTTCTATTTGTTCTAAAGGTTTTGCATCACCTTTTATTGGACTGTATATTACTTCCCTCTGAGCTTTTTTATCATTATTTTGTTTATTATTTGCTTTAGTATCTTCTACTACAGTATCATCTTTCCAGAAGAAGAATGTTAATAAAAATCCTACTACCATAGATACAACTATGCATATAAGCGATGTTATAGCTCCACTTGAGTCTCCTGTTGATGTATTTATGTAGTTAGCAACACCAAATATTCCAAATCCACCCATAGTGTAACTTTGAACTTCCATAAGACCCATCACTGCTCCACCTGCTGCTCCACCAATACAACTAAATACAAATGGTTTTTTTCTAGGTAAAGTTATTCCATATATTGATGGTTCTGTAATCCCACAAATTCCTGATACAAAAGCAGGAATACACAACTCTTTTGTTTTCTTATCTTTTAGTTTAAAATACATTGCTCCAACTACTGCCGTTTGAGCAAAAGATGTTCCAAACATACCTGCAAGAATTGGGTCTGAACCCGTTGTCATCATATTTACCATAGCTATAGGTATTAATCCCCAATGTAGACCAAATATAACTAGACACTGCCATAATAAACCTAGTAATATACCGCATACTATTGGAGACAAATTAAATAACCATAAAAATGAATTTCCAACAATGTTAGATCCAAATGTTGCTATTGGCCCTATAACTATAAATCCTAACGGTAAAGATACTAGTAAAACTAACATTGGCACAAAGAAGTTTTTCACTACATCTGGTATGATTTTCCCAAAAAACTTCTCAAGCTTAGAAGCTATAAAAACAATTAGTATTACGGGAACTACTGTTGAAGTATAATCCATTGCTATTACTGGTAACCCTAAAAATGTCATATATACTGGTGATTCAAACATGGTACCACTAAATACTGTGTATAAGGGTTCTCCAGCACTTGATAATGTACTTAATTGAATATCTGGATAACATAAAGCTGCCCCTATGATTAGTCCTAAAAACGGCTTAGCCCCAAACTTCTTAGCTGCTGTATAGCCTAATATTATAGGCATAAATTTGAAGATTGAATCTCCAATTGAGTTTAACATCATGTACGTACCGTCAGTTATTGTATATAATCCAAATGCTATAAAAAGTGCATTAAATCCTTTTATCATACCAGCTGCACACATTACACCTAAAATTGGTTGGAAAACTCCCGATATTAAATCTATAAATTTATTAAGTAATCCTTTTGGTGAATCAGACTCTCCCTGTACATCTCCACCTAATCCTGCTAAATCACATACAACCGTATAAACATCCGGTACATGATTTCCTATTACTACTTGGTATTGTCCACCACTTTTCATGACAGTAACTACACCATCCATATTTTTTAGGACATCATCATTTGCTTTTGACTCATCTTTTAATTTAAAACGTAGCCTTGTTACACAATGTGCTAAGCTATTAATGTTTTCCTTACCTCCAACATTAGCTATAATGTCTTTTGCTAACTTCTCGTACTTTCTCATTTTTTCTCCTCCATTTTCTTTTTTGAAATATGAAGGTTTGGCCAACTTAATGTCACCACCCAATATATATAAACCTAATTCTTAGGATTTATATCTTACTTAATACTTTTACTTACTACTCTTTCAACATGAATAGTTAAGTATAATTTTTCTTCATCTGTTAAATCGTAATTGTATTTTTTATTTATAAATTTATCTACTTTTTCTATGCAATTATATGCATTTTTGTATTTAATTTTTATTACATCTAATAAATCATCTTCATTATCTTCATGTGATTTATTACTAACAAGCCTCTCTGCAAAGTACTTTAAATGAGTAATAAATCTATAATAATAAACTGAATCTTCATCAAATGATATTCCATAATAGTACTTAACCACATTTGTAATTTCTTGTATTATTTGTGTTATCTCATAAATAATTTTTATATTTTGATCCATTTGTGCATTTACTATATGTATTGCTATAAATCCAGCTTCATCGTCTGGTAATCTAATTTCAAATTTTTCTTCTATGTAATCTAAGGCTTGTATACCTATTTTAAATTCATTTTTATAAAACCTCTTTATATCCCAAAGTAGGGCATTTTTTACATTCACTCCTTCACGAGCTCTTTCTATTGCCGTGTGCATATGATCGGTTAAAGATATATAAATACTATCATTTAATCTCTTTCCTAATTTTTCCTTAGCCTGTAGAATGATTTCATCTGATAGCTCCATATATTTTATAGGAATATCAGCTATTAATTCTTTAAATTTATCAGATATATTTGGATCAGAAAGTTTGAATACCTTATCAACCTTATCCTTTGGTATATAGTCTCCTGTACGTTTTTTATAGGCTAGACCTCTTCCCATAACTACTATTTCTTTATTATTTTCATCAGTTGTAATAATTACATTGTTATTAAGTATTTTTTCAATAACCATTGTGATGCC
Organism: Romboutsia weinsteinii; assembly: GCF_002250835.2. Lineage (GTDB taxonomy): Bacteria > Bacillota > Clostridia > Peptostreptococcales > Peptostreptococcaceae > Romboutsia_A > Romboutsia_A weinsteinii. The sequence goes on from NZ_NOJY02000032.1 coordinate 22,977, forward strand.
CCCTTTCTTAATATTAAAATCAAATAAAATATGAGTTCATTGTATCGCATAATTTATTGCATTAAAAAAAACCTATTTATTACACATTAAATAGACTCCCATGAGCCCTGAGTAATAAATAGGTTTAGCTTGTATTTAAACAATCACTATCCGTTTATATATTATTTTTAATTATTATTTATTATATAGTAACAAATTTATTTTTTAGTGTCAACGTTTTCTTAAGTTTTTTACTTTATAATAGCTTTTAGTAAAAAAGATAGAGGAACGATTCGTTCCTCCATCTTTAAATTTCAGCTATAACAGTTTCTTTTGATATAGCATCTATATTAGTATTATATTTTATATTGTTAAATTCATCAGAGTTAGTAGCTACCATAACAACAGCATCAATCAACCCTTTTTGCTTGATTAACTCACTATTAAAAGTAATTAGCTTATCACCCTTTTTCACCTTATCTCCTTCATCAACAAAAAGATTAAAGCCTTCGCCTTGCATTGATACTGTATCAATTCCTACATGTAATAAAATCTCTACTCCACTTTTCATCTTGATACCAACTGCATGCTTTGTAGTGTTCATAACTGTAACAACCTCGCCATCTCCTGGCGATACTACCTCATCATTTTCTGAGTATATTGCAAGTCCATCTCCTAGTACCTTGCTTGAAAATACTCCATCTTTCAATTCTTCAATGGGTATAACTCTACCAGAGGTAAATGCACTTAGCGAATTATCTATCTTCTTCTTTTTAAATATTGATAACATCTCAACTATCCCCCAATCATTTATAAATTTAGTTTCACAAATAACCCTACATATAAAGTATCTTATATGCTTTCGAAACTTTATAACTTTATAACTATAGATTCATAAGCTCTTAAATTTATTTCATCACTTATCTTAGCATCAATATAATTGCTTAAAGCTATCTCTGCCCTTGATAAATCAAATTCTTTTAAATCTAATTTAACTTCTGATTCAAAGAAATTACATATAACTATTATCTCTTCACCTTCAAGTGATCTTTTATATGCAAGTACTTTATCATGATCTTCTAGTAATATATCTATTCTTCCATGAGATATAACCTTTGAACTTTTTCTTATATCTGCAAGCTTTCTATAATATTTGTATATCGAATCTTCATTATTTAGATCTTTTTCAACATTTATATCTTTGTAATTATAACTTAAGTCCATCCAAGGATTACCTTTTGTAAATCCTCCATTTTCACTAGAATCCCATTGCATTGGAGTTCTAGAGTTGTCTCTCGATTTATTTTTTAGTATTTCTATAGCTTCATATTTGTTTATACCTTTTTCTAAAAGCATATTATATGCATTTATAGCCTCTACATCTCTATATTTTTCAATGCTTTCAAAGTCTGCATTGGTCATACCAATTTCTTCTCCTTGGTAAATATAAGGTGTACCTTGCATAAGGTGAATTGATGTAGCTAGCATAGTTGCAGATTCTCTGTGATATTTTTTATCATCTCCAAATCTTGATACTATACGAGGTTGGTCGTGGTTGCACCAAAACATTGCATTCCATCCTCCACCCTCTTGCATACCTAGTTGCCAGTCAAATAGAATCTTTTTAAGCTTCATAAAATCAAATTTACCTAAAGCCCATTTTTCTCCACCTGGATAATCTACCTTTAAATGGTGGAAACTAAAAGTCATACTTAGCTCTTCATTTTCTGGTCTAGTGTATTTTATACAATGGTCTATAGATGTTGAAGACATCTCACCTACAGTCATTGAACCTTCATATTTAGAAAATGCATTTTTATTTATTTCATGTATATATTCATGTATCTTAGGTCCATCTGTATAAAATCTACGGCCATCATGATTAGGGCTTTCAAATGTGTCACTCGGGAAACTTTGATCTTTTGAAAGTAAATTTATAACATCAAGTCTAAATCCATCTATCCCTTTTTCTAACCAAAAGTTTATCATTTTGTATATTTCTTCTCTTAGTTTAGGATTCTCCCAATTTAAATCTCCTTGTGTAACATCAAATAAGTGTAGGTAATATTTATCTAAATGCTCAACATATTTCCATGCTGAACCACCAAACTTTGATGCCCAGTTATTTGGAGGATTTTCTCCATCACCTTTTTTCCATATATAGAAATCATGGTATGGATTATCTTCACCCTTTAATGCTTCTTTAAACCATTTATGTTCAATTGAAGTATGATTTACTACCATATCTGTTATAAGTCTCATACCTTTTTCATGTACCTTTTTCAATAATTCTTCAAAATCTTCCATAGTACCAAATAAAGGATCTATATTGTAATAATCAGATATGTCATATCCATTGTCATTTTGAGGTGATACATATATTGGTGTAAGCCAAATTACGTCAACACCTAGATTTTTTATATAATCAAGCTTTTCAATTATCCCACGAATATCTCCTACTCCATCATTGTTACTATCTTTAAAGCTCTTTGGATATATTTGATAAGCTACTGCTTTTTTAAACCAATCAGAAGAATTGTCTACTTCTTTAATTATTAATGAATTTAACTTGCTCATTTTTTATCTCCTAATTTATAATTTAACTTTTTATTTTATACTTTTCTTTTTAGCAAATATTATAGTTAAAGTAAATGGCACTATAACTGCTACTAACATTGCTAATATATATGTTATCCAGTGCTGAGGTTGTATAGCTAAAAATGCTGGTAAACCTCCTATACCTATAGAGTTTGCAAGTACTCCTGTAGATATTGCCACAACAGATGCTATAGCTGATCCTATAATAGCTGCATAGAAAGAATATTTATATTTTAAATTTATACCAAACATTGCAGGCTCGGTAACTCCTAGCCATGCAGATACTCCTGATGAAAGCGCCATAGATTTTACTTTTGTATCCTTTTTATATATCATAAATATAGCCATTGCAGCTGAGCCTTGAGCTATATTACTTAATGCAACTAATGGCCAAAGCATAGTTCCTCCTTGCGAACCTATTAGTTGAAGATCTACTGCAAGTATTGTATGATGAAGCCCTGTAATTACAAGTGGTGCATATAATAAACCAAATACCACCGCTCCTAGTAACTTAAATGGACCTGTTAAAAATGCTGTAAAAAATGTTGCAATACCATTACCTATTTCACGAGAAACAGGACCAATTATTATATAAGATAAAAATACAGTTATAATAATTGCTATAAACGGAACTACTATCATATTAAGTAAATCAGATACTCTCTTTTTTAATCCGACTTCAATTTTTGCAAGTAAAATACCCGATAAAATAGCTGGTATTACTTGTGCTTGATAACCTACCTTTTGAATTGTAAAGAATCCAAAATCCCAAAATGGAATTGTATTATTAGTTAATGCATCTGCATATCCATAAGCATTTAAAAGTTGTGGTGATACTAAAGTTATCCCAAGTACTATACCTAATATTTCTGAACCACCAAACTTCTTAACTGTTGACCATGCTACCCCAACAGGTAGGAAGTGGAATATAGCTTCACATATTACCCATAAGAAACTGTGCAATTCTCCTAATGCAGGATAAAGTGCTGTTAATGTTTGACTTTTATCTGGTCCAAATAATGCAAGATCTCCTATTATATTTCTAAATCCTAGCATTAATCCACCAGTTATAATAGCTGGAAGTAATGGGACAAATATCTCTGCTATTCCCCCAATTAATTTTTGAATAAGGCTCATATTTTCACTAGCTGTTTTTTTAACTTCTTCTTTTGTAGCCACTTTTATATCTGCAATTGCTACCAAATCTTTATATACATTAGAAACTTCATTCCCTATAACTATTTGAAATTGACCTCCTGTAGAGAATGTACCTTTTACTATATCTAAATTCTCAAGTTCTTTTGTTTTTACTATTGATTCATCTTTTAGTACAAGTCTTAATCTTGTTACACAATGAGTTGCTGTTATTATATTGTCTTTGCCGCCTATTAAATCTAATATAGATTTAGCGTACTGATTATATTTGCTCATTTTTCGCCTCCAATAATAATTTATTTTAATTTCATTTTTGTAAAATCGTTTTCTTATTTAAGTAAATTATAACTTGTTTAAACATGATAAGTCAACACTTGTTTAAACAACTTTTTATTTTTATATCAACCTTATCCTTTATGTTTCGATTAATAATGATTACATATACTAAAACTGATATAATATTAGATAAAAGTTACTTATTTATCTCTTCCAAACTAGAAAGGACTATGGTGTTTATGTCGCAAAATAAATATTTACATATATATAATTACTTAAAAGAAAAAATATCATCTAAGGAGTTTAAACCAGGGGAAAAGTTACCTTCAGAAAATTATTTAACTCAGACCTTTAATGTTAGTAGAAATACAGTAAGAAGAGCTATTTCAATGCTTGCATCTGATGGAATAGTTACAAGTGTTCATGGAAAAGGTGTTTTTATAATGGAAGCTCAACCTTTAAATTTTATGGTAGGTGGTCTTCAAGGATTCAAGGAAGCTTCAACATCTAATGATGTTGAGTATAGTACTTCTATTCCTGTATTTGAGGATTTGATTGCTGATGAGTCTATTTCAAAGTTTAGTAAGTTTTTGTTGGGAACTAATCTTTTAAAGATATACAGAATAAGAAATATAAATGGTGAAAATGTAATTCTTGATATAAATTATTTTAATGAAAGTGTAGTGTCAGGATTAACTGTTGATATAGCTAAAGATTCTGTTTATGCTTATATAGAAAAAGAACTTGGGCTTAAGATAAGTGGTGCGCAAAAGTTAATATCTATAGAGCCTGCTACTAAGGATGATAAGAAATATTTAGATTTGAAAGATAACAAATTAGTTGCTGTTGTTAAGAATTTTGTTTATTTAGATGATGGTACTTTATTTGAATATACGGAATCTAGACACAGGCCTGATAGGTTTACTTTTAGTACTTTTGCTCGTAGAAATTACTAACTTTTGTTTAATATAGAGCCTTACCATTCAAAACTTTTTTCTTCGTTATTTTTAAACTTCTATTACCCTAATTCAATTTTTATAGGGTAGTATTTTATAGCTTTTACGTAAACTAAATAAGTTTTTTACTTATATTAAAAATTTATTCTATATAAAAATAAGCTAACTATACAGTTAGCTTATTTTTTGAATACATGGCAAATATTCTATGAATTTTCCTTGACGGCTATCTTATCATTTCTACTAAGGATATAGAAATGAGTTTTTGTTGCTTCTTAATTTTAGTGTATTTGAAATATTATAAAGTCTTATAGTATCTCAAATTTATATTGGTAATAAATATTATTTATTTAATACAATACTCAGTGTCATTTTACATATTATTAATAATTAATATTATAATTATATTTTTTGTACTATTTATTTATAAGAATGTTTAATTGTTTAACTATTTTATTATATTGCTTTGAAATTTAATCTATTGCAGGTACCTTATTTGTTTCTAAATCTTCAATAAAATCTTTTATTTCAGTGAATGCTGACATTAAATTAGAAACAAATTCTTCAGCTTTAGATTTCTGTTCTGCTTTAGCAGCTAAGTTTATAGCTATTTTGTCTTTACATATTGTGTAGAATATTCCAAACCCTGTTTCGGTTTGAGGACCAAATGCACAATACCTTATATACTCTCCACCTACTGCACTAGTAGATATGAAGTCTGTTTTTAACTCTTTGTATCCTTTGTCTGTGAATAATTTTGGTAGTTCACATATATCTAATTCTTGTCCAAATTTAGCTTGCATTTGAGCTAGTCCAAATAAATGTCTCTCTACTCCATGTCCAGTTTGACACTCTCTGATTCTATCTACATGAGAGCTAGCTGCTTTTTGTAATAAATCATAAAGTTCACTTCTACTTGTAGTCTTTTCATTGAATGATTTTGCAAATTCTGCTTTTTCAAGACTTGAGGATCTTGCACATTCAGTTCTACCTTGCCTAAAGTTTCTGACTGCAACAGGCTCATATGTACTTCTTATTTTTCCAAAAGTTTTATATTGAGCAACTTGAAGTGCTATATGGAAGTAAGCATCTGGACTTACTTTTAGTTCTTTAGCCTTATTGCCTCCAAACTCGTTAAAATATTCTAAGCTTAAGTGATAATCTTTAGATTTTTGCTCTTGCTCTTTTTTAGCTTTATTTAATAGTTCCTTTACTTCATCAGTTAGTGCAAAGTTTAATTTTCTAGGTAAAACATATCTATCATCACAATCACTGCTAAGTACTTCTGATTCTAACTCATGATTTACCCTTTCAAGAATTGAAAATGCAGTTGATCCATCATAACCAGTATGCTCTATATTTGCACCTATTTCTTTGTTTTTATTTATTATAAATTGAATAGTTTTATCAAAGCATCTATTTGATCCATCAGATAAAAGTAAATCTTGTGTAGTTTCTTTTTGTCCTTTAGCTGCATCATCTATACAAATAACAAATAAAGCATTCTTAACTTCTTCGAAGTTTCTAATATTCTCTTCACACACTAATATTTTGTCTAATATATTTTTAGCAGAATTTCTTTCTGTAGCTGTGTATAAAAAAGGATTATACTCTTCTTCTTCATCTTTACTTGTAATAAACTCTATAGCTTTTGCCAAGCTATTAGGATTTATTCTATCTCCATTTGAGTCAGTTAATATGACTTTATAAATATTATTTTTGTTATATACTATACAGTAATTGTTTTCTTTGGCTAACTGCCCTACATAAAAATCATCCACATCAGTATTAGCTATTCTCATACTCTTAAATAATCTTAAGTATTGTTCCATGCATATACTATTTCCCTTTATTTTATCAACAGGAAGAGTTCCATCTGATATTTGATGATATATTCCTGTAGTTGTATATGCAACCTTCCCTAGAATTTCTTCTAGTGTATACTTATCTCTATACCCATCATTATTTAATAGTGCACAGAAACTTATATCTGGAATTATTGATCCTCTACCACTTAAATACATCTCATCCCACATTGGGAATAGCCAGCTTTTATTTTCTTCTATTGTACTTTTGTACTCTAATAATTTTCTATGAAGTCTTTCCCCTTCACCCTGTTCCTTACCAAATTCCTTTACCACATCAACAGTTTTTTTTAACTCTTCTTCTGATAAAAGAGGCTTAACCCATTGTAAGTATTTTACTAACGTTTCATTAAGCTCAGGAATAGGTAAAGCTTGTAACTCATCTTGATACTTTAGCATTTCCTTCATCTGTATCTCTCCCATTTTTTTCAAAATATGAAATAAATCTTTCAAGAGCTATTGAGTATAAATTGAAAATATTATTATCTGCTCTTGGTGTTACTATCAATAAGCTATTTTTTGTCTTTTTCTTTACACATATTATCTTATATTCATATATTATCACCTTTAAAATTTAAAATCGGCGCATATTATGCTTTTTATAGCTTAGGTTTATTGACATATTTAATTCGCATCTACAATAAATGACAATTTTAGTAATAATAATACACTTTTTTTGTATTTTAGTGTATTATTTTATATGTACAAAAATAGTCACACAATATATCGAGGTGTAAAATGAAGTATAATTATAAGTTTTTAAGTTATCACAATAACTTACCCGTAAATATTAACTTTTTTAATGGTACAACATCTGAATTTGAATGGCATAAAGACATAGAAATAATAATCATGGGTAGAGGAAGCGCTACACTAGATATAAAAAATAGCACCTACCACCTTAAAGACGAAAATATAATTCTAGTAAATAGTTCGGAAGTTCATAGATTGTATAATATATCTAGCGATAGTTTAATTATAAGCTTATATTTTGACCCGTACTTTTTTGAAAAATATTATCGCGATTTTTCTAAATTACAATTTAATTGCAATAGCATACTAGACATGGATTTAGATAGAGCTAAATATAATAAACTTTATATGTTATCTTCTTCTGTAGCAGTGTCACTTTTGTATAAGAATGATTTAAATCAAATTAAAACACTTAAAGATATGTTCCATTTAGTAGATCATCTCATTGGTAATTTTTCTTTACCAATAGATTTAGATAATTCAGACTTATCAAGCTATCACCAACGATTCAATAGAATACTAGAGTATATAAATGATAATTATTATAATAAGATTACATTATCTGATTTAGCTAAAATAGAATATCTAACTACTCACTACATATCTAGATTTTTTAATAAATATATGGGAGTTGGATTTATCAAATATCTTAATAATTTTAGATTAGAAAAATCTATGTATGACCTTACTAATACTAATAAAAGTATATTAGATTTATGTTTAGATCATGGTTTTCCTTCTCTTAAATCTTATAGAACTACTTTTGCTGAAAAATACAATATGTCACCTTCTGCATATAGGAAATCCTATGCTACTTTAAAAGATGAATTAACAGATAGTAATGAGTTACCTAATTTAAAAACCTCAGAGTTTGTCCATTTTTTACAAAAGTATCAGTCAAGTTGCTCTTATAATCCACAGGTTGAGTATATCTCCTCTGATATAGATGGCGTATCTTTCTCTAAAAAGCATTGGGTGAATTTTGAAAAGATACTTTATTTCGATAATGCTTACGATGCACTTAGCTCAAATTGGCAAAATTATTTTATTAAAACGCTAGAAATAATGAGAGTTGATTTTATAAAATTCAGTGGAGTTTTCAACGAAAATATGTACCATTATGATAAAAATAAAAATCTATATATATGGTATAACTTAGAAACTATTTTAGACTTTTTTACGAAAAACCATGTTAAACCATTTATAAAACTTGAATATAGTTCAAAAAAAGAGTCTATTAGAAATTTTATATCTAGAACAGAAATATTCATTACTTTTTGTATAGATAGATATGGCTTAGATTCAGTACGTAACTGGAAATTTGAAATTTCTTCTATGGAAAAAGATCATCCTAGCATGATAAATTTTTATACAAAAGCGCTAGATATGATCTCAGATAACAACACTTTGTCTAAATTAAATTTTGGTATAGACTTTACTATAGGAAGTACATTCCATAAAGAACATTTCCTAAAATATATACAAGATAAAAAAATTAATTTTATTTCAGTTTATGTTCAGGAAAGGGTATTCTTAGAAACAAGAGAATTTGTAAGAATACTACTTATGAAAACAAAGAGAGTTATGAAAATTAAAACTTATTTTATACCAGAAGTAGAAGAACACTATTTGAATGATAGTTGTTATAAGGCTACAAAGACAATTGATAACTTTATTAATAATTATTGTATGTGTGATTCTCAGATTGACTTTATAGATAATTGTAGTAATTTAACGACATTTAAAGGATCTGGTGGTATGCTAACTTACAACGGTCTTAGAAAACCAATGTTTAATGCATTTTTCTTACTTGGAAAGCTTAAGGGATATGTTGTAAATTCTGGCGATGGATATATTCTTACTAAAAATCAAGATTCATATAAGTTACTTTTATACAATCATAAAAGTATAGATAATTATTTTGAAAGAACTCCAGATACCTACGATCAACTTTATAAAGATATTCCTTTAAAAACAAAATACTTAGATCTAAAAATAAGTCTTGATTTAGGTAAGTATAGCTTGAAACACTATACTCTTAATAAAAAGAATGGATCTATCTACGATGAATGGATAAAGATGGGAAAACCTTTAATATCTGCTCGTGAGGTTATAAGATTTGTAAAATCAAAAGAAATTGTAGGATTAAAGTTTGATGATAAAATTGTAGAAAATGAAGTACATATCAAAGAGCATATAATTTTAGATAGTATAAAGTTAATTGAAATAACTAAAGTTTAGTAAATAATATATAAAAAGTAGGATAATTAATTATCCTACTTTTTATAATGTTAATCTCTAGTATGATGTTCTCCACTTTTTACCATCTTAAAGAATGAAAATGTAAGCAGTAATAATATTACCATTCCTGGTATAACAGTTATAATCGATGATGATTGTATAGTCTGTATAGGGCCATCAATAAGTATAAACACAGAAGGTATAAAAGCAAGTAATAAAGCCCAGAATAATCTATTCCATCTAGCAGGCTCTTGTCCTTCATCTAAGTTCTTAGTTGTACATGAGGCTATAATATAAGATATAGAGTCAAATGTTGTAGATGCAAATATCATTGCCCCTACAGTAAATAAGGAAACTATAACTTTACCCATTTTAAGCATACCTAGTATTTTAAATATAGTAGCATTAGCTCCAAAATCATTAAAGTGTGCTATAACATCAAATGTACCACTTACTTGTAAGTATAATCCATAATTACCAAGTATAATAAATACTAGCGAACATCCTAATGTCCCATATATTAGTGCACCTGACACCATTTGCCTTACTGTCCTACCCTTAGATATTTTAGCTATAAACATACCTATTATGGGTGAAGATATAATCCACCATCCCCAATAAAATACAGTCCATTTTTCAGGGAATCCATTATTATTAATTGGATCTAGCCATGTACTCATTCTCATAAAGTTTTGTCCTATTAGGCCAAGACTTGTTACACCCATCTTTATTATAAATATAGTCGGACCAGTTATAAGGACAAATAATAATATTCCAAATATTATTAAAACATTAACATTGCTTAAAATTTGTATCCCCTTTTTAAGGCCAAAGTAAGAACTTAATGTGAATATACATACGATAATCAATAATACAATTAAATTTAAGCCTTGATTTATTTCTATATTAAATATATAACCAATGCCATTGGCAACCATAGGAACGCATAATCCTAAGCTGGTTGCACATGCTCCCATAGATGCAAAGATAAATAATATATCTATAGATTTTCCTAATATTCCATCTGCCTGATTCTTAAGTATCGGCTTTAAAGCCTGACTTATTTTGAAAGCATTTTCCTTCTTTACAAAATAACAGTATCCAATCGGTAATCCCGGAAGTACATATAACGCCCAACCTATAGGTCCCCAATGAAAAATTCCATATGATGCTGCAAATTCTGCCGCTTGCCATGAGCCTGATTCTAACATAAATGGAGGATTAGTATAATAAAAAATCCATTCCAATACTCCCCAATACATTACACTTGACCCAATACCAGCACAAAACATCATAGTTGCCCAACTAAATGTATTGTATTCTGGCTTATCATGCTTGTCTCCAAGTACAATATTTCCATATTTACTAAAACACAAATATATACATGTTATTATTGCAAATAGTCCAACTAATATATTTAGAAATCCAAAATTTTCTGTTAAGTAATCTGCTACAGACTTAATTAATACCTCGCCATACTTACCAAAAAATAGCATAGGTACACTTAGACCTACAACTAAAAGTAAACTTCCAAAAAAAATAAATCTGTCAATTACTAATTCATTGTGACTTTTATTTCTATAATTAACCATATGATATACTCCTTACTTACTATGATTTTAATAGTAGACTTAATTCTATGAATTTAATTATAATATATTTTGTCGTAAATTGTTATATATCCAAATATTTTGTAACTTACTTTATTATATTACCTTATTTTACACTGATTAAATCACTTTTTTCTTATCACATTGCCATGTTTTATACTATCTTAAATCACTTTTTTCCTTTTATAAATATTAAAAATAGCAAAAATAAACGTCTAATAGACGTTTATTTTTACTACATAATTGATTAACTTTTAATTATACTTTGTAAATTTATATTAATATTGGCAAAAACCTTATTCAAATACTAACTTAACTGACCATGCTAAGAATACAAGAAAGGCAAGTATGCATACTGTTTGTACTATATTTTCTAGTGGTGCTTGTGCAACACTAAGAGCTGCTTCTGGCCCTATTTCAACTATTCCTGGTATTTTCATATTATCTTGCACCTCCATGATCTTTTCTTAATTGTCTTATAAATCCAGACATACAAAGTATGAATATGAATAAATATGGTATTGAAAGTACTATTGCAACAGCCTTAACTCCACTAAACGATCCAGCTATTAAGTTTGCGGAAGCTATACATACTATTATTATAGACCATATTATTGTTCTGTATTGTGGAGCATCTTCTGCACCATCACTAGTTATCATGCTTAAAGATATAACTGCACTAGTTGCTGATGTTGATAAAAATACTACTATTAATACTATAAATAATAACCCTGTTACCGTAAATAATGGGAATTGTTGTAATACCATTATAAATGATAAGTAAACATCATCTGGATTATTTATCATATAGTTTGCTATTTCAGCATTTCCTGCGATAGCATCTAATAAACCATGTCCCCCAAATACACTGAACCAAACAACTAGGAATATTGTTGGTACAAGTATAGATGCTGTAACTATTTGCTTTATAGTTCTTCCTTTAGATATCCTAGCTATAAATATACCTATAAATGGTGTCCATGATACCCACCACATAAGAGTAGTTATTGGCCAATCATTAAACCAAGCCTTATCTAATAATGCAAAGTTCTCAAAACTTATTGGTATTATATCTGTAAATGTACTTTTTAAAGTAGTAAGTATTGTACCCATATAGAAATCAGTTCTACCAGCGAAGAATACGAATACTAGTATAGATATAGCTATTATTATATTTACATCTCCTAAAAACTTCATACCTTTTTGTACTGGTAATATTGCCGCTAATGTATAAACGATAAATAGTATACCTAATATTATTAATAAAGGAGTTATTCCTTCAAGATTTAATCCGAATACACTTTGTAAACCATTCTTAACTTGGAAAACACCTAATCCTACAGATGCTGCCATAGTAAGCGCTGCTGCTGATGCTCCCATTAAGTTAGCTAAATAAGCAATAGGCTTACTCCATTTTTTGTCTTTGAAACCTTGCTCTATAGGTGTTCCTGGAAGGAATTTTGCACCTCTAGTATATGTAAAATATCCTATTACAAGTCCCGCTATTGTATATATTGCCCAAGCTGGTAATCCCCAGTTGAATAATGTTAATTTCAATGCATTTTGTGCTGCTTCAGATTGTGAAAATCCACCTGCTAAACCTAATGGTGATTGCATAAAGTGTGTTAATGGTTCTGCAACTCCAAAGTTAACAAGACCAACACCTATTCCTGCAGTAAATAGCATTGCCATCCATGAGAAAGTTGAAAATTCTGGTGTAGTATCCTTTCCACCTAACTTAACATTTCCATACTTACTAAATGCTAAATATACACATAATGCTAGTATTAATAATGGCATTAATATTACAAACCAGTTGAAATCGTTATTGAATTTTGATGTCCAACCATATAGAGTTGTTGTTAAACTCTCTGGGTTTACTACTCCCCATATTGAGAATATGGCTGTAAAACAAGCTGAAGCCCAGAATAATGAAGAACTTGGCTTAGATTTGTCTTTAGCTTTTACTTTACCTGCTGTTCCTTGCATATGACCTTTACCTCCAATTTAAATTTATAAATCTGTAACAATGATTACTATACTAATTTAACATTTAAGTATTTTTTTTTCGTTATCTAAATATATATTTTTAAATACTTTTTTATATTTTAATATATATATTATTTAAAACATGTCATTTTTAGCAATATTATGTTACTTTTTTTGACTTTTTACTATTTTATCAACTTTAAAAGATAGAAATTCAATAATTTTAACAGTTGAATCTGGAACTTTTATCTTAACTAGTTACTTCCTTATTCTTACAATATTATAATTACCTAGATTTAATTTATAAAATTTATCACTTATCTTTACTGTATCTACAGCATTCCATCTATTTTCTAATAGTTCTTTACATAAAAAAATAGAGGTCTATACCCTCTATTTTTATATATATTTATACTACTCCAAATGCAGCTAGAACTATACAAATAGCCATAACTGAGATT
>NZ_NOJY02000033.1 GCF_002250835.2 Romboutsia weinsteinii
TGTAATATGGAAAATATAGATCCAGTAGGAGTTCATACAGGAGATAGTATAGTTGTCGCTCCTAGCCAGACTTTAAGCGATAAAGAATACCAAATGCTTAGAAAAGCATCTATAGATATAATAAATGCAATCGAAGTTAAAGGTGGATGTAACGTACAGATAGCACTTCACCCTCACAGCTTAGAATATGCAATAATAGAAATAAACCCAAGAGTTAGTAGATCATCAGCATTAGCTTCTAAGGCAACTGGTTACCCAATAGCAAAAGTTGCAGCAAAAATAGCTTTAGGATACACATTAGATGAAATACAAAATGCCGTTACTAAGAAAACTTATGCATGTTTCGAGCCAACTTTAGACTACGTAGTAGTTAAGATACCAAAGTGGCCATTTGATAAATTCAAGCAAGCAAACAGAAAATTAGGAACAAAAATGATGGCAACAGGAGAGATAATGAGTATAGGAAGCAACTTTGAAGCTGCTATACTTAAGGGAATAAGATCTCTTGAAATAGGAAAATACTCTTTAGTTCATGCTCCTTCAGAAGAAAGAAGTATAGAGGAATTAAAATCTAGAGTAGTAGTTCCAGATGATGAAAGATTATTCGATTTAGCTGAAATGATAAGAAGAGGCTATAAGTTAGAAATGATAGAGCAAATCACAGGTGTAGACAAGTGGTTTATAAATAAATTCAAGTGGATAGTAGAGCAAGAAGAAAAACTAAAAGGAATGAAAATAGAAGAATTAAGTAAAGATTACTTACTTCAATTAAAGAAAAAAGGATTCTCAGATAAAGCTATAGCAGACCTAATGAAAATAAGTCCTGGTAAAGTTTATGAATTAAGAACTTTATATAATATAAAGCCTTCTTATAAGATGGTTGATACTTGTGGAGGAGAGTTCGATGCATTATCTCCATACTACTATTCAACTTACGAGCAATATGATGAAGTTGAAATAAGTGACAAGAAAAAAGTTATAGTTCTAGGTTCTGGTCCAATAAGAATCGGTCAAGGGATTGAGTTTGACTACTGTTCAGTTCACTGTGTAAAATCTTTAAGAAAAATGGGAATAGAGACTATAATAGTTAACAATAACCCAGAAACAGTAAGTACAGACTTCGATACATCTGATAAATTATACTTCGAGCCACTAACAGAAGAAGATGTATTAAACATAATAGAAAAAGAAAATCCAGATGGAGTTATACTTCAATTTGGTGGACAAACTGCAATAAAATTAGCTAAGTTCTTAAATGAAAAGAATATAAAGATACTTGGTACTGACTTTGACGATATAGATGCAGCAGAAGATAGAGAAAAATTCGATGATTTATTAGAAAGATTAGATATAAATAGACCAAAAGGAAAAGCTGTATGGTCAGTAAAAGAAGGTATAGAGGAAGCTACTAAATTAGGTTACCCTGTACTTGTTAGACCTTCTTATGTACTTGGTGGTCAAGGTATGGAAATAAACTATGAAGAGCATAAGTTAGAATCGTACTTACAAAGTGCATTTGAAAGAGATAAGAAAAACCCGGTACTTATAGATAAGTACTTAACAGGTAGAGAAATAGAAGTAGATGCTATATGTGATGGTACAGATATATTAATACCAGGTATAATGGAGCATTTAGAAAGAGCTGGAGTGCACTCTGGAGATAGTATAACAATGTATCCTAGCCAAAATGTAAATGATGACATAAAAGCTAAGATATTAGACTATACTAAGAAAATCGCATTAGAACTTAATGTACTTGGAATGGTTAATATACAATTTATAGAGTTCCAAAATGAATTATATATAATAGAAGTTAACCCAAGAGCAAGTAGAACAGTTCCATATATAAGTAAAGTAAGTAATGTACCTATAGTAGACTTAGCTACTAAATGTATGTTAGGAGAAAAATTAAAAGATATGGGATATGGAACAGGGGTTTATAAAGAGCCAAAATTAGTTTCAGTTAAAGTTCCGGTGTTCTCAATGTCAAAATTAGCTAGAGTAGATATAAGCTTAGGACCTGAAATGAAATCTACAGGAGAAGTTTTAGGTGTAGGTGAAAATCTAGAAGAAGCTTTATACAAAGGGTTTATAGCTGCAGGTAAAGAAATGTCTGATAAGAGAGGCGTTGTACTTGCAACTGTAAATAACTATGATAAAGAAGAGTTTATGGCAATAGCTAAAGATATGAAAGAACTAGGATATACTTTTGTAGCTACAGAAGGAACAGCAAAAATACTAAAAGAAAATGGAATAGAATCTACTATAGTAAATAGAGTAGAAGAAGCTAGACCAAACATATTAGATGCGATAAGAAATAAGCAAGTTGATATAGTTATAAATACTCCTACTAAAGGAAATGATTCTACAAGAGATGGGTTTAAGATAAGAAGGATAGCGACTGAGTTTTCAACAGAGGTTATGACATCTTTAGATACTTTAAAAGCATTAGTAGATGTTAAGAAGAAAGACATAAAAAATGCTGGATTAAAAGTGTATAATATAGCTGAATAATAAATTATAGATTGAAAAATCACAAGTACAAATTAAAGTACTTGTGATTTTTATTTTATATAGGAAACAACGTTAAAATCTTCTGTGAAGTTTTCTCCTAGAAAGATTTTGTGCAGAACAATATAAACGAGTATTTATATAAGGCGCAAAATTATTGAAGTTTAATTTAAACATAGGTATACCGAACTCTTCAGGTGCTATTTCATCTACTCCAAAATATATAACGATACCATCATCAGTTAGATAAAATGCTTGGTCATTGGGTATTTCAACAGTAATATTAGGGTAATATAAATCTTTATTTTGATTTATTTTATTAGTTACATAATCAGTAATAAGTCTGATATAATCAACACCTTCATTAAAAATATTTTTTAGGGTGATTATATTTCCTTTAAGTAAATCATAGTTATAGTTATTTAATTCATCATACCTCGGGCCATAGGTTCCAGCATTTCCTCTTAAATCTAAAATAACGCTTAAAATATGATTTTTACTGAATGTAACAGCATAGTTTGATGTTACAGTGTAATTTCTCTTTGGAAGAGCATTTTGAGCAGACGAATTATTATAATCATTTTTCTCCTCTAATAAACCATCTCTAAAATCATAAACATCTGTTTTGATAGTAGAACTTATATTGTTTAATATTTCTGGATCTACACGAAAATAATTATTTTGAAGGTTATAAAAAACAGGATATTGTAGGTTATATCTAAATAAATTTTCTACGCCAAAATCTTGATTAAATTGAGTAAATAATAGGTTATATATACAACTCCACATATCTTGAGAACTTGCCATAGAAGTTTCCCCCCTTATAAAAATCAATTACAATATACTATGCGAAAATAAAATATATAGTTAATAAATTTGTTATAATACACAAAATTTTATTAAAATGTATTTTATGAATAGATATATTGGCAATAATATTTTGATATATAGTATTAAATTTTATAAATTAATACAAAGTTATTATATTTTTAGTATTGATTAAATATGATAAGGAAAAAGAGAAAACCTATAAGAATATAAAGTAAGGAAAATACCAAAAATATAAGCGATTATATGGTATAATACATAAGATTAAGAGTAATTTTACAGGAGGCAGACGATGTTATTATTAGCAGATAAATGGCAAGACTATGAATTAATAGATATGGGTAACGGAGAAAAATTAGAAAAATGGGGAGACTACGTATTAAGAAGACCAGATCCACAAATAATGTGGCCAATGGCATCAGAATGGTCTTTATGGAAGAATCCTCACGGTCATTACCACAGAAGTGCTAGAGGTGGAGGACAATGGGAACATAAAAAGAAATATCCTGAAAAATGGGTTATAAGCTATAAGGATTTAAAATTTAATATAAGCCCAACAGGATTTAAACATACAGGATTATTCCCAGAGCAAGCAGCTAACTGGGATTGGTCAATGGATTTAATAAAAAATGCAAAGAGACCAATAAAAGTATTAAACCTTTTCGCATATACAGGAGGAGCTACAGTGGCTTGTGCAGCTGCAGGAGCAGAAGTATGTCACGTAGATGCTTCTAAAGGTATGGTAGCTTGGGCAAAAGAAAATGTACAAACATCAGGACTAGGAGATAGAAAAGTAAGATTTATAGTTGATGATGTTGTTAAGTTTGTTGAAAGAGAAGTAAGAAGAGGAAACAAATACGACGCTATAATAATGGATCCACCATCTTACGGAAGAGGACCAAAAGGTGAAGTATGGCAAATAGAAGAAAAGTTATATGGATTAGTTGATCTATGTACAAAAGTATTATCAGATGAGCCATTATTCTTCTTAATAAACTCATATACTACAGGTTTATCACCAATAATTCTTGAGCATATATTAGATGCTACTGTTGCTAAAAAAGCAAAAGGTGGAAAAATATACGGAGGAGAAATAGGACTACCAGCTTCAAGAGATGGTAAAGTACTTCCTTGTGGTATATTTGGAAGATGGGAGTCTAAGTAATGATTAAGGTCATATACGAAGATAATCATTTATTAGTAGTAGAAAAGCCAGTAAATATACTTTCTCAAGGTGATGACACAAATGATAAAGATATGGTTAACCTATTAAAGGACTATGTTAAGAATAAGTATAATAAGCCTGGAAATGTTTATATAGGGCTGGTTCATAGATTAGACAGGCCAGTTGGTGGTATTATGGTGTTTGCAAAAACTTCAAAAGCTGCATCTAGACTATCAGAGCAAGTTAGAAATAAGACTTTTAAGAAAACTTATAGAGCTGTTATACATGGAACAATGAATAAGAATAATGACACCTTAAAAGATTATCTTTATAAAAATAAAAAAACTAATATGGTGACTGTAGTTAACAAAAATCACAAAGAAGCTAAAGATGCTATATTAGATTATGAAACTTTAGGAACTAAACAAGGATTTAGTCTTGTTGAGATTGACTTAAAAACAGGAAGATCTCATCAAATAAGAGTACAGTTTGCAAGTAGAAAGCATCCTTTATTTGGAGATCAAAGATATGGACAAGATGTAAATAAAGTTGGACAACAAATATCTTTATGGTCTCATAAAATAGAGATAGTTCATCCTACGACAAAGGAAAAGCTAGAGTTTACTTGTGAGCCACCAAATGAGTATCCTTGGAACTTATTTGGTGAATCTAAAAAATAAGTCATCTAGGGGTTGAGATTATATGCCTAAGTACTTTTCCATAGGCGAAATGGCTAAACTTCACAAAATAAGTATACAAACTTTGAGATACTATGATCAGATAGACTTGTTTAAGCCTGTTTATGTTGATCAAGAAAGTAATTATAGATATTATTCAATAGATCAATTTTCTCAATTAGATATAATTAAGTATTTAAAATATCTAGGTATGCCTCTAAAAGAAATAAAAAGCAAATTAGAGGAAAATAATGAGGAAATATTAAAGTTATTAACTAATAAAATAGATATAGTTGATGAAAAAATAAAAGAGCTGGAACTAATTAAGAAAGTACTAAACACAAAAAGAGAAACTGTTGAAAAAGGTACTAAGGTAGATGAAGTAGGAAATATAATTAGGAAACATATACCCAATAGAAGTATTTTATCTATGGATTATGAGATTGGATTAAGTCATGAAGAAACTATGGAGCTTTCAAGGCGACAAATTGCTAATATATTAGAAGAAAATATATCTGTATTTTATGGAGGCGTAAGTGGTTTAGTATCTATGGAAAAAGTAATTAAAGATAAAAAGGTTACTTATGAAAATAGTTTTGTGACTGTTGAAAGAGAGTTATTTAATAACAAAGCTCAAAAATATATAAAAGAAATATCTTCTGGAGAGTTTATATGTATGACTTATAAAGGTCCATATAGTAAGAACTATGAACACTT
Organism: Romboutsia weinsteinii; assembly: GCF_002250835.2. Lineage (GTDB taxonomy): Bacteria > Bacillota > Clostridia > Peptostreptococcales > Peptostreptococcaceae > Romboutsia_A > Romboutsia_A weinsteinii. The sequence goes on from NZ_NOJY02000033.1 coordinate 5,899, forward strand.
TGAAAAACTTATAAACTATATAGAATATAAAAGAATACCAGTGGAAGATAGTATATATGAGATTCCGATAATAGACCCGCTATCTACTAGTAATGAGCAAGAACTTCTAACTGAGATACAAATACAAGTTAAAAGAAGAGAAATAGACTTAAGATGCTTGGTTTAAAACTAGACTGAGCATTGTAATAGAAATATATAGATGTTTTAAACTATTGTCTAAGAATAAATAAAAATGTCCTATAGTAGTGTATCTACTATAGGACATTTTTATTTTGTAGAGTTAATCTAATAAACTAGGTTAACTCTACGCTGTATTTTTTATAATAAACTTTAGATTAGATATGAACTAATTCTAAATCATTTATATTCTTATCAATATTATCTCCTTGAAATGCTAATCCATCTGTTAAAGCGTATGCTGTAAAAGTAAGTATGAAAGGGAATAATATTATTATTGCTAATGCTAATGTTATCATTGTAATTCCTCCTTAGTATTTAACTTGTAAATGTATTATAAATCCTTAACCTTAAATTATTATGATTGTATTCTTAAATAAATCTTAAAGTTTATTTGCTATAAATTTATTATACTAAACAAATAATAAAAAAGCCTTACGGCCATATTATACTTTACTGACAATTTTGTAAGATTTATCACGAAAAAATTGTGAAAAAATTACTTATATTGTTGACTCTATAGTAACTATAGACTTTATAATGATAAATAGATAAGCGAAAAACAGAAAAAACTGTCGTAAAGCTTAATATAAACATGAATATAAATTTATATTATAAATTGTATTGTATAAATCAAATAAAGTAAAAATACAGGTTGAAATTTAACTATGAAAACGTTATTTAAGATAACTATAGGAGGAATGAAAAGTGAGTAATAATCTTAATCATGATCTAGAAACAAAAATAATTCACTGGGGACATAAGCCAGATCCAGCTACTGGATCATTAGCAAGCCCTATATACCAAACAGCTACATTTGCTGCGAATTCAGTAGAACACTTTGAAGAGTTATGTAGAACTTGGGGGTATGTCTATACAAGAGAGTGTAATCCAACATTAACAGAACTAGAATCAAAACTAGCTATGCTTGAAAATGCAGAAAGTGCAATTGTAAGTACATCAGGTATGGGTGCTATAACATCTGCTATATTAGCTTTAGTAAAAAGTGGAGATCATATAGTAAGTTCAGATGGAATTTTCTCTCATTCTAAATTATTTATGAGTGAACTATTAACTAAATTTAATGTGGAAGTTACATTTGTTGATGCTATGGATCCTCAAAATATAAAAAATGCTTTAAAGTCAAATACTAAAATAGTTTATATAGAAAGTCCTCTAAACCCATCTCTTGATTTAGTTGACATAAAGACTATATCAGATATAGCTCACGAAAATAAGAGTATAGTAATGGTTGATAGTACTTTTGCAACACCAATAATACAACAACCAATAGATTTAGGCGCAGATTTAGTAGTTCATAGTTTAACTAAATTTATAAATGGTCATGGAGATACTCTAGGTGGAGCGGTAGTTGGTTCTAAAGAACTAATAGACTTAGTTAGATGGCCAAGCTTATGTTGCTTTACTGGTGCATCGTTACCTCCAATGAGCGCATGGATGATATTAAGAGGTATGAAAACTTTAGATATGAGAATGAAAAAGCACTGTGAAAATGGATTAGCAGTAGCTGAATTCCTAAGTGAAGAAGATTGTGTTGAGTTAGTAAAATACCCAGGTATAAAGTCTCATCCACAATATGACCTTTGCCAAACTCAAATGAACGGCTTAGGAGGAGGTATAGTCTCATTTAAATTAAAAGACGGAATAAATGGATTAACTAGAGATCAAGCAAGTAGAAAGTTGGTGAACTCTTTAGAATTAGCTACTATAGCTACTAGCTTAGGAGAAGAACATACTTTAGTTCAAATGAACGGTGAAAATCTAATAAGGATAGCTACTGGGCTTGAATCATCAAAAGACATTATAAATGATTTTAAGCAAGCAATGGACAAAATAACTAAGAAATCGATTCATATATAAAGGTATAGACTAATGGAGGATACAAAAATGGAAAAACAAAAGAATTTTAAAAGGTTCTTGATAATATTTATATTGGCATTTGGAACGACGGCAATGTATAGCTTACCGTACATGAAGTCGTCATTCTATGATCCAATGCAACAAGCATTACAATTAACTCATACTCAAATAGGGAACTTACTAAGCTTATATGGACTAGTAGGGATGGTATCATACTTTGTAGGAGGATGGTTTGCTGATAGATTCTCAGTTAGACTACTATTAACTTTTTCATTAGTTGCTTCGGGGGCGTTAGGATTCTATTTCTCAACATTCCCTTCTTATAACATGATACTTCTAACATTTGTATTATGGGGAATAACTACAATATTAACATTTTTCTCAGCTTCAGTTAAAGTTGTAAGAATGCAAGGTAGTGAATCAGAGCAAGGTAGAATATTTGGATTCTATGAAGGGTTATCGGGGATATCAGGTACATTAATATCTTTCATAGGATTATATTTCTTTGGTAAATTCGCAGAAATAACTGTTGGATTTAAGTATGTTGTTTGGCTATATTCAGCAGCATCTATAATCTGTGGTATCTTATTATTTTTCTTAGTAGAGGAAAAGAAAGAAAATAAGTCATCAGAAGAGAGTGCAAGCTTTAAGTCTGTGATGAAAGTTGTAACTATGCCAAAGGCTTGGTTAATAGGTCTTATAATATTCTCAACATATCTAGTATTCTCGAGCTTAACATACTTAAGCCCGTACTTATCAGAAGTATATGTAATGCCAATGACTTTAGTTTCTGCTTTATCAATAGTTAGAACTTATGTTATAAAAATGGGGGCTTCTCCTGCAGCTGGTATAATAACAGACAAAGTTGGATCATCTATAAAAGTTATGTTTATAGGATTTATAGTAATGGCTATAAGTGCTGCTGCTTACTTAGTTATACCTAAGGATAAAGGGTTTATGGTGATAGCAGTTATAAATATGTTAGTATTAAGTGCAATACTATTTGCTTTCAGAGGAATATATTTTGCTTCGGTATCGGAGTCTAATATATCGATAGAAACAACAGGTGCTGTAGTTGGATTTGCATCATTTATAGGATTTTCTCCAGATGCATTTTACTATACTCTTGCAGGAAGTTGGCTAGATAAATTTGGGCAAACAGGATATACTTATATATTTGCTCTTTCAGTAGTATGTGCTTTAATAGGGGTATTTGCAACATATATGTTAAATAAAATAAACAAAAAAGAAAAAGAAGCACTACAAAATCAAACTGTATAGAAGTGGTTTTGTAAATTAATACAACTCTACCCACCTTGTTAAAGGTGGGTAGAGTTATTACACTTTATAAAAATATATTGTAAAAAAATGTAAAGTTTAATTAAAAATAATAGTGAATTTTGATAGTGGTAAAACTAATTAGAGTTTATACTGAAAAGTTTGCGCTTAAAATTTATGGAGGATAAACATGCTAACATCTTGGGAAAATGCAATTATAGTAGTATTTGGCTTGTTATTATTAGGAGTAGGATACTATTTTTCTAGAAATATAAAAGATATGGAAAGTTATTATTTAGGAAATCGTAGCTTGCCGTGGTCATTGATAGTAGGTACTCTTGTGGCGTCATGGTACGGAGGCGTTGGAACGGTAGGAAGTGTCGAGTATGCAGCTATATATGGATTGTCTGCATGGGCAATTTGGTCAATAGCAGCTCATATTGGTAGGATGCCATTGGCGCTTTGGGTTGGACCTAAAATTCATATAAGGACAGATATAACGGTGCCTGATTTACTGGAGGGATTCTACGGAAAACATGTTGCAATAATTGGAGCGGTTTTGATGTTTATATACTGCGCTCAACTTGGTGAAATAACGGCTATGGGTACTATTGGTCAAGTTGCCTGGGGGATAGATAAAGAAACTATAGGGTTTATTTTAGTTATTATAGTTGTATTGTTGACAGTGCTTGGTGGACTTATGGGAGTTGCCATAACTGATATGGTATTATTTTTCTGCATGGTATTTGGTCTTACTATGGTTATGCCAGGGCAGTTTGAGCAAATTGGTGGATTTCAAGGGCTAACGGAGGCTCTCAAAGATGCACCTCAGCTTATGCATCCAACACAGGGGATGTCAGGTATGAAGGCGCTAATGCTTATAGTTTATTCGTTTGGAGCATATTCTGATCCTACTTTCTATCAAAGGTTCTCAGCAGCGGACTCTCCTAAGGTAGGAAGAAGAGCTTTATTAACTTGTTTTACTCTATGGATATGTTTTGATTTAGTATTAACTATAACAGGGCTTATTGTAAGAGCTACCTATCCAGATATACCACCAGCGGCAGGATATATAACTTTAGTATTAGACACTTTACCAAAGGGAATAAGAGTAATATTTATTATAGGGATATTAGGGTCTATAATTTCTACATTAGATAGCTATTATCTTGCAGCAGGCGCGACACTAGCTAACGATATATATGGACGATTAACTAAGAAAGAATTATCTCAAAGGCAGTTAGTGAAACTTACAAGAATAGGCGTCTGTTTAGCAGCTGTTATGGGATTAAGTGTTGCATTTAGATTTGAAAACGTTTATGATGCATGTCTTTTTGTAGGTAGTATATGGATGGGATCAGCGTTTGTACCTATAGTTGGCGGCCTGTTAGGAAATGGAAGAAGAACTGCTATGGGTGGTATTCTATCTATGATTGTAGGAGGAGTTTCATTTGGATACTTTAAGATGTTCCCAATACAAAATTTTGAACTAGAGCCACTTATAATAGCTATACCACTATCATTTATTGCATGGTGTATTGGAAATAGGATTGGTAAAAATTTAAATACGGAAAATAGATTATAAAAGGAGTAATAAATATGTCTAAGTTAGTATCTAAAGTAAAAAAAGATTTAGAAATAAAATGGTTTGGTATAGATGGTTTTTTAGTTTTATTATACTTTTTAGTAACTGGGTTTATATTTTATGGTATAGTAACAAAAAATGATTTTATAATAGGCAAAATAATTCCATATGGTGTTATGGTAGCAGTAATATTAATTTTCTTTGATTATTTATTTAGAATTTATAAAATGATTAAAAAATAATAACTTACAGAAAAGAAGGATATAAGATGGAGATAAATGCATTACCATTAAAGCTTACACAAGAAGATGCTGTAGATATAGCTAAAAAGGGTAGAGGGTCTTTTTTAAGTAAACTATTACTTATGAAAAAAGATGCTCATGAGGTTAGACTACATTATATAGAGTTTAAGTTGGTAACTATAGAAATAAGATACAATAAATCAGGATTTAGAAAATCCAATAAACATGATAAAACTCATATAATTAAAATACTAATTAATGGGTCTACAGGATCGGGTAGTGTTGTAAATGATGTACCTAAGGTTATAAAGGTTAAAAATATTAATAGAGATATAGTCCAGTATAGTGATAAAGATGAAAGTAGAGTACGAGGTAAGGCGAATAAAATGGCTATGAGAATCACACATAGATTTATGGGTGGAGTTCCAGATATTAAGATTATTAATATTGAAAGTTTCTTTAGACCTTATTGGGTAGTATTTTTTGGAGAAGTTAAGGCAAATAATAGAGTAAGCTATATGCCTGTAGAAGCGGATGGATTTGTTATAAATAGAGGATTTTAAATATAAATTGATACAATTTATATAGTATAATAGGTTAATACATATAATGAAAAATAAAATTTTAGAGGAGAAATTATGGATAAATATATAGGATTTTATATAGAGGAACCTATTGGAAATAATGAATTTTCCTACCAATATAGAAAAAATAAAAAAATATATGTTCCAAAGCTAATAAAAGGGAACTTCAGTAATGTTAAGGTAGGAGATAAGGTTGTATTTAATGAAATAGATGAAGAACAAGAAATAAGTGCAATAGGCTTAGAATACATGGTAATGAGTAATTTAGATAATAAAGATATTTATATTTTTGATAATCACAACCATGCATTTTATTTTTGGATAAAAAGCTTTAATATGGGGAAATTTACAAAAGAATGCAAGTTGGTTCATATAGACCAGCATAAGGATATGAGAGAGCCATATGACTATGATGTTGATATAGATAATATAGATGATGTATTTAGGTATACTAATAATGTTCTAAATGTAGGTAACTTTATACAACCTGCACTAAAACATAATCTATTTTCAGAGGTAGTTATAATTGATAGTTCTTATGGATTTGAGCTAGATATAGAAGGAGAGTTTGTTTTAGATATAGATTTAGATATTTTCTCTAAAGATATGGATTACATACCCTATGACGTAAAAATAAAAAAAATAAAGCAACTTATTAAAAAAGCAAAAGTAATAACTATAGCTAGCAGTCCATTTTTCATAGATCAGGAGTATGCTATAAAAGTATTAAAAGAATTATTTAATTATGATATAATATAAGAGTTAATTTAATAATTATGATATAATAAAGAGTTGTTAAAACTTTAAACAAAAATATTTTATATGAAAAGAGATATAATTAGGAGGATAAACATATGAGTTTATATACTGAATGGAGAAACTTAAGCGATAATCACGAAAGCCAAGAAGCGGAAATAAAGTTCTGGGAAGAGTACTTAAAAGTAGAAGCTGAAATATACAATGAAATATTAAACAATAAAATGGATACAGTTGAAGGTACTGTAACTGAATTAGCTGCTAAATTCAACACTACTAATGAATACATCATGGGATTCATAGATGGAATAAGCGAAAGTTTAAAAGAAGAAATAGAATTAGAAACTATAGAAGCTGACAAAGCTATATCTATAAAAATAGATTGGGAAAAATTATACTACAATATGATAGCTGTAGAAGCTCATTGGTTATACAACTTAAAAGGTTGGGAAGAAATATTACCAGAAGCGACGAGAAAAGAAATAGCTAAAGCTTGCAAAAGTGCTAAGACTGTAGTTAAAGAAGACAAAGTAGGAAGAAATGACGCTTGTCCATGTGGAAGCGGTAAAAAATACAAGAAGTGTTGTGGAAAGTAAGGTAAACTTATGTTTATTTTAAGATTTATGGATGAGGAAGATGATTTATCAGTAAAAGAGTTCGCATCTTTAACTGAGGTAAAAGAATTTGTGAATCAAAATAATCTAGAAAAAACATGGCACCAGATTGAAGAAGTAAAAAAAGTAATACCGAACTTAAAAGAAGATTAATAATAGCTGTCCTTAGTAGACAGCTATTTTAATATAAATATATGGATATAGGGGAGATTGAGAATATGAAATTGATAGATTTACATTGTGATACTATTTATAAACTTATGGAAAATGAATGTTTTAGATTAAGATGTAATGAATTTTCTGTGGACTTAGATAAATTAATAAGGGGAGATTCTTTGGCTCAGACGTTTGCGCTGTTCGTTGATACCAAAGAACATGATAATCCGTTTGAACGTTGCATGTCTATGGCTAATAGGTTTAATAACGAAATTTGCTTAAATAGTGATATTATAGCTCTAGCTACAAATTATAAGGATATCAAGCAAAATGAAAATAATAATAAACTATCTGCTTTATTATCTATAGAAGAGGGGGCTGTTTTAGAAGGTGAGATAGAAAATCTACAACATTTTTATGATTTAGGTGTTAGGATGATGACCCTAACTTGGAATCATAAAAATGAGATAGGGTATCCTCACTCTTATAGAGGAGAAGAACCTAAAGGTTTAACTAAATTTGGATTTGAAGTAGTTTATAAGATGAATGAGCTAGGTATGTTGATAGATGTATCTCATATATCTGATGAAGGTTTTTATGATGTAGCAAAAGTCTCAACAAAGCCATTTATAGCTACTCATTCTAATTCTAGAGTAGTTAAGAACCATAGTAGAAATTTAACTGACGATATGATTAGAGTTTTAGCAAATAGAGGTGGAGTAACTGGTATTAATTTCTATAATTCTTTTTTAGGTGAAGACAAAATAGGAACGATAGATGATATGATAAAACAAATTAAGCATATTATTAATATTGGTGGAATTGATGTTGTTGCAATTGGAACTGATTTTGACGGTATAGATTCAGATGTTGAAATAGAAGATATATCTCAGATGGGCAAATTAGCAATAGCTCTTGAAAAAGCTGGTTTATCTTGTGATGAAATAGATAAAATCTATTATAAAAATGCATTGAGAGTAATACAAGAAGTATTATAAATAATAAAAAAGCATATCCTTTGGACTTTAGATCCAAAAGATACGCTTTTTTTATATTGATTATTAAAATAAGTTACTTGCTTATGAATAAATTACTTGCTTATATCAGATAAATCTTTTGCTATTTGAGCAGCAACTTTAGCGTTGTTGTAAACTAACTCTATGTTAGATTCTAAACTCTTACCAGCAGTTATAGTCTTAACTCTATCTAATAAGAAAGGAGTTACTTTTTTACCAGCTATATTCTTTTCTTCAGCTTCTTTTAAAGCAGATTCTATAGCGTTAGTTATTGTATCGTAATCCATCTCGAATTCTTCTGGTATTGGGTTACCTATAACCATACCACCTTTTAAGTCTAAATCCCATTTAGCTTTTAAAGCAGTAGCAACTTCCATAGAAGATTCTACTCTGTAGTCCACACCAAATCCACTTCTTCTAGTGTAGAAAGCAGGCATCTCATCAGTACCAAATCCTATTACAGGAACTCCATTAGTTTCTAAGTACTCTAAAGTTAATCCTATGTCTAATATAGATTTTGCTCCTGCACATATTACAGCAACATCTGTGTTAGCTAATTCTTGTAAGTCAGCTGATATATCAAATGTTTCCTGAGCTCCTCTATGAACTCCTCCTATACCACCTGTAGCGAATACCTTAACTCCAGCTAAGTTAGCTAATATCATTGTAGTAGCAACTGTAGTAGCACCTGTTAATTTCTTTGATATTATAAATGGTAAGTCTCTTCTACTAGCCTTAACTACATCTTTGCTAGTTCCTAAGAATTCTATTTCTTCTTCAGTAAGACCAACTTTTAATACACCATCTATTATAGCTATAGTAGCAGGAACTGCTCCGTTTTCTCTTATTATTCTACTAACATTCTTAGCCATTTCTATATTTTTAGGGTAAGGCATACCATGAGATATTATAGTTGACTCTAATGCAACTACTGGCTCTCCTGCTGCTATTGCCTTTTGAACCTCTGGATGTACTTGTAAATATTTTTCTAACATAATATCATCTCCTTAAGTATTTTATCAACATTGTCTACAGACATGTTTGGATTTATTGTATTTTCATGAGAAAGTGCTACTATTGATGCGGCCATAGAGAACTTAGTAGAATACTCTAGTTCAAAATTATTTAAATAACTATAAACAAGCCCCGCTGTAAAAGCATCTCCAGCACCTGTTGCACTAACTATATTAACTGTTGCACCTTTTATATGCATACTTTCTTTTTTATTAGCACAGAATACACCATCTTTTCCAAGTGTTATAAAAATATTTTTTACACCCTTACCTAAGAAGTATTCTGAGCATTGTTTTAGATTATCTATACTATTTATTTTAATATTAGATAAAGCTTCTGCTTCATACTTATTTACTTTAATAGTATGGAAACGACCGACAATTTCTTTTATCTTCATACACTTTGAAGTAGATACTGTATCAACAAATATAGGTATATTTGAATAGTTTGTAGTAACATAGTCTATAACATCTTCAGATAAGTTAGTATCAATAACAATAGCTAAAGACTCACCTATAGCTTGATGTTTTGAAGAGATGTAATCTACATCCAACTTATCTAATATATCCATATGTGATATAGCAACCTGCATATCATTATCACCATTAAGTATAGAAACATATATTGAAGTTGAATGCTCATTAGATATAAAACAATCATCCACATCCATACCGAATTTTCTACACTCTGATAATATTTTATTTCCATATAAATCATTTCCAATTGCAGATATAAGTTTTGTCTTTATACCTAATCTACTGATGTTGTCGGCAATGTTTCTTCCGACTCCGCCTAAAGATATATCGACTTTACCTGGATTTGAATCAAACATAACAAGTTCTTTTTTAGGAATACCTTGAATATCCATGTTAGATCCACCGATAACTGTTATATAACTTCCGCTGCTTAAAATATATCCCTTACCCTTTATATATCCTTTTTTCATAAGGTTAGTTATATGTACTGCAATAGAAGAACGTGTTATACATAATTTATCAGCTAATTCTTGCTGAGAAATCATAGGATCTGTTTTTAAAATGTTTAAAATTTCTCTTTCGCGATCAGTCATATTTACCACCAAAACTAAATATTTGCTTACAAAAGTAAACATTTGTTTATATACATATTATCATTGTCTCACTTATTTTTCAACAAAAAAATCTTTTATATTCTACAAAATTAGGAACAAAAAATTTGACCTAACATAATATGAATGTAAGATAAGAATTTTATTGGGGAGGACAACTATGAAAATAGGAGATATAGTAGCGAGAAAATCATACAACAAAGATATTATCTTTAAAATAGTTGGATTTAATGTAGATGAAAATAACGAAAAATTAGCAATATTAAAGGGGATTGCTTTTAGAGTTATTGCTGATGCATATATAGATGACTTAGAAGTAGTAAAGATGCCTAGCATGGAAGATGTGATAATGAATAAGGATGTAGAAAGTTTACTATATAGATCAGTAAAGAAGGCTAAAGAAAGAGAAAAGAAGATGAATAGATCAGTACCTAAACTACAATCAAATACTAATGTTTATGGAATGCCAGGAAAAGTGTTGCAAATTGATGGGGATAAAGAATACTTAAAAATATGTTTAGATGTATATACTCAATTAGGGATTCCAGCTGTGGGAGTTGCAATACCAGAAGCAAATCAATACAAAGAAGTAAGATCATTACTAGAAAAACATAATCCGGATATACTAGTAATAACTGGTCATGATGCAATGACATCTAGAAAAGGAAATGTTAATGATATTAATAATTATAGAAATACAATGAATTTTATGAAGGCAGTTAAAGAAGCTCGTAAATGGCAACCTAATTTAGATAATCTGGTAATATTTGCAGGTGCTTGCCAATCAAACTATGAGTATTTAATAAAATCAGGGGCTAACTATGCTAGTTCACCAGGAAGAATAATGATACATGCATTAGATCCTGTGTTTGTAGTAGAAAAAATTGCTTGTTCAAGAATAGATATAATAGTTCCTATAGAAGAGGTTATAGATCAGACAGTTACAGGGATTAAAGGGGTTGGAGGATCAGAAACAAGAGGTAAATTTAGATGGGCAATGCCTAAATCTATGATGTATTAGTATAGTTGGAAAATATTATACAGTATATATATAAAAATACTATTGACTTTTGTCTAAAAAATATATAAAATAATTAGTTTGAACATTTGACAAAATCACATTTATATGATATTATGTAAACATACAATGTATAAAGAGGGTGATATTATGGCTACTGTTCAGACGTTAGATAATATAAGAGCGAGTTTAGAGAGACACCTAGGAAAGAAAATTCTTTTAAAAGCAAATAAAGGCAGAAAGCAAATAGTTACTAGAAAAGGAGTACTTGAAAAAGTATATCCAAGTGTATTTGTTGTAAAATTAGATGATGAAAATAATGGATACTCAAGAGTGTCATACAGTTACTCTGATTTATTAACATCTAATGTGAAGTTGCAAGTATTCAAAGATCAAAATAAATTACATGTAAGTTAAAATTATACCTATTTAAAAATAGGTGTAATTTTTTTTTTGTCCTTTAAATATAAATATAGTGTGATAGTTATATTTTAACAGGGGGGGAAAAATATGGAATTAATTAAAGACGTAATAAAAATAGATAATAGGATAGAATTTGGAAAGTTTCAGACATTTATTGAATCAGAGGCTGTTGTTCCAGATAAAAAATCTGATGTGTATGACATTGTTAAAACTGAAGGCTACATAGCTCTTAAGAAAATTGAGGTTGCAGATGGTAAATTAGTTTGCAGAGGAAGCTTTAATTACAATGTAATATATATAACAGATGACAAAAATACAGTTTCTAATGTAGATGGAAAAATAGACATAAATGAAGTTATAGAAAAAGATAGTATTAATCAAGATATGGAATATATGTTATTCCCAGAGATTGAGCATGTAGATTGTACTATTATGAATGAAAGAAAAATAAGAATTGGTGCTCTTATGAACATCAGAGGTAGCTTATTTGAAAAGCAAAGACTAGATATTGTAAAAGATGTATCTCAAGTAGAAAATATACAAAAACATAGAAAAGAAATATGTTATCAAGATATAGTTGGTATAGAAAAATCTGAAAGTGTAATCAGAGATACTATAGCAATTAATACAGAGGAAATACAATCTATAATAAGTTTAAATCCATATGCAAAAATAAAAGAAAGTAGAGTTACAGACAATAAGGTTATTATTGGTGGAGTGTTAGAAATAAACCCACTAGCTTGCACATATGATGGTGACTTAGTAGAGTTAGATAGAGTAGGTATAGATTTTACTCAATTTATAGAGGTACCAGGTGTGTGTGATGGTATGACAGAAGAAACTTTATTATCAGTAGCTGATTTTAATTATACGTTTAAGCAAAATGGTGAAAGCAATACAGGGATACTTGATATAGATTCTACTATAAGTTGTAAGGTAAAGGTTACTGATGAAATAACAAGAGAAGTGTTGCAAGATGCATATTCTCCGCATACTAAAATTAAGTTTGATAATAAGCCTATAGAGCTTAATAAAACTATAAGTTGTGATACTGAAACCTTTATAGTTAGGGAAAGTATAAGAAATGATAATGATGATATACAAATAAAAGAAATTGTAAGTGTATGCCCTTCTATATCTATAGAAAATGCATATGTAGAAGATGATAAGAGCATTATACAGGGTATAATAAAATTAGATATACTATATGTACCTGTAGAGGGATTAAGATTGGTATATAGAATTAGTGAAGAAATACCTTTTGAACATGATACTGTGATAGAAAATATCACTGATACTACTACTATATTCAATACTGCGTGTATAGATAAGATAGAAGTTGATCTAAATAGAGATCAAATAGATGTTAGTATAAAAATTAAAAGATTCACAGAAGCTGTAGACAAGAAATTAGAAAACTTCATTGTAAAAGGTGAGGATCAAGGTGCATATGACTTATCAAAAGTACCTAGCATAATTGTTTATATATGCAAAGATGGAGACAATCTTTGGAATATAGCTAAAAAATACAATACAACTGAGAGTGAAATAGCTGAGCTAAATGAAATGAAAGTAGAAGATTCTATTAAACCGGGCAAATGTTTAATATTAGAAAAGAAAGCTAGTCTAGTAAACTAAAAAATACAAAAATAAAATAATAGGGGATTCTAATCCCCTATTATTTTATTTTTTGTAGTATAATGTTAGTAGTTACGTGAGCATTATACTATATACATTAAGGAGGCTAATATGAATTCTATAGAATTAAAGAGTAGAGCTAAAATAAATTTATCAATAGACGTTTTAGGAAAAAGACAAGATGGATATCATTTAGTCGAAATGATAATGCAAACAATAGATTTATCGGACGTTTTAAGAATAAAAGAATCAGATACAGAGGATATAGTAATAAAAAGTAATAGTGGAGATATACCTCTAGACGATAATAATATTGTGTATAAAGCGATTACTTTATTAAGGGAAAAGTTTAATATAAATAAGGGTATAGAGGTATTTATAGAAAAAAACATTCCTGTAGCAGCAGGTATGGCAGGGGGAAGCTCTAATGCAGCTGCAGTTTTAGTAGGGCTTAATAAGGTATGGGATTTGGGTTTAAGTGAGAAAGAATTACAAGAAATAGGCCTTGCACTAGGTGCAGATGTACCTTTCTGTATATCAGGGGGAGCGGCATTGGCTCAAGGTATAGGTGAAGAACTAACTTATATTAAAGGACTATCTGAAGATGTAATCATATTAATTTGTAAACCGAATCTATTTGTATCGACTAAAGATGTTTATGGTGGATTAGATTTAAATAATATAGACAATAGACCGGACAATAGATACTTAATAGAATGCCTAAAAAATAAAGATATAAAGGCTGTAGCAGAAAATATGGTTAATGTTTTAGAAGGTGTTACTAGCAACATGCATAGTGAAATAAGTGAAATAGAAAAGATGATGATAGATAATAATGCTTTGGGAGCTATGATGAGTGGTAGTGGTCCGACAGTATTTGGATTGTTTAATAACAAAGAAGATGCATTAAATGCTAAAAAAGAATTAATGAAAAAATATGAACAAGTATATTTAGTAAATAGTAGTGAAAGGGGAATTGAGGTAAATGGATAATTTATCAAAATTAAATTTAGATAACTACAAGCCATTAAGAGATGTAGTTTTTGAAAATTTAAGAGAAGCCATATTAGAGGGGAAGCTAAAGCCAGGCCAAAGACTTATGGAAGTACAATTAGCAGAGCAACTAGGTGTTAGTAGAACACCGGTTAGAGAAGCTATAAGAAAGTTAGAGTTAGAAGGTTTAGTAGTAATGTTACCTAGAAAAGGTGCATATGTAGCAAATATGTCTCTAAAAGATATTATGGATGTTCTTGAAATAAGAGCAAGCCTAGAAGGTTTAGCTGCATACCTAGCAGCGGAAAGAATTAGCGAAGATGATGTAAAGAAGCTATATAAAATAGCAGAAGAATTTAAGCAAAGTACTATGGATACAGATATTGATACTTTATTAAAAAAAGATGTAGAGTTTCATGAATGTATATTTAAAGCAACTAATAATAAGAGATTACATCAATTGATAAATTCTCTATGGGAACAAGTATATAGATTTAGGGTTACATATATATCAGATTATGATTCATCTCTAAGTATAGTTGAGGAGCATAAACTTATAGCAGATGCTATAGCTAAAGGTGATAGTGAGTTAGCTAAAAAATATGCTACGGAGCATATAGAAAAAGCAGAACAATTTATGTTAGAAAGAGCAGTTAGCAATAAAACTGTGTAATAAGAAGAAGGCTTAGCCTTCTTTTTTTATTGTATTAATAATCAAATTAGAAGCTAAAATGTATAAATTAATCTAAGTTGGACATACTCAAAATATAAAAATATCTTGAGGGGGATAGGATATGATGAGGAAAATAAAATTTAGATTAAGTATGTTAGTTTTAAGTTTGGTGGGAATAATATTAATGATGACTATAACTGTAAATAGTGAAGTAAATAAAATAGATCAAGCATCTGAAAGCTATAAAGAAAAACTAATAAGATTTCATGTTATAGCGAATAGTGACACAGATGAAGACCAAGAATTAAAGTTAAAAGTAAGAGATGGAATTATAAAATATCTAGAGCCTAAATTAGCAAAATCGAGCAGTATAAAAGAGAGCGAATCTATAATAAAAAATGAATACAAAAATTTGGAGAAAATAAGTAAAGATATTATTCTGAAAAATGGATATAACTATGATGTACAGATTGGTATACAATATAGCAAATTTCCTACAAAACAATATTCAAGCATTGTATTACCAGCAGGAGAATATAAGGCTTTGAAGGTAGTAATAGGTGAGGGTAAAGGTAAGAATTGGTGGTGCGTAATGTTTCCACCGCTATGTTTTGTAGATAAAGAAAATGGAGTTATAGATAAATCTACAGATGAAAAGTTAAAAAAAGCTTTAACAGAGGATGAATATAACCTAATAGTTCAAAAAGATGATAAAAAAGTGAGTAGAGTAGAAATTAAATTTAAAATAGTTGAAATGATAGAAGACATATTTTAAAAAATAAAGACTAAAAAGGAGTGATTTTAACTATGGAGAGGTGCGCTAAACTAATAGCTGCTCTATTGGTTTTAACATATGTACTTATTCCAAGTAAGCAAATCCTGGCATATAACAATAGTTTGCAAAATGATAATACAGAGTCAACTAATCAACAAAACAAAGAAGTTATAAGTATTACCAATGAAGAATTGCTGTTATTATCAAAATTAGTCGCAGGAGAAGCTAGAGGAGAGAGTTACGAAGGTCAAGTTGCAGTTGCTGCAGTAGTAATAAACAGAGTAAGAGATTCTAGATTTCCAGGTACAATAGAAGGGGTAATATATCAAAAAAATGCATTCTCTGTCGTGGCAGATGGATCTATAAATATGAATCCGACAGAATCAGCATATAAAGCAGCACAACAGGCTTTATATGGGTTGGATCCCACTAATAAGGCGGTGTACTTCTGGAATCCGGATATAGCTACCTGCAAATGGATAAAAACGCTAGATCCATATATGAGAATAGGAAACCATGTATTTGCTAAATAACTTAAATATATATTGTAAAACAGATTAAAGAAGCTTTTGCTTCTTTATTTTTTTTATGAAATAAACTATAATTATCACTTAGATAATAAAATGCATATAATGTTGGATATGATAAAAATAAAATAGAAGGGTGATGCACATGACTAAATTAAATGTAGCTTTAATATTCGGTGGAAAGTCAGGAGAACATGAAGTTTCTCTATTATCGACAGCTTCTATATATAAACATATAGATAAAAATAAATATAACGTATTTACTATAGGTATAACTAAAGATGGTAAATGGATGTACTATGAAGGTAGTGAAGAAAATATAAAGAATGGCGAATGGGTTAATTTAGCGAATAAAAATGTAGAAATTAACTTAATACCGTCAGGATCAAGAGAAGTAGGTATAAGGTTTGAGGACGGAAGAGTAGAAAATATAGATGTATTATTCCCTGTATTACATGGTCCTTATGGAGAAGACGGAACTATACAAGGATTATTTGAGATAAGTCAGGTACCGTATGTAGGATGTGGAGTATTAGCATCTAGTGTAGGTATGGATAAGCTTGTTTGTAAAAAGGTGTTCTCTCAAATTGGACTTCCTCAAGTAGAATATACTTATACAAATAAATGGGAATTTGATAACAACACAAATCAAGAACTTGATAATATAGAGAATAAGTTAAAATATCCTATATTTGTAAAACCTGCTAACATGGGATCAAGCGTTGGTATCTCTAAAACAACTAATAGAGAAGAACTTTTAGATGGAATAAATGAAGCTTTAAAATATGACTCTAGAATTGTTTTAGAGCAAGGTATAAATGCAAGAGAAATAGAAGTAGCAGTACTTGGTAACTATGATGTTAAGGCATCTATAGCAGGAGAAATAAAGCCAGCAAAAGACTTCTATGATTATGAAGATAAGTATTTAGACGGAGCATCTACTTATGATATACCAGCTAAGATTGATCAAAATACTATGTCTGACATAAGAAGAATGGCTATAGAAGCTTTTAAAGGTATAGATGGAAAAGGACTTTCTAGAGTAGATTTCTTTATAGACAAGGACTCAGGAGAAGTGTTTATAAATGAGATAAATACTTTACCAGGATTTACTAACATAAGTATGTATCCAAAAATGTGGGAAAAAACTGGTCTTAACTACGAAGATATTATAGATAATCTTATAAAATTAGCACTAGATTCAAAAAAGTAAAGAGGGTGTTATTAATGAACGATAGACCTATTGGTGTGTTTGACTCAGGTTTGGGAGGATTAACAGTCTTAAAAGAAATAACTAAGATACTTCCAAATGAAAATATAGTATACTTTGGTGATACTGCTAGAGTACCATACGGCCCAAGATCTAAGGAAACAGTAATGAAATATACTTTTCAGGCTATAAACTTTTTATTATCAAAGAATGTAAAGGCAATTGTAATAGCTTGTAATACAGCTACTGCAAGATGTCTAAAAGAAGCCAATGAAAAATATAATATACCTATTATAGGAGTAATAGAAGCTGGAGCGAGAACAGCTGCATACTCTACAAAAAACAAGATAGTAGGAGTAATAGGTACAGAAGGTACAATAAATTCTAAGGCATATAATCATGAAATAGAAAAGATAGATAAAAATATACAAATAGTTGACAAAGCTTGTCCTTTATTTGTGCCAATAGTAGAAGAAGGTTGGTCAAACACGGATGTTGCAACTTTGACTGCTAAAAGATATCTAGAAGATTTGACGAAAGAAGGCATCGATTCTTTAGTATTAGGATGTACTCATTATCCTCTTTTAAAAAGAACTATAGGAGAGGTAGTTGGAGAAAGGATTAAACTAGTCAATCCAGCTAAAGAAACAGCTAAAGATTTAAAACAAATACTAGAAAATAACTCTATAACTAAAGAAAGTGATGAACCAGTATCATATGAATACTATGTATCAGATGTTCCTGGAAGATTTGCAGCTATAGCAGAAGAGTTTTTAAATGGTAAGATAGAAAACGTAAAAAATGTAGAAATACAAAAATATTAATTGAAAAATAGGTTGTCTCTAATTGCTTATAAGTTGTATATTTGAGGCAACCTCCCTTTTTAGGAGGTACTTAAGATGAATGCAAAAATTAATATAACAACTACTCAGTATGATGAACATGGAAAAACAGATACTATTAAAGTTGATGTTTTAGGTAATATAGTTAACAAAAATAATCATATATACTTAATATATAAAGAAAAAGAAGAGGGTATTGAGGTAACTACAACGATTAAAATATTAGATGATGAGATTAGCGTCAAAAGATTTGGAGGAGCTAATTCAACAATGGTATTTAAAAAAGGGAGTAATCATGCAACCAAATATAAAACTCCTCAAGGTATTTTTATCATAGATACAGATACAAAAGAATTAGAAATAGATATAAAAGAAAATGAATATATAAAAATAGGGATAGACTACAATATAAGTATTATGAATATATTTAATGGTAGAAATAAAATGGAGATATATGTAGTTCCTGAAATTAAATAAAAGGTAGTGAAAAAACTACCTTTTATTTAATTTATTTGGTATTATTATATATAACAAAAATTTATAACTTTTGAAAACTGATACAAGGATTTATGGTTTTTTTATAGAAATTATTATCTGTAAAACGTTAAAAAAAATAAGTGTAAGAGGGATAAGTATGATATTTGATAAAGTATTGAGTACTATAAATAAATACGATTTAATACAGCAGGGAGATAAAATTGTACTGGGACTTTCAGGAGGTCCAGATTCAGTTTGTTTACTGCATATATTGAATAGATTAAAACCTGAGTTAAATATAGAAATATATGCTGCCCATCTAAACCACAGAATAAGAGGCATAGAAGCTCAAAAAGATGCTTTATATGTTGCTAAGCTTTGTGAAGATATGGGTATAACTTGTTTTGTAAAATCAATAGATGTTCCTAAGTATTGTGAACAAAATGGGGTATCTATAGAAGAAGGAGCAAGAAAACTTAGATATGAAATGTTCCATGAAATAAAAGAAAATACAAAATCAAATAAAATAGCTGTAGGTCATAACCTAAATGATCAAGCTGAGACAGTGTTGATGCGTATGATGAGAGGAACAGGTCTTCATGGGTTAACTGGAATAGGATATGTTAGAGATAACGTTATAGTAAGACCTATTTTAGACATAGAAAGAAGTGAGATTGAAAACTACTGTCAATATCATAATTTAAATCCAAGAATAGATAAATCAAATTTAGAAAACATATATACTAGAAATAAAGTTAGGCTAGAACTCATACCATATATGAGGGAGAATTTTAATTCTAATATAGTAGAATCTGTTGTGAGGATGAGTAATAGTCTTAGAAGTGACAGTGAGTACATAGAAAAAGATGCTGAGGAGAAATTCAAACAAGTATCTAGAATAACTAATGATTCTGTAGAAATATACTTAGATGAATATATATCAATGCATAACTCAATAAAGACTAGAATACTTAGAAATGCTGTTAAGCAGGTACTAGGAGATACAAACTTCTTAGATCAAAAACATATAGAAGATATTATGGATCTGGAAGGAGAAAATAAAATTAATAAAAGGATATCTCTTCCTAGGGGTGTATTTGTATATAGGAAAAACGATAGAATAATTTTAACTACTAAAGAAATAGTTAATAATGAAATCAGTTTTTGCTATAATATACCTATCAATGGATTTTTCAAGATAAAAGAGTTAGATATAATGTTAGAAACCCAAGTTATTAGCATAGACAGATATAAGAATATGAAAGTTGATAAAATGTCTAAAGGGTTTGACTTTAATAAAGTAAAAGGAGGTATTCTAGTAAGAAACAGAGAGCAAGGAGATAAGATAAAGCTTCATGCTGGTAGTAAAAAGATTAAAGACCTATTTATAGATTTAAAAATACCTAGAGAAGAGAGATGTAAGATTCCAGTAATTACTGATGAACAAGGTATACTATGTGTAGGTGATTATAGAATGAGTGAAGATTATAAAATTGATGAACAAACAAAAGAAGTCTTAAAGATTGGCTTTAAGAAACTTTAGTATAAAAACAACGTATGAAAGGAGGGCTTCTTTTGAACAAAATTTTAAAGGGAGCAGGTTTTTATCTACTAATTTTCATAATTATAATAGGTATAGTTCAATTCTCTGGTAGTCCAACAGAACAAGTTAAACCTCTAGAATTTTCTAAGGTATACAGAGAATTAACAGAAGGTAATATATCAAGACTATACTTTATAAACGAAACTGCTGTAGAAGGAACTCTAAAAGATAGCAACACTAAATTTACATCATATGTACCAAAGGAAATAATGGGGGATAAGTTTGCTGATGAAGTTTTACAACAAGCAATGGACGGCAAACTAGCATTTGGTGGTGAAGCAAAACCATCAACACCTTGGTTTATTGAAATGCTACCTACATTATTATTACTATTCTTTATGGGAATACTTTGGTTTGTATTTATGAATCAGTCTCAAGGTGGAGGCGGAAAGGTTATGAGTTTTGGTAAATCAAAAGCCAAAGTTCATAAGGATGATGAAAAAACTAGAGTTACATTTAAAGAAGTAGCAGGGCTTAATGAAGAAAAAGAAGATTTACAAGAAGTCGTTGATTTCTTAAAGAATCCAAAGAAATATATAGACCTAGGAGCCAGAATACCAAAAGGTATACTTATGGTAGGTCCTCCAGGTACAGGTAAAACGTATTTATCAAGAGCAGTTGCTGGAGAAGCAGGAGTTCCATTCTTTAGTATAAGTGGTTCTGATTTCGTTGAAATGTTTGTTGGGGTAGGTGCTTCAAGAGTAAGAGATTTATTCGAGCAAGCTAAGAAAAATTCTCCAGCTATAATATTCATAGATGAGATAGATGCTGTTGGTAGAAAAAGAGGAGCAGGTCTTGGTGGTGGACATGATGAAAGAGAACAAACACTTAACCAATTACTTGTTGAGATGGATGGATTTGGTGTAAACCAAGGTATAATAATCATGGCTGCAACAAATAGACCAGATATACTTGACCCAGCATTACTTAGACCAGGTAGATTTGATAGACAGGTCGTAGTAGGAGCTCCGGATGTTAAAGGTAGAGAAGCTATATTTAAAGTTCACTCTAAGAATAAGCCTTTAGCTGATGATGTAAAAATTGAAGTATTAGCAAGAAGAACTCCTGGATTTACTCCAGCAGATATAGAGAACTTAATGAATGAAGCAGCAATACTTACTGCCAGAAAAAGAGAAAAGAAAATCCAAATGGAAACTATAGAAGAAGCTATAACTAAAGTTATCGCAGGTGTAGCTAAGAAATCTAGAGTAATAAGTGAACCAGAAAGAAGACTTACAGCTTATCATGAAGCAGGGCATGCAGTATGTGCTCATATACTTCCTAATGTGAGTCCGGTTCATCAGGTTACTATAGTTCCAAGAGGTAGAGCTGGTGGATTTACTATGCAGCTTCCTGTAGAAGATAAATTCTACGCAACTAAGAACGAAATGAAGGAAAATATAGTTGTATTACTTGGAGGTAGAGTGGCAGAAGAGTTGGTACTAGAAGATATATCTACTGGTGCTTCAAACGACTTAGAGAGAGTTACATCGACTTCAAGAGATATGGTTACTAAATATGGAATGAGTTCTAAGCTTGGACCAATGACATTTGGTGATGGTGATGATGAAGTATTCTTAGGTAATAGTTTCGCTACTAAGAGAAACTACTCAGAAGAAGTTGCTTCAGAAATAGATAAAGAAGTAAGACGTATAGTTGATGCTGCTTATAGAGAAACTAAGCATCTATTAGAAGAAAACATGGATAGATTAGAGTATGTGGCTCAAGCACTATTAATACATGAAACTCTAGATGCAGATCAATTTATAAAAGCATTTAACAAAGAATTATCTTTAGATGTTGTAGAAACTGTAGCTACAGAAGATGTAGAAATGGATAATACAACTATAGATTTATCTAAAAAAGAAGATATAAAAGTTGATATAACTAAAAAATCTGATGAATCAGATGATAAATAGACAAAAAGGAGCCTAGATATAGGTTCCTTTTTAGGTTAAAGGAATTTTATGTATAATATATTTGATTTATAATTATATTATAAGGTAGATATAATCATATTAAGTTAGAGGTGCTATATGAGAGATAAAATTATAGAGGTTATACTAAATAGTGAAAATGAATTTATTTCAGGAGAAGAACTATCGAAGCAATTAGGAGTATCGAGAGCAGCTATATGGAAACATATTAAAGCATTAAAAGAAAGTGGGTATAATATAGAGTCTGTAAATAGAAAAGGGTATAGATTAGTAGAGAAACCTGTTGATTTATTAACATCTCAAAATATATGCCATGACCTAGATACAAACTTTATAGGGCAAAACATCATACATTTTGAAACAATAGACTCTACGAATGATTATGCTAAGCAAGTTGCAGGTAATCATGTTGATGGTACTGTGATAATAAGTGAAGAACAAACAAAAGGCAGAGGGAGACTGGGAAGACAATTCCAATCAAATGTAAATGAAGGCATCTGGATGACTATAATATTAAAGCCAGATATACTACCAACACAGGCTCCATTCATAACTTTAATAGCAGGAGCTAGTATAGCAAAAGCATTGAATGACTTAGGAGTAAATACTTCAATCAAATGGCCTAATGATGTTATCTTAAATGGCAAGAAACTATGTGGCATACTTACAGAATTATCAGCAGAGATAGAGAGAGTAAATCATATTATCTTAGGTATAGGCATCAATGTAAAAACTATGGAGTTTGATTCGGAAATATCTCAAGTTGCTACATCACTACATAAAGAAGGATATAAATTATCGAGAGTAGATATAGTAAGGGGAATATTGAGTCAGCTTGAAAAACTATATACTGATTATATAGAAAGTAATTCAAAGGAAGAAACTTTAAAAATTTGTAGACAATATTCTGCTGTAATCGGCAAAGAAGTATATGCTTTAAAAGGTGGAGATAGAGAACTTGTAAAATGTTTAGATATAAATGAAGATGGAAACCTGATAGTAGAAAAAGAAGATAAAAGCATAAAGGAAATTATGTCTGGCGAAATTTCTATAAGAGGGTTAAATGGATATATATAAGGTAAAAATAAGAATTGTTGACAATTAGAATTGCTATTGATAAAATTGTTTTTGTTATAGCTGGTATCTTTAATTTTAAGAACCTGACTATTTTATATAAATATAATTTAATATATTACTATTTAAAAAATTAGAAGTCCGGCATCTTTATGAGCTGGAACGGAGGTGTTTTTTATGATGAACAAACAAGTATCAGTAAGAAGCAGTATGAATGTTAGAAGGATGACTATAATAGGTGTACTTTCAGCTATATCAATTATGTTATCTATGACTCCATTAGGATTTATTCCTGTAGGACCTACAAAAGCAACTATAATGCATATACCTGTAATAATAGGTGCCATAGTTGAAGGACCAATAGTTGGAGCAACTGTAGGATTTATATTTGGATTTACGAGTCTTTTTAAAGCTCTTACTGAGCCAACAATAACGTCTTTTGCGTTTATTAATCCACTAGTATCTATACTTCCGAGAGTGTTGATAGGAATACTAGCGTATTATGTATATGAGTTGGCTATGAAGCTGACTAAAAAAGCATATGTATCTGGTTTAATAACAGGCGCTATAGGATCTATAGCTAACACGGCAGGTGTTCTAGGTATGATTTATATGTTATATGGTGCAAGATATGCTGAGGCATTAGGATCAAATGCTTCTTCGGCAGGAACACTTATATTTACTCTAGGTGCAACTAATGGTATACCAGAAGCTATAGTCGGAGCGTTGGTAATATCTGCTGTTATAACAGCACTAAAGAAAAGCAAAAAATCTAATAATCCACAATATGTAAGATTAGAGGAAGATGTTGTGGTTTTAGTAGATGAAAGCGAAAAATAGAAAGAAGGTTAATGATATATGCTTTTAGTATTTGACGTTGGAAATACCAATATGGTTTTAGGTATATATGAAAATAATGAGTTAACAAAGTATTGGAGAATTAATACTGATAAAGAGAAAACTTCTGATGAGTATGGTATATTAATTAATAACCTATTCCAATATGATAAAATAGATATGGACAAGATAGAGGATGTAATAATATCATCTGTTGTACCGAATGTTATGCATTCACTTGAAAACTTCTGCTTGAAATATTGCAAGAAGCAACCATTAATAGTAGGTCCTGGTATAAAAACAGGCCTAAACATAAAATATGATAATCCTAAGCAGGTCGGTGCTGATAGAATAGTAAATGCAGTAGCAGGAATCGAAAAATATGGATATCCTTTAATACTTGTTGATTTTGGGACTGCAACTACATTCTGTGCTATATCCGAAAAAGGTGAGTACTTAGGTGGAACGATAGCTCCTGGGATAAAAATATCAAGTGAAGCTTTATTCCAAAGAGCATCTAAACTTCCAAGAGTAGAACTTATTAAGCCGGGGATGACTATAGGTAAAAATACTGTATCAGCTATGCAGGCAGGTATTATATATGGTTATGTAGGTTTAGTTGATAAAATAATTGATATGATGAAAAAAGAGTTAAATAGTGAAGATATAAAAGTAGTAGCTACTGGTGGACTATCAACACTTATTGCATCAGAGACTGATAGCATAGACTGTGTAGATAAGTTTTTAACTTTAGAAGGTCTGAAAGTAATATACGAAAAGAATAAAGAATAATAAATAGAGGAACTGGATTATATAACCAGTTCCTTTTGTGATTATATAGGATATAAATAATAGAAAGTATATGTAGACACTATATTTAAGTTTGTAGTAATATTATCTTTGTTGAAAAATACTTGGAAATTAAACTATTATGGATAAAATATATATATAAAATAAAGGAGAATAATATGAAAATAGGTAATGTCGAATTACAAAATAAAGTTTTCTTATCACCTATGGCAGGCGTTACAGACCTTCCTTTTAGATTGATATGTAAAGAGCATAATTGTGGGATGCTATATACAGAAATGATAAATGCAAAAGCCCTTTGCTACGATGATGAAAACACTAAAAAGATGCTAAAAATAGAGGATGAAGAACATCCTGTTGCTGTTCAAATATTTGGATCAGATCCTCAGTATATGGGGAGAGCGGCTGAAATAATGAATCAATATCCTAATGAGATACTTGATATAAATATGGGATGTCCAGCTCCTAAGGTAGTTAAAAATGGAGATGGATCGGCGCTTATGAAAAATCCTAAGTTAGCAGAAGAAGTTTTAAAAGCTGTTGTTAAGAACTCTACTAAACCTGTAACTTTAAAAATAAGAAAAGGCTGGGATGATGACAATGTAAATGCAGTAGAAATAGCTAAAATAGCAGAAGCAAGTGGAATAAGTGCATTAGCTATACATGGAAGAACTAGAGAACAATATTATTCTGGTAAGGCTGATTGGGACATAATAGCTAAAATAAAAGAAAGTATAAACATACCTGTTATAGGTAATGGAGATGTATTTACAGTTGAAGATGCAAAAAATATGATAGATAAAACAAACTGTGATGCTATAATGATAGGTAGGGGAGCTCAAGGTAATCCATGGATATTTGAAAGAATAAACCACTATATGCAAACAGGAGAAGTATTACCTGAACCTGGTTGTGAAGAAAAAATAAGTACTGCAATTAAACATTTAGGTTTAGCGGTTGAGGAACATGGAGAATATATAGCGGTAAGAGAAATGAGAAAGCATATTGCATGGTACTTAAAAGGTCTTAGGAATTCAGCTAGGATAAGGGATGAAGTAAATAAGATCGAAAGTTATGAAGAGGTAGTAGCTAAGTTAAACAACTACAAGGCTGACGCCTTGACATTAGGATAATAGTGACATATAATATAGCGCATAATTAAAATGTTAATAATAAAACTATAATAAATAGAGCGAAGGAGTTGTGGGGTTATGGAAGATAATAATAAGGAAATACTGTTAACTCAAGAAGGGTATGACAAATTAGACGAGGAATTAGAATATTCGAAAGCTGTAAAGAGAAGAGAGGTAGCTGATAGAATAAAGGTTGCTATATCTTTTGGAGATATATCTGAAAATGCAGAGTACGATGAAGCTAAAAATGAACAAGCTCAATTAGAAGAAAGAATATTAAAGTTAGAAAACATGCTTAGAAAAGCAGTTATAATAGACGAAAGTAAAATAGACCTTAATGTAGTAACAATAGGATCTATAGTTAAGGTTGAAGATATAGAGTTTGATGAAGAAGTTGAATATACAATAGTAGGTTCAGCGGAAGCTGATCCATACGATGGTAAAATATCAAATGAATCACCTGTAGGAAGAGCTCTTTTAGGTAAGGGGATAGGTGAAACAGTAGATGTTCAAGTTCCAGACGGAGTTGCTAAGTTTAAGATATTAGAAATAAGAAGATAGTTGGAGGATAAAAAATGAATAAAGATCAACAAAATGTTCAAGATGATCAAGCACAAGAAAATCTTAGTGAAGTTCTTCAAGTAAGAAGAGATAAATTAGCTAAGTTACAAGAAATGGGAAGAGATCCTTTCCACCAAAGTAGATATGATAGAACTAGTACTTCTGTGACTATCAAAAATAACTTTGAAACTACTGAAGGAACTGTTGTTAAGATAGCTGGACGTATAATGAGTAAAAGAATACAAGGTAAAGCTGGATTCATTGATATACAAGATCAAGATGGAAGAATCCAATGTTATGTTAGATTAGATAGAATAGGTGAAGAAGAGTACTCAATATTCTCTACATATGATATAGGAGATATAATAGGGCTTGAAGGTGAAGTTTTCAAAACTAAGAAAGAAGAGATATCTGTAAAAGCTAACGAAGTTGTATTGTTAAGTAAATCTCTTCAAATATTACCAGAAAAATATCATGGACTAAAAGACCAAGACTTAAGATATAGACAAAGATACGTTGATTTAATAGTAAATCCAGAAGTTAAAGATGCTTTCTTAACAAGAACTAAAGCACTTAAAGCTTTAAGATCTTACTTAGACGAAAGAGGTTTCTTAGAAGTTGAGACTCCTATATTAAATACAATAGCTGGTGGTGCAAACGCTAGACCTTTCGTTACTCACCATAACACTTTAGATATACCAATGTACTTAAGAATAGCTAACGAGTTATACTTAAAGAGACTTATAGTTGGTGGATTTGATAAAGTATATGAAATGGGTAGAATGTTTAGAAATGAAGGTATGTCTATAAAGCATAACCCAGAATATACTGCGATGGAATTATATCAAGCATACGCAGATTACACAGATATGATGGAAATAACAGAAAACCTTATATCTCATATGGCAGAAGTTGCTACAGGAAGCATGAAGGTTAACTACCAAGGTACTGAAATAGATTTCACTCCTCCATGGAAAAGAATGACTATGGAAGATTGTGTTAAGGAATATACAGGTGTAGATTTCTCTACTATAAATACAGATGAAGAAGCTATAGCTATAGCTAAAGAAAAAGGAATAGAAATAACTCCTGGAATGAGAAGAGGAGAAGTTATAAATGCATTCTTCGAAGAATTTGGTGAAGATAAGTTAATCCAACCAACATTTATAACTCATCATCCGGTTGAGGTATCGCCTCTTGCTAAGAGAAATGTAGAAGACCCAAGAAGAACTGATAGATTTGAAGCTTTCGCAAACAGATGGGAATTAGCTAATGCATTCTCTGAACTTAATGACCCAATTGACCAAAAAGGAAGATTTATGGATCAAATGAGAAAGAAAGAATTAGGTGATGACGAAGCTTGTGATATGGATGAAGATTTCGTAAATGCTTTAGAAGTGGGTCTACCTCCTACAGGTGGATTAGGAATAGGTATAGATAGAACTATAATGCTATTAACTAACTCTACATCTATAAGAGACGTATTATTATTCCCTACTATGAAACCGATAGAAAATAATCAAAATAAAATAGAAGAATAGAAATATATATAATCATAGACTTATACACGAGTTTTACCTAACTTGTGCATAAGTCTATTTTTATTTTTGAAATATTAAGTATTAAGTCAACATCAAAACTTAATAACTGATATTTAATTGTGATGCTTGGTATTCTTTGCTGATAAAAAATACAAAAATGAGATTTATTATAAGAATATAGGTAGAAATTTTTATAAAGGAAAGAGGAATATATATTAGAATATTAATAATTAAATTAAAAATATAAGGGGGATTTAAAAAATGTTTCAAATGATAAATTGGATATGTTTAATATGTATAAGTTTTTTGGTAATAGAAGTAATGATAAATTTCTGCAAGGATGTACTAAATATATATAATGGTGTGAATAGCGTATCTCGTACAAGTGTTGCAAAAACTAAGGTTAAAGCCAATGCTTATACATACGAAAATAAAATAGCAAAATAAAATAAAAAAATAATAAAAAAAGTATTGACCAGATTGAAATAAGATGGTAAAGTATTACTTGTCCTTAAGAAACGGACAAAAACGAAAACAAAAAAACAACGAAAAAAGTTGACAAAGCAAAAATGCTTTGATATACTAAAAAAGTTGAAATAAGAACTTTGAAAATTAAACAGTAGGTTAATTTATAGAATTTGAAACAACCAAACAA
>NZ_NOJY02000034.1 GCF_002250835.2 Romboutsia weinsteinii
GTAAAATTTGTATTTATAGCACCAGATGAATTAAAAATGCCAGACTATATAAAAAAGAGTATAGAAGGCCATGCATACTATGAAACTAGCAACTTAGATGAAGTTATAGGCGGATTAGACGTACTATATATGACTAGAGTACAATCAGAAAGATTTGAAGATAAAGCTGAATATGAAAGATTAAAGGATTGCTATATTCTAAATAAATCTAAGATGCGAAATGCTTCAAAAGATATGTTAATTATGCATCCACTACCAAGGGTAAATGAAATTGATGTAGATGTAGATTGTGACGATAGAGCTGTATACTTCAAGCAAGCTAAATATGGAATGTTTGTAAGAATGGCATTAATAATGAAACTTTTAGGGGTGGATATCAATGAATAATATATTAGTAAGAAACGTTAGAGTTGTAGATGCAAATAAGGATATAAACAGCGATGTTTTAATAATAGATGGAAAAATAAATAAAATAGAAGATAATATAAATCTTGAAGATTCAAATATAAGAATTATAGATGGTAATAAAAAAGTGTTAATGCCATCGTTTATAGATTTACATACACACTTAAGAGATCCGGGACTAACACAAAAAGAAGATCTAGAGACAGGTCAAAGAGCAGCTTTAAAAGGTGGATTTACAGTATTATGTCCTATGGCAAATACTAAGCCTGTTTGTGATAATAAGGACGTAATGGAGTATGTGCTCAACAAAGCTAAAGAATTAGACTTATGTGATATAAAGCAAGTTTGTGCTATTACAAAAGAATTAGATGGAGAAGAAATCATAGATATACCTTCTATGAGAAAGTATACGGATCTATTCTCAGATGATGGCTATACATTATTTAATGAAGAAATATTAAAAGAAGCTTTTAAGTTATCTAAAGAACTAGACTTCAAGGTATTAACTCATTGTCAACCAGAATTCGAAATAGTAGAAAGAGATTTAAAAATATTAGAAGAAATAGATGGAAACTTACATATATGCCATATAAGTTTAGAATCTACTTTAGAAGAAATTAAAAAATATAAAAATAAAGGCCTTAAGTTCACTTGTGAAGTAGGTCCACACCATATATTTGGATATGGATTAGAATATAGAGTAAACCCACCATTTGCAGAAGAAGAGGATATGAAAGCATTGATACAAGGTATTAAAGATGGTCATATAGATATGATAGGGACTGACCATGCACCTCATACTGCCGAAGATAAAGAAGGTGGAGCACCTGGAATATCAAATATAGAAGTAGCTTTCCAAATGGTTAATAAAGTATTTAAGGAAAATAATATATCATTAAACAAACTAAGTGAAATGATGAGTTATAATCCAGCAAAGCTTTTAGAATTAAATCAAGGTTTAGTTGAAGAAGGACTTAGAGCGGATTTAGTATTAATAGATGAAAATACAGAAGATTTTATAGATACAAACAGTTTTGTATCTAAAGGAAAGAATAACCCATTCAATGGACAAAAAATTATAGGTAAGGTACTTATGACAATAAGAGACGGAAAAGTAGCTTACAAATCAGAGGGGGATATGTAATGTATAAGGTTCTAGAAAATAGATATGTAGGGGAAGATATGTATCTTATGAAGGTTGAAGGTAAATTTGAAGGTGAAATGGGACAATTCTATATGCTAAGAGCATGGGATATGTTTCCACTATTATCAAGACCTATAAGTATACATGATATAGATGAAAATAGTATAACTTTCTTATACAAAGTATTTGGTGAAGGAACTCAAATATTAAGTAGAGTAAAAGAAAATGAAACGATAAAGCTAGAAGGACCTTATGGAAACGGATATGAGAAGGTTGAAGGAAAGGTAGCTTTAGTAGGTGGGGGAATAGGTGTAGCGCCTTTATACTTAGTTGCCAAGAACATAGAAAACTGTGATGCATACCTTGGATTTAGAAATGAAGCCATACTTGAAGATGAGTACAAGGCACTTTGTAATGAAGTACATATAGCTACAGGAAATACTTTCGTAACAGATATATTAGATGTAGAAAAGTATGATTATATATTAACTTGTGGACCAACACCGATGATGGAAAAGTTAGTTAAAATGGTAGAAGGAACTAATACGAAGATAATGGTATCTTTAGAAAATCACATGGCATGTGGGGTAGGTGCGTGTTTAGTATGTACTTGCAAAACTGCATTTGGAAATAAAAAAACTTGTAAAGATGGTCCAGTATTCTGGGGAGAGGACGTAATATTCAATGGCTAATTTAAATGTGAAATTTGGAAATATAGACTTTAAAAATCCACTTGTTATGGCGTCAGGAACATTTGGATTTGGAAAAGAGTACAATGAAATTTATGATATACAAAAACTAGGTGGAGTAAGTAGTAAAGGTCTAACTTTAAATGCAAGACCTGGAAACAACGGTATGAGAGTGTGTGAAACTCCATCAGGAATGATGAACAGTGTTGGTCTTGAGAATCCTGGAGTGCAAGGATTTATAGAAAATGAATTACAATTCTTTAAAGATTTAGATTTAGTAAGAATAGCTAATGTTGGTGGTGGAACATTAGATGATTATATACAAGGTGTGAAGCTTCTAAACAATCAACCAATAGATATGATAGAACTTAACATATCTTGTCCAAATGTTAAAGCTGGAGGTATGGCTTTCGGTATAAAAAATGAAGTGGCGAGAGAAGTAGTAAGAGAAGTAAGAGCAGTTACTGACTTACCTCTTGTAATAAAATTATCACCAAATGCAGAAGACATAATAGGTATGGCACAAGTATGTGAAGAAGAAGGTGCTGATGGTGTATCTTTAGTAAATACATTTAAAGCAATGGCAATAGACATAAATAAGAGAAAGCCTGTATTTGAAAATGTATATGCAGGATTATCAGGTCCGGCAATAAAACCTATAGCTCTTAGAATGGTGCATGAAGTTTGTAAAAATGTAAATATACCAGTTATGGGTATGGGTGGAATAACAACAGCAAATGATGCTATAGAATTTATAATGGCAGGATCTACTTGTATCCAGGTTGGTACAGCCAACTTTATAAATCCTAAAATAGGTCTTGAAATAATAGATGGAATAGAAGCTTTTATGATTAGAGAAGGAATAAAAAGCTTAGATGAAATAAGAGGGATATTATAGCATTGCAGAAGGCTGATATAAGCTGAATAAAGTAGATAGAATAAAAATTAGGATAATATATAATTTATAAAATTTGGAGGACATTATTATGAGTAAGGTAGATGTAGTAGAAATATTAAAGAAAAGTGATGCATTATTAGAAGGACATTTTTTATTATCTTCAGGAAAGCACAGTAATAGATATGTACAATGTGCAAAGGTATTAAGATTCCCAGAATATGCTGCTCAAGTATTAAGTACAGTAGTTGAACAAATAAAAGATTTAGATATAGATTTAGTAGTTGGACCAGCTATGGGTGGAGTAATAGTTTCTTATGAACTAGGAAGGCAATTAGGAAAAGAAACAGTATTCACTGAAAGAAAAGATGGAGTAATGGAGCTTAGAAGAGGGTTCGAAGTTAAGCCAGGGGCTAAAATAATAATAGCAGAAGATGTTGTTACAACTGGTAAATCAACTATAGAAACAAAGAAAGCTTTAGAAGCGTTAGGTGGAGAAGTTATAGGTGTTGCTTGTATAGCTAACAGAACTAACGACGATATAGGGATGCCTATATACAGTGCTATAAAACTGGAAATACAAGTTCATGATGCTGATTCATGTCCATTATGTAAAGCAGGAGAATTAGATTTAGTTAAACCAGGAAGTAGAGAATTTAAAGAATTAGGGATGTAATTAGAATTAAGCCTCCTATAATAAATAATATTATTTATTATAGGAGGCTATTTTTATATATTTTATTACTAAAGAGTCAAAGTATATTCTTTTAGTTCTTCTATAAATACCTGGCATACTTTTGATAAAGTTATATTTTTAGGTGTTATGCATGAGAAGTGACGATTATAAATATCATCAAGTTCTATTGTAGATAGTTCATTATTTTCTACAGATGGAGATGTTATTAAGCTAGAGATTACAGTAATTCCTAAATTATTTCTTACAGCTTCCTTAACAGCATAATTACTACCTAATACCATAATATGCTTTGGAATAATTTCGTTAGCATTTAGAAATAGATTAAGAGATTCTCTAGTACCAGATCCGGCCTCTCTAGCTATCCAAGTTTGATTTTGAAGCTTAGCAACAGAAAAATCTCCATTTAATAAATTTGAATTATAAGGTGTAGCCAATACCATTTTATCTTTTAAAAAATAATTTTGTTCAAAATTAAATGATGATATTGTCCCTTCAATTAAACCCATATCTAGGATAAGGTTGGATAACTTTGAGCAAACTGTAGATGTATTCTCAATAAATAATTCGACTTCTATATCTGGATATTTTTCTGAAAATATTGATAAGAACTTGGGTAAAATATATTCACCAATAGTTAAACTAGCACCTACTTTAAGATGTCCCTTTATACTGTCTGAAACATGACGTACTTCTTGATAGGCAACATCTAATAAATGAACTATCTCTTTAGCTCTTTTATATAAAATATACCCGCTTTCAGTTATAAAAATAGTTTTTTGTTTAATTGATCTATCGATAAGGATAACGCCAAAATGATTTTCGAGATTTTTAATATGGGTACTAACGCTTGGTTGAGATAAATTAAGGTGCAAGCCTGCTTTGGTAAAGTTCTTATATTCTACTACTGCTATAAATGTTTTTAATTCTTCTAACAAAATTGCTTACCTCCTATTATAAGTTATATTTATATTATATTTTATAATTATCAATATTACTAATGATTATTATAAAATATATCAATTTTACTTATGGATGCGCAATATATATACTATATTTATATAAAAAATTAAGCAACTAAGGAAAGGACATTAATATTATGACTAAAGGCACATTAAGCTCAAGCAAAAGTTATATAAAAGGTATATTACCAGGTTTGATAGTTGCTGTACTAGTGGCTATGGCAAGCATGTTTATAGCAAGATTTATTCCTAAGCTAGGTGCTGCATCTATAGCAATATTTTTAGGTATGTTCATAGGTAATGTATTTTTGAATCAAGAAATTTTTCAAAAGGGATATAAATTTTCAGAAACAGACTTGCTATCATATTCAATAGTACTATTAGGTGCAACATTGAGCATTTCTACATTATCAGAGCTTGGGGTTGCAGGGATATTATTCATAGTTTTACAAATGAGTATAACAATTGTAGCTGCCTTATATATAGGTAAAAAATTAGGATTCAGTGACAATTTTAGATATTTAATGGCTAGTGGTAATGCTGTATGTGGATCATCTGCTGTAGCGGCAACAGCTCCAGTAATTAATGCAGATGATAAAGAAAAAGGAATTGTAATAACTATAGTAAATGTAACAGGAATATTTTTAATGTTTATACTTCCAATGCTAGCACAAGTTCTATACAATCATGATCTTATAAAAACATCAGGGCTAATAGGTGGTATATTACAGTCAGTAGGTCAAGTTGTGGCTAGTGGTGCAATGGTTAGTGAACCAGTAAAAGATTTATCTATGCTATTTAAAATAGTACGTGTAATACTACTGGTAGTTGTTGTATTTACTTTTGGTCATTTAAAACATAAGTCTAATAGTGAAATATTAGAAGAAGAAACTGAAGATGTAAAAAAAGGGAAGGTAAAAGTTCCGTGGTATGTAATTGGATTCTTTATAACTTGTGCTTTATTTACATTAAATATTATACCTATGAATTTATCTTTAATGTGTAAAGCTTTAAGTAATAAATTCGAATTAATAGCCTTGGCTGGAATCGGCCTAAGGGTGAATCTTAAGGATTTGATTAAACAAGGAAAGTCAGTTTCATTATATGGTCTATTTATAGGTACTGTACAAATTATATCTGCGGTAGTACTTATCGGTATCTTATTATAAATAAAAAATCTTAGGAAATTACATTCCTAAGATTTTTTTTATTTCATCACATATTAAATCAAGATGTTCAGGATTTTGAATTAGATCTATTTCATTTATGTTTACATATAAAACAGGTGATTGATCATATTCACTTATCCATTTTTCGTATCTATTGTGTAGATTTGTCCAGTACTCTAAATCAACAGCCTTTTCCATTTCACGGCCTCTAAGGTTAATTCTGCTTATTATAGTGTCTATAGAACCATCTAAATAAATCATAAGGTCAGGTCTTCTTAAGTGAGGTACCATATCATTAAATAAGTCTCTATAAGTTATATAGTCTCTTTTAGACATTTTATTATTGTCGAATAAGTTTCTTGCAAAGATTTCAACATCTTCATAGATACTTCTATCTTGTATATTATTTAATCCGTTACTATCTATTTCTTTTTGTTGCTTAAATCTTTGAGCTAAGAAATATAATTGTAAGTGGAAGCCCCATTTTTCTTGATCTAAATAAAAATCTTCTAAATATGGGTTACCATCTACTTTTTCGTAGTGAGTTTCAAAGCCAAGTCTCTCGCCTACTAATTTTGTTAATGTTGACTTTCCAGCACCAACATTACCAGCTACTGTAATAAATAAATCTCTATTTAGAGGCTTATTACATTGATTTACTAATTTAAACATTATGTTGTCCTCCTAAGCTTGTCATTGCTTCTTCTATCTTGTTGATTATAAATTGTCTATCATTTTCGTTATTTAAGAAATCTAAATTTGAATTATCTATCTCAATAATAATAGGCTCTTTACCCATAAAATTATGCTTTATAGATAAAGGGTTAAAATAATATTTATATTCTAAGCTTAATTCATGGATATAATTTCTATCCATTTGTCTTTCAAAACTTCTATCCCTCATAGCTATTCTTCTCATTAAAACATCTGTGTCAGAATTTAAGTACACTATGATATCTGGCTGAGGCAAATCCGTTACAAAAGTGTTATACATTTGTTTATATCTATGAAACTGCATATTATCAAGGGTTAATCCGGCAAATATAAGATTTTTTACTATATGATAATCACTTACTACATTTTGAGATTTGCTTAATGTATATTTCTCGATATCTTCTAATTGTTTTATCCTATTAAATAGAAAAAATGCTTCTGTTTGTAAAGCATATTCCTTTATATCTGTATAAAATTTTGATAAAAAAGGATTCTCTTCAACTATCTCTCTAAGAAGAGTATAATTAAAGTGTTGGTTAAGTATAGTTGCTAGAGTAGTCTTTCCTACTCCTATAGGTCCTTCTATAGCAATAAATATTCCTCTATCGTTCATATAAATTCACCTTCTAAAAAATAATGTCTTTAGTATTCTATCAAAAAAAAAATTAAAATTCTACTCTAGACATTTGAAATTAAATTTGTATAGGTGAAAAAATAATTTACTTTATGAAAGATATGGGTAAATTAATGGTATTAGATATCAATATAAAAAACATAAAAAGGAGATTTAACTTATGAAAATATACGAAGAAAATAATGCTGTTGTATTAGAAGGTGTAGAAAATTTCGATCCGAAGCATATATTTGAATGTGGCCAATGTTTTAGATGGCATAGACAAGAAAATGGTTCTTATACAGGTGTTGCTATGGGAAAAATACTGAATGTATTAAGAGAAGATGATAAAGTTTATTTAAATAACACTAATTTAGAGGAGTTTAATAATATTTGGTTTAATTATTTTAATTTAGGAGTAAATTATACCGATATAAAAGACACTTTAAAAAAGATGGATGAATATTTAGATAAGGCAACAGATTTTGGATGGGGTATAAGAATACTAGAACAAGATGGTTGGGAGATGCTTATATCTTTTATAATATCATCTAATAATAGAATACCAATGATACAAAAAGCTATAGAAAATTTATCTAGAAACTTTGGTGATTTTATTGGAGAATATGAAGGGAAAGATTATTATTCATTTCCTACACCAGAACAGCTAAATAAGGCTACACAAGAGGAGATAAGGGCTTGTCAAACCGGATTTAGGGATAAATACATAAAAAGTACTACAGAGGCAGTCGTGTCTAATAATGATGATGTACGCAAGTATACTGGATTAGATACAAATACTTGTATAAAAGAGTTAACAAAGTTTAATGGAGTGGGTCCTAAAGTAGCTGACTGTATAGCTTTATTTGGAATGAGAAAATATGATACATTCCCGGTTGATGTATGGGTAAAAAGAGTTATGCAAGAATTTTATGTGGCAGAAGATATGAGTTTACCTAAAATAAGAACTTATGCAATAGATAAATTTGGGGATTTATCAGGATTTGCACAACAATACTTATTCTACTATGCTAGAGAATTAGGAATAGGTAGATAAAATATAGTACTTAAATTGCCAATGTAGTACTCGAGGTAATCATTTGGATTTTATAAAAATCCTTATTATTAAAGAAGGGGATTTAATATGAATATTATAGGTGTATTATTTTTAAGCTGTTTAGTTATATCATATATTGTTGCAGCTATAGTTTCGATGACTATATTACTTGAAAATCGTGATCCCGCAAAAACTATGACTTGGTTATTAATATTTATATTGCTACCAGGGTTTGGACTGATAGTATATGCGATTTTTGGAAGAAACCTAAGAAAGAGAAAAATAAATAAAACTCAGAAGATGGCAACGGATATAAAAGAAGAGAAGTTGTTTTGTAATCTAGATGAGATAGAAGAATTAGTCAGAGTAGAACAAGAGTTTATAAAACAAAGTAATTTATTGCATGATAATGAAGAAGATAATGCGAAAAGAAGAGTAATTAGTTTATTACTAAATACAGGTATGTTTCCATTTACAACTAATAATAAAGTAGATGTGTTTGTAGATGGTAATGAGAAATTTGAGAGGCTTATAGAAGATATACAGCAGGCAAAAGATCATGTACACTTAGAGTATTTTATAATAAAGAATAGTGATATAGGAAGAAAAATACAAGAATTATTAATAAAAAAATCTAAAGAGGGCGTCCATGTAAGAATTATATATGATGATGTAGGATGCTGGAGGTTTTGGTTTAATAGAAAATTCTTTAAAAAAATGAGATCTCATAATATTGAGATAGCACCATTTTTACCAGCAAAAATACCTATAATAGGTGGGAAAATCAATTATAGAAATCATCGTAAAATAGCGGTTATAGATGGGAAAATAGGATATACAGGTGGAGTAAATATAGGTGATGAGTATCTAGGTAAGAATAAAAAATTTGGATACTGGAGAGATACGCATATAAGAATAGAGGGAACCTCTGTTTATATGTTACAGATGATTTTTTTAATAGATTGGTACTATAGTACTAGAGAGGTAGTTTTATTTGAAAGATATTTTCCAAAAATAGATAGAATAGGCGACAGTATGATACAGGTTGTAGCAAGTGGACCTGATAGTGACTGGGAAGCAATACACTATGCATATTTCTCTGCTATATGCCAAGCCAAAAAAAGTATATATATAGAAACGCCTTATTTTATACCTGATGAGAGTATACTTAGAGCTTTAAAAAGTGCAGCTTTGAGTGGAGTAGATGTAAGAATTATATTTCCTAAGATAGCTGATCATAAAATAGTTAACACAGCATCGTATTCTTATTTTGGAGATATATTAAGAGCTGGAGGAAAGGTGTACTTATATACAAAAGGATTCATACATTCAAAGATAGTTATAATAGATGATACTATATCCTCTACAGGGTCAGCTAATATGGATTTGAGAAGTTTTATGCTCAATTTTGAGATAAATGCATTTATTTATGATAAAGAAGTAATAAAAACAATGACAGAGGATTTCTTTACCGATATAAGCAACTGTGAAGAGCTTGATATGGATGAATTTGAAAATAGAAGTATTCTACAAAAATCAAAAGAATCTATAGCTAGATTATTTTCTCCAATACTATAAAAAAATGGGGAATTATGGTGATATTTGTAATGAAATTTTTACTAAAAACTATTGAAACTTAGGAATGTTTGGTATATCATAATAATTGTTAGCACTCTTATTAATAGAGTGATAAAAATAAAAAAGATAATAAACATAAAATTAAAAATAGAGATATTTATTTCTACAAATACAAATTCATTTAGGAGGGAAAAGTTATGAAGATAAGACCATTAGCTGACAGAGTAGTTATTAAGAAAGTTGAAGCTGAAGAAAAGACTGCAAGTGGTATAGTATTACCAGGAGCAGCTAAGGAACAACCTCAAATGGCTGAAGTTGTGGAAGTTGGACCAGGTGGGATAGTAGAAGGAAAAGAGATAGTAATGGAGTTAAAAGTAGGGGATAGAGTTATATTCCAAAAATATGCAGGAACAGAAGTTAAGATAGAAGGAACAGAGTACACTATATTAAGACAAAGCGATATATTAGCTGTAATTGAATAATTTAAATTAGGAGGGGTTAAAGATGGCTAAGGAAATTAAATTCTCAGAAGATACTAGGAAAGCTCTAGAAGCTGGTGTAAATAAATTAGCGGATACAGTAAAGGTAACATTAGGGCCTAAAGGTAGAAATGTTATATTAGATAAAAAGTTTGGTTCACCTCTTATAACTAATGATGGTGTTACTATAGCGAAAGAAATAGAATTAGAAGATAGATTTGAAAATATGGGTGCTCAATTAGTTAAAGAAGTTGCTACTAAAACTAATGATGTTGCAGGAGATGGTACTACAACAGCTACAGTCCTTGCTCAAGCTATAATAAGAGAAGGTTTAAAAAATGTAACTGCTGGAGCAAACCCGATACTTATAAGAAAAGGTATACAAAAAGCAGTTGAGATTGCAGTTGAAGAATTAAAATCTCAATCAAGAACTATAGAGACTAAAGAATCTATATCTCAAATAGCTTCTATATCTGCTGGAGATGAAGAAGTAGGTAAGCTAATAGCAGAAGCTATGGAAATAGTAGGTAGAGATGGTGTTATAACTGTTGAAGAATCTAAAACTATGCATACTGAATTGGATACTGTTGAAGGTATGCAGTTTGATAGAGGATTTGTTTCTGCTTATATGGTTACAGATGTAGATAAGATGGAAGCAGTATTAAATGATCCGTATATATTAATAACAGATAAAAAGATATCTAACATACAAGAGATATTACCAGTTCTTGAGCAAATAGTTCAACAAGGAAAAAAATTATTAATAATAGCTGAAGATGTTGATGGAGAAGCATTATCTACATTAGTAGTTAATAAATTAAGAGGAACATTTGAAGTTGTTGCAGTTAAAGCACCAGGATTTGGAGATAGAAGAAAAGCTATGCTTGAAGATATAGCTACTCTTACTGGAGGTCAAGTAATATCTGAGGAATTAGGATATGAATTAAAAGAAGCTAATGTAACTATGTTAGGTAGAGCGTCTTCTGTTAAAGTAGGAAAAGAAAGTACTACTATAGTTGATGGATATGGAGATAAGAAAGCCATAGAAGATAGAACTAATCAAATAAAAAATCAAATAGAGCAAACTAGTTCAGAATTTGATAGAGAAAAATTAATGGAAAGATTAGCAAAACTTTCTGGAGGAGTAGCTGTTGTTAAGGTTGGAGCTGCTACAGAAGTTGAAATGAAAGAAAGAAAATTAAGAATAGAAGATGCACTTAATGCTACAAGAGCAGGTGTTGAAGAAGGAATGGTAGCTGGTGGTGGTACAGCTTTAGTTAGTGTTATACCAGCAATCGATAAATTAATAGAAACTCTTGATGGAGAAATAAAGATAGGTGCTATGATAGTTAGAAGATCTTTAGAAGAGCCATTAAGACAAATAGCGATAAATGCAGGACTAGAAGGTGCTGTAATAATACAAAACGTTGTTAACTCAGAGCCGGAAGTAGGATTTGATGCATTAAACGAGAAGTATGTAAATATGATAGAAGCTGGTATAGTTGACCCAACTAAGGTTACAAGAACAGCTTTACAAAATGCTGCATCTATAGCAGGAGTATTCTTAACTACAGAAGCTGCTGTTGCAGATCTTCCGCAGGATGACATGCCAATGCCGGGTATGGGTGGCGGAATGCCAGGAATGATGTAGTAAATTAGTATAAACTAAATATATTAATTATAATAGGAGTGATCTATGATCACTCCTATTATTTTTGGAAATAAACTGTCGATAACTGAACACATTATATACAATATATAAAAATGTATGTGATGTACTTAAAAAAACACCTAAAAGACAATGTGGATAAGCGAAGTTAGCTTCAATCTATAGAAAATATATATAAGTAAAGATATAATCTTATATGTAAATAGATAAAAGAGATGAGGCAAACAGATGGATAGAATAATTTATACGTTATTAGTAGGTGCAATTGGTGGATACTTAGGAATAAAATTTAAAATACCAGCTGGAGCGATGATTGGTTCTATGGCTTTTGTAGCTATATTTAACATTTTTACAAGTTCAGGGTATGTTCCAGCTAATTTTAAAATAATAGCACAAATAGTTATAGGAGCTATGATAGGATTAAACTTTACCATGGATTCTATTTTAGGACTGAAAAAAATTATAGTCCCAGCTATTGTTTTAGTAATAGGATTAACAACTTTAAGTATAATTTTAGGTCTTATTATACATAAAGTTACAGGACTTGATTTAAAAACAGCATTATTTAGTGCAGCACCAGGTGGTTTAACTGATATGACTATAATGTCAGAGTCCTTTGGGGCACAATCTAATATAGTTGCTTTACTGCACTTAATAAGGCTTACAACAGTTTTAACAATATTACCTATAGTAATAAAGGTACTTACAGAAAAATTAGGTTAGAAAAAATCAGTTGGTTGTAGAATTAGGTAATTAAAATTATAAAATAAAGGGGAGAGAGTATCGATTTACAAAATTGGTACTTTTTTTGATATAAATAAATTATAAAATTACTAAAAAGTAATTATGAAATTTATGAAAAAGTAATGAAAAGGTTGTATTATATATATCAGAATAGTATTAGATAAGCGAAAGTAGAGAGATAATATATATATTGAATAAAAATTGGAGGAAGTCGTGTGAATGTAATTGAAGCCAAAAACATATGCAAGTCCTATGGAAAAGGTGAAAGCAGAGTAGATGTTCTTAAGAATATAGATTTAGAAATAAAAAAGGGTGAATTTGTAGTGATTTTAGGTAAATCAGGTTCGGGAAAGAGTACATTACTTCATATTGTGGGCGGAATAGATAAGGCTACTAGAGGATCTATAAGTATAAATGGAAAAGAATTAACTAAAATGAATGAAGCAGAACTTTCTATATTAAGAAGAAGAAATATTGGATTTATATTTCAATCATTTAATTTAATACCTGTTTTATCAGTAGAAGAAAATATTGAAATGCCAGTACTTCTAGATAAAGGAGTTATGGATTCTAAATATAAGGAGGAATTAATAAAGTTATTACAGTTAGAAGATAGAAAGAACCACTTACCATCGCAATTATCGGGAGGTCAACAGCAAAGAGTATCTATAGGTAGAGCTTTAGCTAATAAACCATCTATAATATTAGCTGATGAACCTACAGGTAATCTAGATTCTATAACATCTAAAGATATTATGGAACTTTTAAGATTTAGTGCGAAAAAATATAATCAGACATTGATATTGATTACTCATGATTTAAATATTGCAAGAATG
Source organism: Romboutsia weinsteinii (assembly GCF_002250835.2). GTDB lineage: Bacteria > Bacillota > Clostridia > Peptostreptococcales > Peptostreptococcaceae > Romboutsia_A > Romboutsia_A weinsteinii. The sequence continues at coordinate 13,649 of NZ_NOJY02000034.1, forward strand.
GCTGACAGGATAATAACAATAAAGGACGGAGTAATCTCTAACGATGAGGTGATATCAGGTGGATAATTATACAAATATAGTGGAAAGGCAGATGCGTGTAAATAAAAAAAGGAATGCTTTTACACTTATAGGAATCATAATTGGAGTTGTTTTATTTACAGCAATAGTTGAATGCAATGTATTTGTTAATAAGTATAGGATAGAAGCTAGTATACTAATGGAAGGAGATATAGAGGGCACATTTTACAACCTACCTTCAGATAAAGTGAAAATATTAGAGAATAATGTTGAGATAAAAGACTATTCATTAGTAGCTAAAGATTCTCAAGAACAAATGCCTATGAAAAATGGTACTCAAAATGTACATGTGTACTCTGTAAATGATAATTTAATATCAACTACTTACAAAGATAGCTTAAACCTTGTGGAGGGTAAATTTCCAGCGGATTCAAATCAAATTATTTTAGAACGCAAAGCTAAGGTGCAATATGAAAAATCCTTAGGGGATGTATTTAAGGTAGGAGATAAAGAATACATAATAAGTGGTTTTTTTAAGATACCATATACAAGACAAATGGAACTTGTAGGCTTATCAGGCATGAATAATCCGAGTGATTATCAAACAGTTACTGCTTTTTTAAGATTAAAGTCAAAGACTAATAAAATAGAGATACTAGAAAAAATTGCAAAAGATTTAAATATCCAAATTGCAAATAATGAAGATATAGATGGATTTGATCAAAATAAAATAAGCTATTTAGTATCGAATATATTCTTGCTAAATAACTATGATGAATATATAGATGGAAACAGTTTTACTCAGAGAAATATAATTCAGATAATCTTAGGCTCTTTAGTATTTATATCAACGGTGATATTAATTTATAGCTCAATAAATTCATCAACTAAAGAGAAGTCAAAACAAATCGGATTACTAAGGTGTATAGGAGCTACTCCTTCTCAAATAAGAGGCATAATATTTAAAGAATCCTTGATTCTAGGTGGATTAGCTATAGTTCCAGGTATATTAATTGGTCATATTGGAATTTATATCATAGTAAATATGGTAGTTAAAAGACATATGGGATTAGATTTTATAGAAATAGACTCTAGGATTACATTATCTATTGTTGTTTGGGTAATCCTGGCTACATTTGTTACGATAATAATATCTACAATTAGGCCAGCGTTCAAAGCATCAACATCTTCACCTCTAGATAGTATAAAAGGTGTTTATGCAAGTAAAAACAATACTGCTAAATCAAGAAAAAATAAATTTATAAGAAAAATCTTAGGTGTAGAAGGTGAATTAGCTTACAAAAATTTGAGATCAAGCAACAAAGAGTTTATTTTAACAATGCTTACCTTATCTATATCGTTAGTGTTATTTATAGTACTTACTGGATATGTATATTCTTTCTTAAAAGGAACTAGCATTATAGATAATAAGAAATTTACAGATGCAAAGATTTACGCTTATTCATATTTAAACGAAGAAAATCAAGATATGGATTATAGGTTAAAAGAAAATCTTAGTAATATAGACGAAAATAGAAAGATATTAAAAGATATAAAAGCAGAGTTAAAAAACAATAAGGTTGTTAAAGATATTTATTTAGAGGATGTTTATCAGAAGGACATAATGATAGAAAATATTGGCGACTTTAATACACAATTCGAAACTACTTATATTCAACGTAACAATGAAATTGACAATACATTATTTCATAATGGTCAAATAATAGTATATGATGGGGACTCATTTAATAAAATTAAAGACTCTATACAAGGAGAAAATATAAATTTAGAAAGTTTTGATAATAACGGAGTAATATTTGTAAACCCAATGAGAATTCAACTTAATGGTAAAATAATTCAAAATAAGGCAACAAATCTTAAATCTAGTACCAATATAAAGTTATATCCTGTGGAATTAGATGATAGCTATAAAATTTTCGATAATAATTACGATGACAGTTTGTTAGATAAGATTAAAAGTAAACATATGAGTTTAAATGTTATGGGGACTATAAGTAGAAATAACATGATTTCTACAAATAGAATGATTAGCAACAATTCATTTACTATAATTATATCTGAATCAACTTATGAAGAATATAAAAATATGATTATTAATGATGGCGAAATGAGTATTCCAAGTCATACACTAGGGTTTGACTTTTATAATGAGGAGAAGAGAAAAGAATACTCTGAGAAGATTAGAGACTATGCAAATATTGATTTAGGCTATTACTATGAAGACTATGAAGAAGAAATTAATTACAATAGAAGTTTTATTATTGGGATGAGTATAATTGCTTATAGTTTTCTAGGTCTAATAATGATGATAATAGTATTAAATATAATTAATAGCAGAAGTTTTAATATACTTTCAAGGAAAAAAGAATTTGGAACATTAATAGCGATAGGTATGAATAAAAAAGATTTAATAAAAAGCATAATTTTTGAAGGTATAATAAATTGGTGTATATCATGTATGGTTGCAATTCCAATATCTTATGTTGCATTAAAATATATATTCATGTATTTAATTAATCAAGGATTAATAACTTCTCCAAAGATACCATTAGGAGTAATACTATTAGGTATGTCAGGTTTACTAATTATAAATATATTAAGTATGATAGAACCGATTAGAAAATATCAAAAATTTGATATGATAGAAATGATAAAAAATGATGAATAGGTAAAAATATAAAGGAGATTTAACATTAATTGCTAAATCTCCTTTATATTTTGTAGGAATTTAAAAATTTGATATAATAGACATAAATAAAATGGAGGGGATAAAATGGATAAAATATTATTAGTAGAAGATGATAGGCCATTGGCATTAGGGTTTATATATACATTGCAAAAAGAAGGATTTGAGGTATTACATGCAATTAATTTAGAACAAGCTAGGAATTTATTTAATAATGAAGATATAGATTTAATACTTTTAGACGTAATGCTTCCAGATGGAACAGGGTATGATTTTTGTAGAGAAGTAAGGGAGAAAAACGTAGGATTACCTATAATATTTACTACTGCATGTGATGAAGAAAGTAATATTGTTATGGGCTTAGATATAGGTGCAGATGATTATATAACTAAACCTGTAAGACTAAAAGAATTAATATCTAGAATAAATGCAAATTTGAGGAAATTAAATAGGGAAAAATCTAATGCATTGATAGGCAATAAGATAGAGAGTGAAGGGCTAATAATAGATTTGTTAAAACATTCTGTTAAAAAGGATGATGAAGAAATAATTCTAACACTTGGAGAATACAAACTATTATTAATTTTAATGGAAAATGCTCCTAATGTGATGAGCAGAAACTTATTGCTAGAGAAATTATGGGATGTAGAAGGAGATTTTGTAGAGGGAAATACTTTGAATGTGTACATTAAGAGGCTAAGAGAAAAAATAGAAGATGACTTAAAATCTCCATATTATATTCAAACAGTAAGAGGTATTGGTTATAAATTTAATCCTAAGGTAAGGAGAGTTTAGAGGTGACGGGAATTTTAGATATTCTAAAAGATAAAGAAAGAAGATGTATACTGATTTCAATATCTATAGTATTTATTATTGGATACTTTGGTATTAGCCTTGCAATTGACAATGTAGTTTCACAAATAGATAAAAATTATATAAACCAAAATATATCAATAGTTGGGAAAATTGTAGAGGATAATCCTGAACTTGAAGATAAAGTTGTATCAATAATCACTGGAAACAGTTCTGATGGATATGAAGTTGGGAAAAATATTATGGATAAGTATTCCTACAATGAAAAAATGAGCAGCGAAGTAAATCCTTTAACAAAAGATATAACATTATTGAAGGTAAAAAACATAACAATTTTTTGGGTAGTATTTTTTGTATGTGTCTTTACTTGTTTTAACTATTTTACAAGTAAAATACTTAAAAACATTAAACTATTGACAAAAAGGGCTGAGAATATTGTAGATGGAAAATTTGGTGGAGTTAGTCCAATCAAATTTAAAGAGGGTATATTTAGTAGATTTAATAGTAAATTTGACCTTATGGAAGATCGCATGAAAAATATGGTTGAGAAATTGAAAGATGAAAGAATAACTTTGAAAAATATAATAAATGATATATCTCATCAGCTAAAAACTCCTCTAGCAGCATTGATAATGTACAATGATATAATGTTAGAATATAGTAGCGGTGAAGATAATGATATGAATGAATTTACATTACTCAGTAAAGAGCAGTTAGGCAGAATGAATTGGCTCATATCAACTTTATTAAAATATGCAAGGTTGGAAAGTAACTCTATAGCCTTTGATAAAGAGTTAAGCTCATTAAATGATACTATTTATGACTCAATATCTAGTATAAGAAAGAAAGCAGAACTAAAAAGTCAAACAATAAATTTTAATCCAGAAGATGAAATAATATTAGTTCACGATAGGAACTGGATGAGTGAAGCAATAATAAATATTATAAAGAACTCAGTGGAGCATACATCTGAGGGAGGAATAATAAACATTGTATTAGAAGAAACACCTATGTCTGTTGAAATTATAATAAAAGATAATGGAAAGGGAATACCTAAAAATAAGTTAAAAAAAGTATTTGAAAGATTCTATAAAGATGAAAATAACATGAATCCTCAGAGCATAGGAATAGGACTAGCACTTACAAAGTCTATTATAGAAGCTCATGACGGCAATATATATGTAGATAGTGAACTTGGAGAATGGACAAGTTTCCATATATCATTTTTAAAGCTATAAGATGATATTGCTAAGCTGATTTTTTATTTTGATAATCATAAGGATTATAAATAATGTATAATTATAGTTATAATAAAAAATATAAAATTAATGAGGCCTGATTATGGATTTAAGAGAGTTACTTGAAGAAGTAAAAAATAACAAATTAGATATAGACTCTGCTTTAGATAAACTAAAAGATTTTCCGTCAGAAGACTTAGGATATGCCAATATAGATCATCATAGACAAATAAGAAATGGATACCCAGAAGTGATTTACTGTGAAGGAAAGAGTGATGAACATATTCTAGGAATAATAGATAAAATGAATCAAAAAAAGTCGAACATTCTAGGTACTAGATGTAGAAAAGAGACATATGATAAAATTAAAGAAATTTATCCAGATGCAGAGTATGAAGAATTATCTAAGATATTAAAAATACAAAATCAAGATATTATTAATCTGGGAAAAGGGAAAATAGTGGTTGTAACAGGAGGTACTTCGGATATACCGGTTGCAGATGAGGCTTATTACACAGCACAGTTTCTTGGTAATAAGGTTGAAAGGGTATATGATGTAGGTGTTGCAGGGATACATAGATTATTAAATAAAAGAGATATCATAAATAGTGCTAGGGTTATAATTGCAGTAGCAGGTATGGAAGGAGCGCTACCAAGTGTAGTAGGTGGCCTTGTAGATGTTCCTGTAATAGCTGTACCTACTTCAGTAGGGTATGGAGCTAACTTTGGGGGTTTATCTGCACTTTTAACCATGTTAAATAGTTGTGCATCTGGTATATCTGTTGTAAATATCGATAATGGATTTGGAGCAGGATATCTTGCCTCAATGATTAATAAGTTAGATTAGGAGAATTAGCATGGAGCAAAGAGTACTGTACTTTGATATAGTAAATGGAATTTCAGGAGATATGACATTAGCTACATTATTAAACTTAGGGGTACCTAGAGAAATATTTTTAGAAGAAATAAAGAAACTAAACTTAAATGATGAGTTTGAAATAAAAATAGAACCTAAAAATGAAAGTGGAATAGCTGGAACAACTGTTGAAGTAGTTACAAAAGAAACTCATGCACATAGACACCTTGTAGATATATTTGATATTATAGATAATTCATCTTTAAATAAAGAAGTAAAGAATATGGCTAAAAAGGTATTTATATCTACAGGAGAAGCAGAAGCAAAGGTTCATGGAACTACTATAGATAAAATTCATTTTCATGAAGTTGGCGCTATAGACTCTATAATTGATATTGTAGGTGCGTGTATATTAATAGACCTGCTTGCTGTAGATAAAATATATTCAAGTTCAGTTCCTGTTGGATCTGGATTTGTAAAATGTGATCATGGTATGATGCCAGTACCTGCACCAGCAACTATTGAGATACTTAAGGGAGTTCCAGTTAAGTTTAATACAGTAAAAGGTGAATGTACAACCCCAACTGGAGCAGCAATAATAAAATCACTATGTAATGAGTTTGTAGATATATTAGAATTTGAGCCAATTCAAATAGGTTATGGAATAGGTCACAAGAAGTTTGAATTACCAAATATGCTTAGGACGGTCTTAGGGGTAAAAAAAAACAAGAAATAATATATGAAGTAATAGCGAACATTGATGATATGTCATCGGAAGTATACTCTTACTTATTTGAAAGAGTTATAAAAGAAGGAGCTTTGGATATTTACATAGAAAATATCTATATGAAAAAGAATAGATCTGCTAGTAAGGTATGTATTTTATGTGAAGAACAAGACAAAGAAAAGTTTATTGATATACTAATTTTAGAAACAAGTACATTTGGAGTAAGGTATCAAAAATATAATAGAACAATTTTAAAACGTAAGTTTACAAAGATAGATACAAAATATGGTTCTGTTTCTATAAAATTAGGATATTATAAAGGTGAACTAATTAAAGCAACTTGCGAATATGACGAGTGTAAATTAATCGCGAATAAAGAAGGAATACCGCTAATTAAAGTATTTAATGATATAAACTGTATAATAAACCAAAAAATTGGAGTAAAGTTATTGACATAGTGAATGAATTTTGATAAATTAGTATTCACATATAAGAAATAAAATATAAAAAAGAAGATCAAATGTCACTCGTATATACTCAGAAATAAGGTCTGAGAGTCTCTACCAAGATACCGTAAATATCTTGACTATGGGTGGAATTATTATATCAGGACACTAATGAAGTAAATATATAGGCTGATGAAAAAATCCCTATATATTAGCTATAAATAGGTAGGTGTTCTGGAAGCCTGTATAGTAATTTCACTTTTATTATTAATGATGGAAGTTACTATACAGGTTTTTTATTATACTTTTTTAATACGAATGAAAACAATTCAACTATGATTTAAAATTCGCATATGTACGTAAATATAAATTATGAAGGGAGTATTACTATGGCAACTATACTAAAAGAAGGATTAACATTTGATGATGTTTTATTAGTTCCGCAAAGATCAGAGGTATTACCACATCAAGTTAAAATAGAAACACAATTAACTAAAACGATAAAGTTAAATATTCCTCTAATGAGTGCAGGGATGGACACAGTAACAGATTCAAAAATGGCTATATCTATGGCTAGACAAGGTGGTATAGGTATAATCCACAAAAATATGTCTATAGAAGAGCAAGCATTAGAAGTAGACAAAGTAAAAAGAAGTGAGAGTGGTGTTATAGTAGATCCGTTCTATTTATCTAAAAATCACAACATTCAAGATGCGGATGATATAATGGGAAGATATAAAATATCTGGTGTACCAATAGTTGATGAAGATAATAAATTAATCGGAATAATAACTAATAGAGATATAAAATTTGAAGATGATATGAGCAAAAGCATAGAAGATGCAATGACTAAAGACAACTTAGTTACTGCTAAAGAAGGTGTAGATTTAGCTGAAGCTCAACAAATACTTAAAAAGCATAAGATAGAAAAATTACCTATAGTAGATGAACAAGGTCATTTAAAAGGTTTAATAACTATAAAAGATATAGAAAAGAAAATACAATATCCACACTCAGCTAAAGACGCTCGCGGAAGACTTCTATGTGGAGCAGCTGTAGGAATAAGTGGAGATATTATGAATAGAGTCGATGCATTAGTTAAGTCTAATGTAGACGTAATAGTTTTAGATAGTGCGCATGGTCACTCTAAAGGTGTTATGGATGCAGTTAAAAAAGTAAAAACTGCTTATCCTCAATTACAAGTTATAGCAGGAAACGTAGCAACAGCTGCAGCTACAGAAGATTTAATAAAGGCTGGAGCAGACTGTGTTAAGGTTGGTATAGGTCCAGGATCTATATGTACAACAAGAGTAGTTGCAGGTATAGGTGTTCCACAAGTAACTGCAGTTATGGATTGTGCTGAAGTTGGTCACAAATATGGTGTACCAGTAATAGCAGATGGAGGAATAAAGTACTCAGGAGATATAGTAAAGGCATTAGCAGCTGGAGCATCAGTATGTATGATGGGATCAATGTTTGCTGGAACAGAAGAAAGTCCTGGTGAAACAGTTCTTTACAGAGGTAGATCTTACAAAACTTATAGAGGTATGGGTTCTATCGCAGCTATGGAAAAAGGATCTAAAGATAGATATTTCCAAAATGATGCAAAGAAATTAGTTCCTGAAGGTGTAGAAGGAATGGTTGCATACAAAGGTAAGGCAGAAGATATAGTATTCCAAATGATTGGTGGATTAAGAGCTGGTATGGGTTACTGCGGAGCATCGAGTATACCAGAATTAATGGATACAGCGCAATTTATAAAAATAACAGCAGCTTCTTTAAAAGAAAGTCACCCACACGACATTACAATAACAAAAGAAGCACCTAATTACAGCACACAAGGGGAGATATAATATTATGAAGCATGAATTAGTACTTGTAGTAGACTTTGGTGGACAATACAACCAACTAATAGCAAGAAGAGTAAGAGAAAATAATGTATATTGTGAAATAATTCCTTATACTACAGATATAGATAAAATAAAAGCTATGAACCCAAAAGGTATAATATTCACAGGTGGTCCAAATAGTGCATACTTAGAAAACTCGCCTAAAATAGCTAAAGAAATATTCGAAATAGGGGTTCCTATATTAGGAATATGTTACGGAATACAAGTAATGTCTCATATACTTGGTGGAAATGTAAGAAAAGGAACGAATGCAGAAAAAGAATACGGAAAAACAGAAATAGCATATAATGAATCTGCAATATTTGAAGGGATATCTACAAATATAGTATGGATGAGTCATACTGATCTAATAGATAAACTTCCAGAAGGATTTAAGTCAATAGCTCAAACTAAAGACTGTCCAGTAGCAGCTATGGAAAATGCTGAAAAGAAACTATACGGAGTTCAATTCCATCCAGAAGTTGAACATTGCCAAGAAGGAGATAAAGTACTTAAAAACTTCTTATACAATGTTTGTGGAGTAAGTGGAGATTGGACTACGGATTCATTTATAGCAGATAAAATAAAAGAATTAAAAGAGACAATTGGAGATAAAAAAGTACTATGTGCTTTAAGTGGTGGAGTGGATTCATCAGTAGCAGCAGTACTTGTTCACAGAGCTATAGGAGATAACTTAACTTGTGTATTCGTTGACCATGGATTACTAAGAAAAAATGAAGGTGACGATGTAGAAAGAATATTCAGAGATAAGTTTGATATGAACTTAATAAGAGTTAATTGTGAAGATAGATTCTTAGGTAAATTAAAAGGTATAACAGAACCTGAAGCTAAGAGAAAAATAATAGGAGAAGAGTTCATAAGAGTATTTGAAGAAGAATCAAATAAACTTGGTAAGATGGACTTCTTAGTTCAAGGAACTATATATCCAGACGTAGTTGAAAGTGGACATGGAGAAGCTGCAACTATAAAATCTCACCATAACGTAGGTGGAATACCTGAAGATATAGAATTCCAAATAGTTGAACCTTTAAGAGAATTATTCAAAGATGAAGTTAGAAAAATAGGTTTAGAATTAGGAATTGAAGAAGGATTAATATTCAGACATCCATTCCCAGGACCAGGACTTGGAATAAGAGTTATAGGCGAAGTAACAAAAGAAAAATGTGATATCTTAAGAGAAGCTGACGCAATATACATGGATATATTAAAAGAACATGGATTATATAGAGAAATATGGCAGGCATTTGCTACATTACCAGATGTAAAAACTGTTGGAGTTATGGGAGATGAAAGAACTTATGCTTACTTGGTAGGTATAAGAGCTGTTACATCTTCTGACGGAATGACTTCTGACTGGTACAAAATGCCATACGATGTATTAGAAAAAATATCTAATAGAATAGTAAATGAAGTTGATGGAGCAAATAGAGTAGTTTACGATATAACTTCTAAACCACCAGGAACAATAGAGTGGGAATAATAAATAACTAATAAAATAATTTTAATTTATATAAAAAATAAAAGGTTTAAAGCCTTTTATTTTTTGCTCTTTGGTTAAAATTAAATATAAAATATAATTTTAAAAATAAATAAAGCAACAATATCATAGAATATATAGACATAAAGAAAATATTTTAAGACATCAGGAGGAAAATATGATATTTAAGAAAGTAACAGCTTTAAGCACAGCAATAATAATCGCATCATTAAGTTTAGTAGGATGTAACTCAAAATCATCTTCGACAAATGGAGAGTCTAAAGAACAATTCAAGGTAGGAATGGTTGCCGATGTTGGTGGAATAAATGATGAATCATTTAATCAATCTGCTTGGGAAGGATTACAACAAGCTGAAAAAGAACTTGGCATAGAAATAAAGGTAGTTGAGTCTAAGCAACAATCTGAGTATATGTCTAATTTAGAAAGCCTTGTTGATCAAGATCTAGATTTAATTATAGGTGTTGGATACACTATGGCTGAGGATATAAAAACAGAAGCTAATAATTATCCAGATCAACAATTTGCTATAATTGATGAAACATATGAAGAAATACCTGAAAATGTAACACCAATACTATTTAAAGAAAATGAAGCGGCATATTTAACTGGTCTTATAGCTGGTAAAATGACAGATACTAATCAATTAGGTTTCTTAGGCGGTATGAAATCTCCAGTTGTATCTAGATTTGAATATGGATTTAAGGCAGGGGTAAAAGCAGGCAATGAATCTGCAGAAGTAAAAACTCAATATGCAGGAACATTTGGTGATGCGGCTAAGGGTAAATCTATAGCTAACCAACTTTACTCTGGAGGTGCTGACATAATGCTTGCAGCAGCTGGCGGAACAGGTATGGGAGCAATAGAATCAGCTAAAGAACAAGGGAAATTTATAATTGGTGTTGATAGAGATCAAAGTGATTTAGCACCTCAAAACGTATTAACATCTGCTTTAAAGAAGGTTAATGTAGGTGTATTTGAAACAGTTAAAGAACTTGTAGAAGGTAACTTAACAGGCGGACAAGCTAAAATATATGGATTAGAGCAAGATGGTGTAGGTATAGCTCCAAATACTCAAAATATTATACCACAAGAAGTATTAGACTTTGTAAATAGCCAGATAGAACAAATAAAAAGTGGAAAAATAACAGTTCCAGCAACTGAAGAAGAATATAATAATCAAAAATAATATACTTATAAATATAAAACGACCTTAACAAAGGTCGTTTTATATTTATAATCTATTTTTTAATAGATGCTTCTCCTAATAGAAATCCTATAGAGCTACACAGTAAATCCCTTAATTGACCAACACCATTTATCTTATCAAGTGGAACTACTGCATCATTCATGTGAATCATGTACAAATATATAAGAGCAAGTAGAGAGATTATAGATATAGCTAAAGCAATTAGAATTTGAGCTACATTTCCTTCTCTATAGTTGTAATTATTTATTTCTGATTCACACTTTGTATCATAGCTATTTATGTTTAATTTTGTATTATGTGTTTTATCTGTATTTTCAATTGTTACTACTGAAGAAGAATCTATATTATTCGATAATGAATTACTTTTCTCGCATTTAAGATTTGAACTTAATATGAAACCAAAAATAGAAGATAAACCAGCTCTTAAAGTTACCTCTATAGATTTTGTATACTCGTTTACTATACTAGCTGTAAAAATGACATAGAGGCAACTTATTAGTAGTAAAAATCCTATATATAATAATGCTTTAGCTGATAAGTTGATTTTATTCCAATCATTAATGAGTTCTATAAAGAGAGATTTTATCCTGCTACATTTCATATAACCACATCCTTATAAAAGTAGGGGTTATATATAGTATTAAGAATAACGACAAAATGTGACAAAGTATATAATAAGTAAGTAAAAAATATTATTAATAAAATGATGGATAAATACGAACTTTATAATTGAGTAAATAAAGAAATGTTATAAAATAGTTGAAAAAAAGTAAGGTTTAATATATAATTAGTTTGTAAAGTTAATTAAAACACGAACGATTATATTGATGTATAATAAAAATAGGAGGATTTATATGCAAATAGCACAAAACAGCAATAATAACTTTTTAGATAAAATATTTAAACTATCTGCTCATAACACAAATGTAAAAACGGAGATATTAGCAGGAGTAACTACATTTATGACGATGGCATACATACTAGTAGTTAATGCAGATATATTAGGTGCAGCAGGTATGGATAAAAGTGCAGTATTCGCGGCAACTGCAATAGCTGCGTTTGTAGGATGTATAGCTATGGGATTATTAGCAAACTATCCAATAGCATTAGCTCCAGGTATGGGATTAAATGCATTCTTTGCTTATACTGTAGTACTAGGTATGGGATATGATTGGCAATTTGCACTATGTGCGGTATTAATAGAAGGAATAATATTTATAATACTTACAGCAACAAATGTTAGAGAAAAAATAATAGACTGCATACCAGCAGTTTTAAAACATGCAGTTACAGCAGGAATAGGACTTTTTATAGCTCTAGTAGGATTATCAAATGCAGGTATAGTTGTTAACGGAGCAACTATAGTACAGTTAGGTAATATGCATGATCCATTAGTTCTATTATCAATATTAGGCTTAATAATAGCAGCGATACTTATAGTTAAAAATGTAAAAGGGGCATTCCTTTTAGGTATGATAATAATATCAGTTATAGGTATGGTAGCAGGAATCGTAGAAGCTCCAAAGGCAATAATATCAGCTGTACCATCTATAAAACCTGTATTTTTACAAGCATTAACAGTTCCAGCGAGTGAAATATTCAGTCTTAATATGGTAGTAATCGTATTTACATTCTTATTTGTAGATTTATTCGATACAGTAGGATGTTTAGTAGGTGTAGCATCTAAAGGCGATATGCTAGATGAAGATGGTAAATTGCCAAAGGCTAAGCAAGCTTTATTTGCAGATGCAATAGGTACTACAGCAGGAGCTCTTTTAGGAACATCTACAGTTACAGCATTTATTGAAAGTGCATCAGGAATAGGTGAAGGTGGTAAGACAGGATTAACAGCAGTTACTACTGGAATATTATTCTTATTATCATTATTCTTTGCACCAATATTTACATCAATACCTACTCAAGCAACTGCACCAGTACTTATTATAGTTGGTGTTATGATGGCAGGTTCACTTACTAAAATAGATTTCAATGATTTTACTAATGCAATACCGGCATTCTTAACATTTGCTATGATGCCACTTGCATATAGTATAGCTGATGGGATAATATTTGGGATAATATCATTTACAATATTAAAATTAGTTACTAAAAAATACAAAGAAGTTAATTTATCTTTAATAATACTTTCTATATTATTTATATGTAAGTTTATATTCTTAGGATAAATAAAAAAGAGGTTGTCTAACGACAACCTCTTTTTTATTTTTAAGAATTAATTAAAAATAAAATGCGAACGTTTAAAGTGATTGTATTTGGCGAGATTTGTAGAAAGAAATATAAAATGAAATACTTTAAAAAATAAAAAATTAGTGAATTATACTTAAAAAACGAAAGTAATGCAGTGATAAAGTACAAAATAACATAATAAAACGAACTTTAGTATAAAAAATAAAATAATGTTCGGAAAAGTAATTAAAAATGTATTGCTAAAATATGTATATTATTATAAAATTTAAATATATAATTCGTGATATTGGACGAATATTTGATCTTTAAAAATATCTTTTTATACAAGGAAGGGGAAAGTCTAATGAAGGTAGCAGTAGTTATGGGTTCTAAATCCGATTATCCAAAGTTAGAAGAAGGAATAAACTTATTAGAAAGATTCGGCGTAGAGGTTGTAGTTAGAGCGTTATCTGCTCATAGAACGCCAAAGCAGCTTACGCAGTTTTTAGAGGAAATAGAAAATGATACAGACGTAATAATTGGAGCAGCGGGAAAAGCAGCACATCTTCCTGGTGTAATAGCATCTCATACATTGATTCCAGTAATAGGTTTACCTATAAAATCATCGACAATGGATGGATTAGATTCACTTTTATCAATAGTTCAAATGCCAAAAGGAATACCAGTAGCAACTGTAACAATAGATTTAGGTTTAAATGCAGCATTACTAGCTCTTCAAATGATGAGTTTAAAATATCCGAAAATAAAAGAAGATTTAACTTTATATAGAGAAGAAATGGCACAAAAAGTTTTAGAAGAAGATAAAAATTTAAGGGGGTAATAATTATGTTATTATACGAGGGAAAAGCAAAGCAAATATATTCTACAGATAGTGAAAATGAATTCGTTGTTTATTATAAGGATGATGCAACAGCATTTAATGGGGAGAAGAAAGCAGAAATATCTTCAAAAGGTATATTAAATAACAAAATTTCAACTATAATGTTTGAAATGTTACATGAAAATCAAATCGAAACACACTTCATAAAAAGTTTATCAGAGAGAGAAATGTTAGTCAAAAAAGTAGAAATACTTCCATTAGAAGTAATAATAAGAAATATTACAGCAGGATCATTTTGTAAGAGATTTGGAATAGAAGAAGGAATAGTTCTAGACGAGCCTATTTTTGAAATATGCTACAAGAATGATGACTACGGTGATCCAATGTTAAATAGTGATCAAGCTGTAGCAATGAAATTAGCGACAAGAGATGAATTAGCCTTCCTAAGAGAGCAAACATTAAAAATAAATGAATTAATGAAAGCATTCTTCTTAAAAATGAATTTAAAATTGGTAGACTTTAAACTAGAATTCGGTAAGGATGTTAATGGAAATATAATATTAGCAGATGAGATATCACCTGATACTTGCAGACTTTGGGATGTAGATACAAATGAGAAACTAGATAAAGACAGATTTAGAAGAGACTTAGGAGATCTTGTTCAAGGTTATGAAGAAGTTCTTGCAAGAATGAATTGTAAATAGGGGGATATTCTTATGTGCGGAGTTGTAGGTATTTATTCAAATAAAGATATATCTAAAGAGTTATATTACTCTTTATACTCTATTCAACACAGAGGTCAAGAGAGCTGTGGTATTGCAGTAGTAGATGGAGACAACATCAAATATAAAAAAGACATGGGATTAGTTGGTGATGTCTTTAAAGAAGATGAATTATCTAATCTTAGCGGAACTATGGGGATTGGCCATGTTAGATATTCTACAGCGGGTGGTAGCCATATGGCAAATTGTCAGCCTTTAGTTGGAAGTTGTAGAAAAAGAAAATTAGCTTTAGCCCATAATGGAAATTTAGTAAATGCAAATTACTTAAGGGATATGTTAGAAGAAGATGGATATATGTTCCAAGCTAATTCAGATACAGAAGTTATTTTATATATACTGGCTAGATATTATAAGGGCGATATAGTTGAAAGTTTAAAATTAACTATGGACTATATTAAAGGAGCATATTCCCTTGTGATAATGGGAGAAGATTCATTAGTAGGAGTTAGAGACCCTCATGGATTTAGACCTCTTATGTTAGGTAAAAAGGGTGATGAATATATATTCGCATCAGAAAGTTGTGCAATAGATATACTTGGTGGAGAAGTAATAAGAGACGTAGAACCTGGTGAAATAATAGTAATCAAAGATGGAAATATGAAGTCTTATCATTATGCTGAGAACTATAAGCCTCTAAAGAAAAGTTGTATATTCGAACATATTTATTTTGCGAGAAATGATGCAACAATAGACAATGTAAATGTATATGACTTTAGAGTTAAATGTGGAGAAATATTAGCTAAAGACGAAAACATCAAGGCTGATATAGTAGTTCCTGTACCAGACTCTGGGTGGGCAGGAGCGATAGGATATTCAAATGCCAGTGGACTAAAAGTAAGTGAAGGACTTGTTAAAAATAGATATGTAGGTAGAACTTTCATAAAACCTACTCAAGAAGAGAGAGAGATAGCTGTAAAAATTAAACTAAATCCATTAGCTAGCGTGGTAAAAGGGAAATCCGTAGTCTTAGTAGATGACTCAGTGGTTAGAGGGACTACATCTAAGCAGATAGTCCAGTCGCTAAGAGAAGCTGGTGCAACTGAGATTCACCTTAGAATAACATCTCCACCAGTAGCATATTCTTGCTACTATGGGATAGATACACCTAATAGATCCAAATTAATAGCATCAAGTAATAATTTAGAAGAAATGAATAAATATATAGGATGCGATAGTATAAAATTCTTAGATATAGATGGAATGATAGATGCAACAGAAAATAAAGCAACTTTTTGCAAAGCTTGCTTTGATGGAGATTATCCAGTAAAGAAAATCGACAAGGAGGAACTTTTATCATGTTAACTTACAAACAATCAGGTGTTGATATAGATGAAGGAAATAGAGCTGTAGATCTTATAAAGGGGAAAATAAAGTCTACATACGACAATAACGTAATAGGTGACTTAGGAAACTTCAGTGGGTTATATAGCCTAAAGGATTTCACAAATATGGAAGAGCCAGTATTACTTTCATCTACTGATGGAGTTGGGACTAAATTGAAATTAGCTCAAATGATGGATAAACATGACACTGTTGGTATAGATTTAGTAGCTATGTGTGTTAATGATTTAATATGCCAAGGTGCTAAACCGTTATTCTTCTTAGATTATATAGCTACTGGTAAATTAGTTGCGGAACAAGTGGAACAAATAGTTGGTGGTATAGCAGAGGGATGTAAAATGTCTGGATGTGCACTAATAGGTGGAGAGACTGCTGAGATGCCAGGTATGTATAGTGAAGATGAGTATGACTTAGCTGGATTCTCTGTTGGTATAGCAGATAGAGAAAAAATAGTATCAGGAAAAAGTGTTAAATCAGGAGATACCTTAATAGGAATATCATCAAGCGGAGTACACAGTAATGGATTCTCATTTGTAAGAAAAATATTCTTAGATAAGTATGGATATACATTAGATCAACATATAGAAGAATTAGGAATGACTTTAGGAGAAGCTCTTTTAACTCCAACAAAAATATATGTTAAGTTAGTATTAGATTTAATAGCAAAGCATGAATTAAAAGCTATAGCTCATATAACTGGTGGAGGAGTAATAGAAAATATAACTCGAGTTATACCAAAAGGTTTAGGAATAAATATAGAAAAAGACTCTTGGGAAAAACCAGCTATATTTAAGATGATAGAAAGCTTCAATGCAGTAGATGAAAGAGAACTTCATAAGAGCTTTAATATGGGTGTTGGATTAGTTTTAATAATAGATAAAGAAAATGCTCAAGAAATAGCTGATTATATAAACACTACAGACGAAAGTGCTTACATAATAGGTGAAGTAGTAGATACTCATGAAGGTGTAGAATTATGCTAAATATAGGAGTATTAGTTTCTGGTGGAGGAACTAATTTACAGGCTATAATAGATGAAACTTTAGCAGAAAAAATAAATGGTCAAGTAAAGGTAGTTATTTCAAATAAGAAAAATGCATTTGGACTAGAAAGAGCAAAAACAAATAATATAGATGCGATATATGAGACTGATGAAAATAAAATAATAGAAATTTTAAAAGAAAAAAATATAGATTTAGTAGTTTTGGCTGGTTATCTGAAGATAATCAGTCCAAAGTTTGTAAGTGAATTTGAAAATAAAATGATAAATATACATCCATCTTTGATTCCTGCATTTTGCGGTGAAGGATACTATGGTCAAAGAGTTCATCAAGCAGTACTTGATAGGGGAGTAAAAGTAACTGGAGCAACAGTTCACTTCGTAGATGAAGGAGCTGACACTGGTCCAATAATAATACAAGGAACAGTAGAAGTAAGAAATGATGATGATGCACCGACTTTAGCAAAAAGAGTGCTAGAAGTTGAGCACAAAATATTAAAAGAGAGCATACGTCTTTTCTGTGAAAATAAACTAAATATTCAAGGTAGGAGAGTGTTTATAAATGAGTAAAAGAGCATTGATAAGTGTGACAGATAAAACAGGGGTAGTTGATTTTGCAAGAGAGTTAAACAATCTAGGATATGAAGTTATATCAACAGGTAATACATTTAAAATATTACAAGAAAATGGCGTAGATGCAATTCAAATAGATGATGTTACAAGATTCCCAGAGATGTTAGATGGAAGAGTTAAGACTTTAAATCCATATATACACGGTGGTATTTTATATAAAAGAGATGACGCAAACCATGTTAAAACAGTAAACGAATACAAGATAAGATCAATAGATTTAGTGGCTGTAAACTTATATGATTTTGAAGGGACTTTAAAGGCCGGAAAAAGTCATGAAGAAATGATAGAAAACATAGATATCGGTGGACCATCTATGATACGTTCAGCAGCAAAAAATTATAAAGATGTAACAATTGTAGTAGATACAAATGACTACGACATGATAATAGAAAAATTAAAAAATAATGATTTGACTTTAGAAGATAGAAAAAGATTATCTTACAAGGCGTTTTCAACGACTGGTAGATATGATGCACTTATATCAAGTTATTTTGCAGGAGAAGTTGGGGATGAATATCCAGAAATATTAAACCTAACATTCCAAAAAGAAGAAACATTAAGATACGGCGAAAATCCACACCAAAAAGGTGTTTTATATAATCAATCAAATGCAAAAAATCCAATATTAAATTATGAACAATTAAATGGAAAAGAACTTTCTTTCAATAATATAAATGACTTACACGGATGCTTAGAAGTAATGAGAGAATTTAAAGATAGTGAAGAAGTTGTTTCAGTAGCTATAAAGCATACTAACCCATGTGGTGTAGGCTTAGGCAAAGATGCCTTTGAAGCTTATACAAAATGTTATGAAGCAGATACAGTATCAATATTTGGTGGTATAGTTGGTATAACTTCAACAATAGATAAAGAAACTGCAGAAAAATTATCTCAGATATTCTTAGAAATAGTTGTAGCATATGACTTTACAGAAGAAGCGCTAGAAATACTTAAAGGAAAGAAAAATCTAAGAGTATTAAAGCTTGCTAAGATAGAATCTAGCTTACAGCCATATGATATGAAATATCTAGATGGAAAATTATTAATTCAAGATAAAAATAACTCATTAGCAGATAAATACGAAACAGTTACAAAAATAGCTCCAACTGAAGTACAGCTTAAAGATATGGAATTTGGTATGAAGGTAGTTAAAAACATGAAATCAAATGCTATAGCAATAGTAAAAGATGGAGTAACTTTAGCTCTTGGATGTGGTCAAACATCAAGAATATGGGCATTAAAAAATGCATTAGAAAATAATAGCGATAAAGATTTCAATGGATCAGTGCTTGCATCAGATGCGTTCTTCCCATTTGATGACTGTGTAACTTTAGCTAAAGAATATGGAATAACATCAATAGTTCAACCAGGTGGATCTATGAGAGATCAAGATTCAGTAGATGCTTGTGACAAATATGAAATGACTATGGTGTTTACAGGAGTAAGACACTTCAAACACTAGGGGGTAGAGTATGAAAATATTAGTTGTAGGTGGTGGCGGTAGAGAACACGCTATCTGTTGGAAATTAAATAATGAAAAAAATGTAGAGAAAATATACTGTGCGCCAGGTAACCCAGGTATTGCTAAGGTTGCAGAGTGTGTA
>NZ_NOJY02000035.1 GCF_002250835.2 Romboutsia weinsteinii
TATCATATATTCTGCCCTATCTCCTTTGGGTAAGGAGTATGGAGATATATTATATAAAGCATTTAATGAAAGATGGATAGATGTTTATTCATCAGAGAATAAAGTCAGTGGTGGATACTGCTTATCGGTATATGATGATCATCCTTATATACTATTAAATTATAACAATACTTTAGGATCAGTATCTACATTAGCTCATGAATTAGGTCATGCTGCATATGAATATATAAGTTCAAAAAATCAAAATTATTTTAATTCAAATCCATCTATATTTACTCATGAAGTAGCATCGACTACTAATGAGGCACTACTTTACGAAGTCCTAATAAGAAATGCAAATGATGATAAAGAGAAAGCATATTATATAACACAATATTTGGATTTAATAAAAGACACAGTATATACTCAGACTATGTATGCAGAGTTTGAAAAAACTATACATGAAATGGTCGAGGATGGTAAAAATGTAAATGCATTAGTTTTAAATGATGTATGGGGTAATTTATTAAAGAAATATTACGGAAATGATTATGAAGTAGATCAATTATCAATGGTGGGTTGGTCTAGAATACCACATTTTTACAATAGTTTTTATGTTTATAAGTATGCTACAGGATGTAGCGCTGGGATTAACTTTGCTCAAGATATTTTGAGTAATGGACCTGAAAATTATTTGAACTTCTTGAGAAAAGGAGGCTCTAACTACCCTCTAAATTTATTGAAGGATAGTGGAGTTAATTTATCAAGCACTAAACCGATAGAAAGTACTATCGATAAGTTTGATAGCTTATTAAAAGAACTAGAAAAGATATTGGAAAAATAATATACATGGAAAATACATCCGATTAATGTTAAAATATATATCAAAAGTCCTATATTATAGGGCTTTTTGTATATTAACAATTCTGGTGGAGGGAATAATTAATTATGCAAATAAAAGTAAAAAAAGCTGTAATACCGGCAGCTGGTTTAGGTACAAGATTTTTGCCAGCGACAAAAGCTCAACCAAAAGAAATGCTACCGATAGTAGATAAGCCGACTTTACAATATATAATAGAGGAAGCAGTGGCATCTGGTATAGAAGAGATACTGATAATTACTGGAAGAAATAAAAAATCGATAGAAGATCATTTTGATAAATCTGTAGAATTAGAACTAGAATTAGAGCAAAAAGGAAAAAAAGAACTTCTAGAAGTAGTACAAGGTATATCAAATATGATAAATATACATTATATTAGACAGAAAGAACCTAGAGGGTTAGGAGATGCAATATACTGTGCAAGGCACTTTATAGGAGATGAGCCATTTGCTGTTATGCTAGGAGATGACATAGTAGATAATGAGGTTCCATGCTTAAAGCAGCTTATAGATGCATATGAAGAGTATAGAACAACTATTTTAGGTGTACAAAAAGTAGATCCGCAAAATACAGACAAATATGGTGTAATAGCAGCTAAACATATAGAAGATAGAGTTTATAAAGTTAAAGATTTAGTAGAAAAGCCGGAACCTGGAAAGGCACCTTCAAATATTGCAATATTAGGTAGATATATAATAACACCTGAGATATTTGAAATATTAGAAGATTTACCAACGGGTAAAGGTGGAGAGGTTCAGCTTACAGATGCTTTAAAAGAATTATCTAAGAAAGAAGCAATGTATGCATACAATTTTGAAGGTAGAAGATATGATGTTGGAGACAAATTAGGATTCTTAGAAGCTACGGTAGATTTTGCATTAAAGAAAGAAGAACTTAGAGATGACTTTATAGCATATCTAAAACAAATTTCAGAGAGTGTAGATAAAAAACCTGCTACTAAGACTAAGGATAAAAAAGAAAAAGTAACTACTAGTGGGGTGAAATAAGTTGTCAAGAGCTAAAAAACAAAAAAAAGCAAATAAAATAATAGCAATAAGTATAGCTGCTGTACTTATTATATCAAGTTTAGCAAGTGTTATAAGTATGCTAGCTTCAATGTTTTAATAAAAAAGTCATCTAAAATATAATTTTAGGTGACTTTTTTATTTAGATCATAAATATAAAGTTAAAGAAAATGCTAAAAAATATACTATAAGTTGTAAGTATTTAATGAAATAAGTTAAGAAAAACTAAAATAATTGTAAAATAAAGTACACTAATCAAGAAAAAAGTCATATGTATGTTTACTAATTAACAATTGTGATATATAATTTTCATGAAAGATTACTTAAGGAGATGAACATAATGGATAGAAATTTAGCATTAGAACTTGTTAGAGTAACGGAATCGGCAGCACTAGTATCATCAGGCTTTATGGGAAAAGGCGATAAAAATGGAGCAGATGGAGCAGCAGTAGAGGCTATGAGAAAAGCCTTTGAATCAGTGAAGATAAATGGTGAAGTTGTAATTGGAGAAGGGGAACTAGATGAAGCTCCAATGTTATATGTAGGTGAAAAAGTAGGTATGGCAACTGATGACTGTATGGAAGTAGATATTGCAGTTGACCCATTAGATGGAACTACACTAATCGCAAAAGGACTTCCTAATGCTATAGCAGTAATAGCTATGGGTTCTAAAGGAAGTTTATTAAATGCACCAGATACATATATGAAAAAGATAATAGTAGGTCCTAAGGCAAAAGGTTGTATTGATTTAAATAAGAGTGCAGAAGAGAATATTATAAATGTTGCAAAAGCACTTGGTAAAAAGCCAAGTCAAATGACAATAACTGTTCAAGATAGGGAAAGACACGATTATATAGTAGATGCAGCAAGAAAATTAGGTGCTAGAATAAAGATGTTTGGTGACGGGGATGTTGCAACTGGAATAGCTACTTGTTTTGAAGATACAGGTATAGATATGCTTATGGGAATCGGTGGAGGACCAGAGGGTGTTATAACAGCAGCTGCTATAAAATGTATGGGTGGAGATATGCAAGCACAGATATATCCATTAAGTGATCAAGAAAGAGAAAGGTGTCATGAGATGGGATTCTCTGATGAAGATATACAAAAGGTATTAACGATAGAGGATTTAGCAAAAGGTGATGACTTATTCTTCGCAGCAACGGGTATTACAGAGGGAGACTTACTAAAGGGAGTAAGACTTAATGGAAATAATCAGGCTACAACTCAATCTGTAGTTATGAGAGCTAAAACGGGTACAATAAGATTTGTAGATGCAATACACAACTTAAATAAAAATGAATTATTAGTTGAGCTTATGGCTAAATATGAAGCTTAAACAAAATGACTAATATAAAATGGACAGTGATTAAATATTGCTGTCTATTTTTAGTGCAGAAATATTGCAAATATTACTTAAAATGAATATTAAGCTTCTATCAAAAACTAGCATGAAATATTGTATTCATAATATATACAAAGATTAAAGTTATATAGAAGGTGTTTTAAATTTTATTTATTGACCATAATATAGTAGTAGTGATATTATTAGAATTAATTGTTATAGATTAAACTTTTCTTTTTCACACCTTTAATTTCCAAGAAAAAATAGAAAGATGAATAGATGAGGAGGATTTCTTTGAGTATAGATAATTTAACATTAGACGAGTTACAAGAAAAAACGTTAACTCAATTAAAAGATATTGCAAAAGAAATAAACATAAAGTCGATAAGTAAATATAAAAAAAGTGAATTAGCTGAAATTATAGCTGAAAATATAAATAAGAATAATGTGGAAGTGAAGAAAGTTGTGGAGCAAGTAAAAGAAGACGTTAAACCGGAAACTAAACCATATGTAAAACCATACACTGCTCGTACATCAGATAATAATAGACCTAATAGAGATACTAGGCAACAAAATTCGGATTACAAAGGTACGGGTATAGATAATAGAAATTTAAGAAATAATAACAGCAAGCCTTATTACGCTACAAAAGTTGTAGATGAATCTAAGATAGTAGATGAATTTAATACTTCTAAAGAAGATGAGGTAATGGGAGTATTAGAAATATTACCCGATGGATTTGGATTTTTAAGAGGATCAAACTATTTATCTACAGAAGGCGATGTATATGTATCTCCATCTCAAATAAGAAGATTCAATATGAAAACAGGGGATAAAGTTAAAGGTATAACTAGACATCCTAAAAGTGGAGAGAAATTTAGAGCGTTACTTTACGTGCAAAAAATAAATGATGAAAATCCAGATACTGCAATACAAAGAAAAGCTTTTGAAACATTAACACCAATATATCCAGAGGAAAGATTAACTTTAGAAAAAAGTCAAAATGAAATATCTACAAGGTTAATTGACTTAATATCTCCTATTGGTAAGGGGCAAAGAGGATTAATAGTTGCACCACCTAAAGCTGGTAAAACTATATTACTTAAGAGTGTAGCAAACAGCATAGCAAAGAATCACCCAAATGTTGAGCTTATAGTACTTCTTATTGATGAAAGACCTGAAGAGGTTACTGATATGAGAGAATCTATAAATGGAGATGTAATATACTCTACTTTTGACCAAGTATCTAGTCATCACGTTAAGGTTGCAGAGATGGTTCTAAACAGAGCTCAAAGATTAGTTGAGCATGGGAAAGACGTTGTGATATTACTAGATAGTATAACAAGACTTGCTAGAGCGTACAACTTAACTATATCACCAACAGGAAGAACATTATCTGGAGGTCTTGATCCAGGAGCACTACATGGACCTAAGAAATTCTTTGGTGCAGCTAGAAATATTAGACAAGGTGGTTCATTAACAATACTTGCAACTGCACTTGTAGAGACTGGGTCTAGAATGGACGATGTAATCTTTGAAGAATTCAAAGGTACTGGTAACATGGAATTACACTTAGATAGAAAGTTAGCTGAAAAGAGGATCTTCCCAGCTGTAGATATTTATAAGTCTGGTACAAGAAGAGAAGACTTATTACTAAGCGAACAAGAGAAATCAGCATTATGGAGATTAAGAAGAGAAATGAGTAACAACTCTGTGTTAGAGGTTACTGATAAAGTGATAGAATTATTAAAAAGAACGAAGAATAACGACGAATTTATAAAATCTATAAAGGCACTTTAAACTACTTAAAAACTCCTTGTACCTATAAAAAACTTATGTTATAATAGGATAGTTGATAATGTAAAAATAAAAAAATTAATATAATTAATTTGAAAAATAAAGAGAAGAGGTGACTATAATGCAAAAAGATATACAACCAAAATATAACTTAGTTGAAGTACGTTGTGCTTGTGGAAACACATTCGTTGCGGGGTCAACTAACGACGAAATAAAAATAGAAATATGTTCTGAGTGCCATCCTTTCTATACTGGAAAGCAAAAGAATATAGAAGCTGGTGGAAGAATAGACAAGTTCAAGAAGAGATTCAAAATGGACTAGTCTTTATAAATGTGGAGTTGGGCAGCCAACTCCTATTTTATTTCAAATAACACCATATATTACATCTAAAATTAGTTGGTAAATATTGGTTAATAAACTTAAAATTATCTAAAATTGACTAAGTGAACAGGATAAAGTAAGTTCTAAGCAGCAGGATACGAACCTGTTGAGCAGACGTTGGCGTTATAAACGAAGTGAATTTTAAGCAACGGGATGTGAACTTGCTGAACAGACGTTGGCGTGATGAACGAAGTGAATTTTTATAGGGGGTTTCAGTTATGTACAGACCAATTAACCACGGATATATAGAAGCTGTAATAGGGCCGATGTATAGTGGAAAAAGTGAAGAACTTATAAGAAGATTAAAAAGAGCAAAGATAGCGAAGCAAAATGTTATAGTTTTTAAGCCTCAAATAGATGACAGATACAGCAAGGATGATGTAGTTTCTCATAGTGGAGATAGTATAAATGCTATTCCAATTAGTAACTCATCTGATATATATAAATTTATAGATAATAAGACCCAAGTAGTTGGTATAGATGAAGTTCAGTTCTTTGATGTTGAAATAGTAGACGTAGCAGTAGACTTAGCTGATAAGGGAATAAGAGTAATCGCAGCTGGTCTTGATATGGATTTTAAGGGTGAGCCATTTGGGCCTACTCCAAGATTATTAGCGATGGCTGAATTTGTTGATAAGATACAAGCTATATGTTCTGTTTGTGGACAACCTGCGACTAGATCTCAAAGACTAATCAATGGTGAACCAGCAAAATATGATGATCCTATCATACAAGTAGGAGCAGTAGAAAGCTATGAAGCAAGATGTAGAAAATGTCATGTAGTATGTAAATAAATATAAAATATATAGATATCCCTTTGAAGTGAGACAAATAAGTGTTATATACTCTACTTTAAAGGGAATTTTTATATTATAATATAAATTAGTAACTTATTTTACAAATTTAAAAGAGGTGAGAATATGAAAAAACAGACAGTAGGGGGTCAAGCTGTAATCGAAGGTGTAATGATGCAGTCTAAAGATAAAAGAGCTATAGCAGTAAGAAAAAGCGATGGCGAAATAGTAATTAAAAAAAATAAAATAAAAAGTTGGATAAATGAAAAGAATATAGATAAAATACCTTTTGTTAGAGGATCATTCATATTGATAGAAACAATGTTAGAAGGAGTTAAGAGTTTAAACTTTTCTTCTGATTTCTTTATGGAAGATGAGGAAGAAGATGCATTTGATAGATTTATCAAAAAAATATTTAAGGATAAAGCAAATGATGTAACTATGGGATTAACCGTAGCCTTATCTTTAATTTTATCAGTAGGTTTATTTGTTCTAATTCCAACGGCTGTTGGTGGGATGTTCTCAAGATTAATATCTAATGACTTAATACTTAATTTAATTGAGGGGTTTATTAGGATAAGTATTTTATTTATTTACATAGTATTAATTTCAAAAAATAAAGATATTGCAAGAGTATACCAGTATCATGGCGCGGAGCATAAATCTATATATTGTTATGAAAATGATTTAGAACTTACAGTAGAAAATGCAAGACCTTTTACTACTCTTCATCCAAGATGTGGAACTAATTTTTTATTTATAGTAATGTCCACATCTATAATACTATTTTCATTCTTTGGATGGCCAAATCCACTTGCTAGAATAGCTATGAGAATAATATGCATACCGATAGTAGCGGGAATATCTTACGAAATAATTAGATTTCTTGGGAAATACAACAATATATTTACTAAAATTATTGCATACCCAGGTATGATGCTACAAAAATTTACAACAAAAGAACCAGATGATGATCAGTTAGAAGTTGCATTAGCTGCATTAAAGGCTGTATTAGATGAGAAATAGAGGAGATATTAATGACAATAAGAGATATAATTATAAAATACTCAGATGAGCTTAAGGAGATAAGTGATACTCCTAGATTAGATATAGAATTATTATTACAGAAGGCTCTTGGAGATGTAGATAGATTATATATACACATGAATATTAATAAAAAGCTAACGACAGAAGAAGAAGAAAGTTTCTTAGTGTTGATGAAAGATAGATTAGAAGGAAGACCAATAGCTTATATTGTAGGAAATCGAGAATTTATGGGATTAGATTTTTTTGTTAAAGAAGGAGTATTAATTCCTAGACCGGATACAGAACCTTTAGTGGAAGAAGTTATAGAGCTTTGCAAGGAGAAAGAAGAAGTAAATATATTAGATATAGGAACAGGATCTGGAGCTATAACAGTAAGCTTAGCTAAATATATAGAAAAATCTAGATTAACATCATTTGATATATCAGATATTGCATTAGAGGTAGGTAAGAAAAATGCTATATCAAATGAAGTAAATCAAAAAATAGATTTTATAAAGTCAGATTTATTTACTGCTATAAGAGGCAAAAATATAAAATTTGATATTATAGTGTCTAATCCTCCGTATATACCTAAGGCAGATATAGATACTTTACATATGCAGGTAAAAGACTATGAGCCATATACAGCCCTAGAGGGAGGGGAAGATGGATTAGATTTTTATAGAGATATAACAGAACAGTCTAAAGATTACATAAGTAAAAATGGTATTTTAGCTTATGAAGTAGGTCATGATCAAGCTCAAGATGTAGCGGAGATTATGAAGAATAATGGATATACTAAAATATATACTAAGAAGGATATACAGGGCATCGATAGAGTTGTTATAGGGTTTAAACTATGATATAATGAAAAATTGATATGCTACAATTAAAGAGGTGAAAAGTATGCTAAAGAAATTAGAAGTACTAGAGGATAAATATAAAGATTTAACAGACAAAATAAGTGATCCGGAAGTAATAAATAATCAACAAACATGGCAAAAGTATATGAAAGAGCATTCGGATTTAGAAGTTATAGTAATGAAGTATAGAGAATACAAAGAAGTAGTAGAAAATATAGAGTTTTCAAAAGATATATTAAAAGAAGAATCTGATGAAGAATTAAGAGAGTTAGCTAAGATGGAATTATCTGAATTAGAAGATAAAGTAGATCCATTAGAAGCTGAATTAAAGATTCTATTATTACCAAAGGACCCTAATGATGATAAGAACGTTATAGTTGAAGTTAGAGGTGGAGCAGGTGGAGATGAAGCAGCTCTATTTGCAGGTGATTTATTTAGAATGTACTCAAGATATGCTGAGAGAAGAAGATGGAAGATGGAACTTTTAAGTGCTAGTGATACTGGTGTAGGTGGATACAAAGAGGTATCTTTCTTAATAAAAGGTCAAGGTGCGTATTCAAGACTTAAGTATGAATCAGGGGTTCATAGAGTTCAAAGAATACCTTCTACAGAATCTGGAGGAAGAATCCATACATCAACAGCTACAGTAGCAGTATTACCAGAAGTACAAGATGTAGAAATTACAATCAACCCAAATGATTTAAGAATAGATGTTTTCCGTTCTTCAGGAAATGGTGGACAAAGTGTTAACACTACTGACTCTGCGGTTAGAATAACTCATATACCAACAGGAGAAGTAGTTTCTTGTCAGGATGGTAAATCTCAATTAAAAAATAAAGAGCAAGCTATGAAGGTTTTAAAAGCTAGACTATACGATCACGCATTAGCTGAGCAAAATAAAGATATAGCAGCAGAAAGAAAGAGTCAAGTTGGTACAGGAGATAGATCTGAGAGAATCAGAACTTACAACTTCCCTCAAGGAAGAGTAAGTGATCACAGAATAAACTTAACTTTATATAAATTAGATCAATTCTTAGATGGAGATATTGATGAAATGCTAGATGCTCTAATTACTGTTGATCAGACAGAAAAGATGTCAGCAATATAAATCCCTAATTTATTAGGGATTTTTCTATAACTACTTTGAAGTTATGTTATCGGCTTGTACTGTATATAATATTTATATAGGGGTACAAGGAGGTTGAGATGATACTAAAAATTACATTGATTGGATTATTTGCAGGTGTCATAGGAACAGGCTTTGGAGGCGTAATATCAGCACTGTTTAAGAAAAAAGTAGACAAGTATTTAGACTTTTTTATGGGGTTGTCTGGTGGAATAATGCTGGCAGTAGTTGTATTTGACTTAATGAAAGAGTCTATGGACGTTATGGGAGTTGGATATACAGTTATATTTACATTTGTTGGAGCATTAATAACTATGTTCATAAAAACAAGGTTAGATGTATCTAAAGATATGAAATCTGGATATCTTATATTTATAAGTATACTACTTCATAATTTGCCAGAAGGTTTAGCTATAGGATCTTCATTTATGTCTGCAGAGTCTTTAGGGATTACTCTTGCCATAGTTATAGGATTACATAACATACCAGAAGGTCTAGCGATGGCACTAAGCTTAGTTGGAACAAAAATGAAAATTACAAAAGTAATTTTATTTACATTAATAGCAGGAATACCTATGGGAATAGGAAGTTTTTTAGGTGCTTATTTTGGAGCAGCTTTTAGTTCTCTAATAGGTGTATTTCTTGCAGGAGCAGCAGGAACTATGATGTATGTTGTTTTAGAAGAAATATTTCCTCAATCAAGAAGCCTATATTGTATAGTAGGATTTTTAGTAGGTACAGTGATTGTATATTGCATCTAAAACTAAAAATGAAAGTAGGTATACATAAGATGAAAACTATTATAAGCAAAATTAATGAAAAGGACATAGATTTAGATGAAATAAAAAAACAAGGTAAACTTTTGAGTGAAGGAAAAACGGTTATATTTCCAACTGAAACTGTATATGGTTTAGGGGCGAATGCACTAGATGAAAATGCAGTAAAAAAAATATATGAAGCAAAAGGAAGGCCAAGTGATAATCCGCTGATAGTACATATATATAATAAAGAAGAAGTTTATGATTTAGCTAACGATATTAATGAAAAAGCTAAAGAAGTAATGAATAAGTTTTGGCCAGGACCAATAACTATAATTCTAAATAAAAAGAGTATTGTACCCTATACTACAAGTGGTGGACTAGAAACTGTTGCAATAAGAATGCCATCTCATAAGATAGCAAGAGAAATAATCAAGCAAGCTGGTGTTCCTATTGCAGCTCCTTCTGCAAATATATCAGGTAGACCGTCTCCTACAAAGGCCAATCATGTTTATGAAGAGATGAATGGAAGAGTAGATGGGATCGTGCTAGGTGGAGATAGTAATTTTGGATTAGAATCTACAGTACTAGATTTAACGAGTAATACACCTATGATATTAAGACCAGGGAGTATAACTAAGGAAGATTTGGAAAAAGTAATTGGAGAAGTTCAAATAGATCCGTCCTTAGCGAAAAAAGAAGATAATAAAAAAGCAAAGGCTCCAGGGATGAAATATACACACTACTCTCCTGATGCAGATGTATTTATAGTATCTGGAAATGAAGACGCAATAATTTCTAAGATAAATGATTTAACTATAGAAAATACATCAAAAGGATTAAATACAGGTGTAATGTGTTTAAATAAGAATAAAGATAAATATAAGGCTACATCTATTGGATTAGGAGATACCCTAGAAGAGGTTGCAAGTAATTTGTTTGATATACTTAGAGAAATGGATAAAAATAATATAGATATAGTATACTCAGAGGAATTTCCAAATAAAGGGGTAGGTCAAGCTATAATGAACAGACTTCTTAAATCAGCAGGATATAAAATAATAAAAGCCTAAATTTAATTGGTAAAAATGAAGAATATACTAGAAAATATACATGAAAATGTTATATAATAATATAAGTTTATGCTAAGAATTAATAATATAATATTCTATATAATACGAATTATAATTAACTGCAAGAATAGCTCGAAACATTTATTTTAAAATTTATAAAACATAGCTATTTATAAAATATATATTTTATAAGATATAGGAAGTTTAATTAGACAATTTAAATAATAAAATCGGAGGAGTTACATAATGAGAATAGGCTTAGGAAGTGACCATGGAGGGTACAACTTAAAATCAGAAATCATAACTTATCTTGAAGGTAAGGGAATTGAATGTGTAGATTTTGGAACTAAAAATAGTTCTGAATCTGTTGATTATCCTATGTACGGAGAAGTAGTAGCAAATGCTGTAGCGAATAAAGAAGTAGATTATGGAATATTATGTTGTGGAACAGGTATTGGTATATCTTTAGCGGCGAACAAGGTTCCTGGAATAAGATGTGCTGTAGTATCAGATGTGTTTTCAGCAAAAATGTCAAAAGCTCATAATGATGCAAATATGTTATCGTTAGGAGAAAGAGTACTTGGAAGAGGTTTGGCTTTAGAAATAGTTGAAGCTTGGATAAATACTGAATTTGAAGGTGATAGACACTCTAAAAGAGTTGATATGATAAAGGAAATAGAAAAGAAACATAATAAGTAGGAGGAAATTAAGAATGAGCAACGTAATAGTAACAGATCACCCATTAATACAACACAAGTTAACAATCATGAGAGACAAAAATACTGGGTCTAAGGATTTCAGAGAACTTTTAACAGAAATAACAATGTTAATGGGATATGAAATAACAAGAAATATACAATTAGAAGATGTTGAAATAGAAACTCCAGTTGTAAAAACAACTTGTAAGATGGTAGCGGGTAAAAAATTAGGTATAGTTCCTATATTAAGAGCTGGCCTTGGAATGGTAGATGGATTAGTAAACTTAATCCCAGCTGCTAAAGTTGGACATGTAGGTCTATATAGAGATCCAGAAACTTTAGAGCCGGTTGAATACTACAGTAAGTTCCCGACAGATATAGAAGAAAGAGAAATGATAATAGTAGACCCAATGCTTGCAACAGGTGGATCAGCAGTTGCAGCAATAGATATACTTAAGGCAAACGGAGCAAAGACTATAAAATTAGTTAACTTAGTTGCAGCACCAGAAGGAATAGCGGAAGTTCAAAAATATCACAGCGATGTAGATATATATGTTGCGGCAATAGATGAAAAATTAAATGACCACGGATACATAGTTCCTGGATTAGGAGATGCAGGAGATAGAATATTCGGTACTAAATAATTACCGAAAAAGAATCTATATTTTATATAGATTCTTTTTTTATTATAAAATCATATAATTCTAAATACTATTTGTACATTTGATATAGTTGTTATTAATTTTAATGGTAAAATTTAACTAATTGGTAATTATAAAAATAAAAACTATATAAATGGTACTATATGGGGATGATTATTATATAGATAGAATTAAAAAGAACTTTATAATGGAAAGAAAAATTAAAATAATTTGACAATTTGTAATTATTTATATAAAGTAAATATTAAAATAAGTATAAAAAACTTAAGAAAAAACAATAAAAAAACAATGAAAACGTTATACGATAAAGAAAAGATATAAAAATTTAACAAATATATTTTAAAATCAAACAAAAAGTGGTAGAATAACTTTATTGAAAAAATATGAAAAAGTAAGCAATAGTTGAATACCTATGAAAAAAACATGATATGTTTTTTCATGATAGTGAGGGATACTAGATATGAGTGATAAAAATAAATACATAGAAGTGACGAAAATGTTTTCCTTGATAAGTCAACTAGGGATAATGATGCTAATACCTATATTTGGATGTGCGTTTTTAGGTAAGTTTCTGGATGGAAAATTTAATACAGATCCTATTCTGTTTTTAATATTTCTGGTATTAGGTGTTGGAGGTGCTTTTATGGGTGTCTACAAGACTTTAATTGTATATACAAAAAGGAAGTGATATTTATGAATATAAAGTTACTTAATGAAATAAAATACGTAACAAAAGGAGTTGTAGTATTTGATGTAATTATTTTAGTTTTATTACTAATTACATCTATGTTTACTAAGTCTATGTTGCTTGGATTAGTATTTGGATCATTGATAGCATTATTAAATTTTAGATTAATAGCTCTATCTTTAGAAAAATCGATAGCTATGCCTGTTAGTAAGGCTCAAATATATACAACAGCTCAATATATATTAAGAATGACTATAACAGGAATAGTTTTAATAGTCTCTGCAAAAGCTCAACATCTACATATACTGGGAGTTGCAATAGGCTTATTAAGTCCTAAGTTTGTTATATTGGCAAAAACATTAATAATAGACAAACTAAAAAGAAAGGAGGCGTAGGCGTGAGATATGCACAATGGGTAATTTACATTGGAGAAACTTTTAAAATAAGTGATACGATAGTTGTAAGTTGGATAATAATGGCGGGACTTGCTATAGCTTCTTACTTCTTAACTAGAAACTTAAAGAAAGTTCCAACTAGCAAAGTTCAAATATTTTTAGAATTTGCTGTAGGTAGCCTTAGAAAACTAGTAACCGAGACTATGGGTGACAAGGCAGTAAAGAGAATGCCTTATATGATACCTTACATAGGAAGTTTATTTTTATTCTTTGCGTGTTCAAACCTTATAGGATTGCTAGGATTTAGATCTCCGACAACAGACGTAGACACTACTTTAGCATGGGCACTAATTACGTTCTTTATGATTTACTTCGCAGGAATTAAATTTAGCGGTCTTGGATACTTCAAAGGATTACTTGAACCAATACCATTATTATTACCACTTAATATAATAGGTGAATTAGCAAGACCTATATCACTTACTTTCCGTCCATTCGGGAATATACTTGGTGGATCGGTTATAATGGCTTTAGTTTATCAATTCTTAGGATGGTTATCAGGATTGATACCAGGAGTATCAATACCGTTTGGACAATTATTAATACCAATACCATTACACTTCTACTTCGATTTATTTGCAGGAGTTTTACAAGCATTTATATTCATAATGCTGACAATGGTATTCGTAGGAAATGCTACACAAACAGATTAAACATTTATATAATGTAATATTAAAAAATTAAAAATAGTTAAAATTTAAGGAGGAATTAATTATGGATATGGCAACAGGAATAGCAATAGCAGGTTCAGCTATAGGAGCAGGTCTTGCAGTTATAACAGGTATAGGAGCAGGTATAGGTCAAGGTTTCGCGGCAGGTAAAGCTGCAGAGGCAGTTGGTAACCAACCAGAAGCTAAAGGAGACATAATGTCTACAATGTTACTAGGAGCAGCAGTTGCAGAATCAACTGGTATATATGGACTAGTTATAGCAATAATCCTTTTATTCGCTAACCCATGGGTATAAAATTTGTTAAAAAAGCTTTAATGGAGAGTCACAGTTAGGATTAGAATATATTTCCTAACTGTGAATTGTGATTAGTAGAAAGGAGGATATATATGGAATTTAAACCACTAATAGGTATAACATATGAATTATTATTTCAAATAGTAAATACTTTCTTATTATTCTTCATCCTAAGAAAACTTTTATTTAAGCCAGTATTAGACATAATGGAATCTAGAGAAAAAGAAATTCAAGATAACATTGCTCTTGGAGAAAAGACTAAGACTGAAGGTATAACTTTCAAGAAAGAATATGAAGAAAAAATAAACTCTGCTAAAAATGAAGGGCAAGAAATAATAAAACAGGCTACTTTAAGAGCGGAGCAAAAGTCAAATGAAATAATAACTACTGCTAAGCAAGATGCACATAGCTTAAAAGAAAAGGCTACTAAAGATGTAGAGCAAGAAAGAGAAAAAGTTATGAATGAAATCAAGAATGATATATCAGACATAGCATTACTTGCAGCATCTAAGGTAATCGAAAAAGACTTAGATAAGGCTAAGCATGAAGAGTTAATAAATAACTTTATAAAAGAGGTAGGCGAGTCTAAATGATAAATGTAGTAGCAGGTAGATACGCTGAAGCCTTATTTCAAGTAGGAGAAGAACAAAATTCAACTACTAAGCTATATGAAGAGTTAAACGAAGTAGTAGTTTTAACAAACAATTGTAAAGATTTATATAGTGCTTTAGTATCTCCTTTAGTAACAAAGAGAGAAAAGAAGGAATTAGTAGAAAAAATATTTAATGGACAGATAAGTGATAACTTAAAAAACTTCATGAAAATATTAATTGATAGAGACAGAATATCTGCTTTAGAAGCTATAGAAAAAACTTATAAAACTTTATTAAATGAAAAGAACAATGTGATTGAAGGTACTGTAATAAGTGCTGTTGCAATGAACGATAAAGAAATTAAGGAACTTGAAGCTAAACTTTCAAGTAAATACAATAAAAATGTTATGTTAGAAAATAAAGTTGATGAGACTATACTAGGCGGAGTTTTAGTTAGACTTGGAAACGAAGAGATAGATGGTACTGTAAAAACTCGCTTAGCGAAGATGAAAGAACAACTATCTCAAGTAATCTCTTAGAAGGAAGGGCGGTGAACCCATGAACTTAAGACCTGAAGAAATAAGTTCTATAATTAAGAACCAAATAAAAAATTATGAGAATAAAGTTGAATTAACAGATACAGGTAGTGTTTTAAAAGTTGGGGACGGTATCGCTAGTGTTTACGGACTTGAAAAAGCAATGTCTGGTGAATTACTAGAGTTCCCTGGTGAAGTATACGGTATGGCACTTAACTTAGAAGAAGATGTAGTTGGAGCGGTTATACTTGGAGATGACGATGGGATCAAAGAAGGTGACATCGTTAAGAGAACAAACAAAGTAGTAGAAGTTCCGGTAGGAGATGCGTTAATAGGAAGAGTTGTTAACTCATTAGGTCAACCAATAGATGGAAAAGGACCAATAAACACTAATAAAACTAGACCAGTAGAGTCAGAAGCGCCTGGTATAATGGCTAGAAAGTCAGTTCATGAGCCACTACAAACTGGTATAAAGTCAATAGACTCAATGATACCAATAGGTAGAGGGCAAAGAGAGCTTATAATAGGTGATAGACAAACAGGTAAAACATCTATAGTTATAGATACTATACTTAACCAAAAAGGTAAAGATGTTATCTGTATATATGTTGCTATAGGACAAAAACGTTCTACTATAGCTCAATTAGTTAACACATTAGAAAAAGGTGGAGCAATGGATTATTCTATAGTTGTATCGGCTACAGCTTCAGAATCTGCACCACTTCAATACTTAGCACCATATGCAGGAGCTGCTATGGGTGAAGAGTTTATGCACAACGGAAAGCATGTATTAATAGTATATGATGATTTAAGTAAGCAAGCTGTTGCTTATAGAGAGATGTCATTACTACTTAGAAGACCACCAGGCCGTGAAGCTTATCCTGGGGACGTATTCTACTTACATTCAAGATTACTTGAAAGAGCAGCTAAATTATCTGATGAGTTAGGTGGAGGGTCTATGACAGCTCTTCCTATAATAGAAACACAAGCTGGGGACGTTTCTGCGTATATCCCAACTAATGTTATATCTATAACGGATGGTCAGATATACTTACAACCTGAATTATTCTACTCAGGTGTTAGACCTGCAGTTGACCCTGGTATATCAGTATCAAGGGTTGGTGGAGCAGCTCAAATAAAATCAATGAAAAAAGTAGCAGGTACTTTAAAACTTGCTTACTCTCAATATAGAGAACTTGCAGCATTCTCTCAATTTGGTTCTGACTTAGATGAAGATACTAAGAAGAGACTTGCTCAAGGGGAAAGAATAGTTGAAGTATTAAAGCAAGGTGAACATCAACCTATAAAAGTTGAAAACCAAGTTATGATAATATTTGCTGTTATAAACAACTTCTTAGAAGATATTCCGGTAAATAATATATCAAGATTCGAAGCTGAATTATACAACTTCGTAGATAGCAACTACCCACAAGTAGGGGAAAAAATACTTGCAGGAGCTGATTTTGCACCTGAATTAACAAACGCGATAAATGAATTTAAGAAAAAATTTGTTATAGAAGCGTAATCCTTTTTTAAGAAAGGAGGTAAAGTAATTGGCAGGAGCTGGAATTAAAGCAATTAAAACTCGTATGAACAGTGTTGAGAGTACTAAGCAAATAACTAAGGCTATGGAACTTGTTGCTTCTTCTAAACTAAGAAAAGCAAAAGATAAAGCTGAAAGTACAAGACCGTACTTCTCTACGTTATACGATTCTGTAAAAGATATAGCACAAAACACGCGTGGAGTTAAAGATGACTTCTTAAAGCAAAGAGAAGTTAAAAACAAATGTTACATAGTAGTAGCAGGAGATAGAGGTCTTGCTGGAGGATATAACTCTAATGTACTAAAATCAACTGTTGCTCATATGGACAATAAACAAGAAAAAGTTATTACAATTGGGAAAAAAGCGAATGAATTTTTCTCAAAAAGAGGATATGATGTGGTTAATTCAATGCCTAGCGTTGAAGACTGCGGATACAATGAATCTTTAGAAGTTGCACAAAGTGCGATGGATCTATATAAAAAAGGTGAAGTAGATGAAGTATATATGGTATATACAAAATTCTTATCACCACTAGTTCAAGAAGTTAAACTAGTAAAAGTTCTTCCTTTAGTATTTGATAATAACGAGACTATTAAGGATACTAAAAAAGAAGATAGCGTTAGAA
The DNA here is from genome assembly GCF_002250835.2 of Romboutsia weinsteinii. Classification (GTDB taxonomy): domain Bacteria; phylum Bacillota; class Clostridia; order Peptostreptococcales; family Peptostreptococcaceae; genus Romboutsia_A; species Romboutsia_A weinsteinii. The sequence goes on from NZ_NOJY02000035.1 coordinate 17,816, forward strand.
AGCCGAGAGTTCAATACTTACCATCAGCAGAAGCAGTTTTAAGTTATATAATACCTAAATATGTGTCTGGAACAGTATATGGTGGAGTAATAGAGTCATTTGCATCAGAGCAAGGGGCTAGAAGAACTGCTATGGAATCAGCTACGGATAACGCAAACGAGATGTTATCTAAGCTAGAGTTAAGTTATAATAGAGCAAGACAATCAGCTGTAACTCAAGAAATAACAGAAATAGTTGGTGGAGTTGAGGCTCTTAAATAAGGAGGTTAGGAAATGGCAAACGTAGGTAAAATAGTACAGATCGTAGGAGCTGTTCTAGATGTTAAGTTTGATAGTGAAAAAAGCCTACCTAACTTATTAAACGCGTTAGTGATAAAGTTAGGAGATAAAGAAATAGTTGCGGAAGTTGCACAACATATAGGTGACGATACAGTTAGATGTATTTCTATGAGTGCAACTGACGGTCTTGTAAGAGGTATGAAAGTTGAAGATACAGGAAGACCTATAAGTGTTCCTGTTGGTGATGCTACATTAGGTAGAATATTCAACGTTTTAGGAAAACCAGTTGATGGTAAGCCAAGACCTGAAGCTGCTCCTGAATTACCGATACATAGAACTGCGCCTGCATACGATGAATTAGAAACTACTGCAGAAATACTTGAAACAGGTATAAAAGTAGTTGACTTACTTGCACCTTACTTAAAGGGTGGTAAGATAGGTCTGTTCGGAGGAGCAGGAGTTGGTAAAACAGTTCTTATACAAGAGCTTATAAATAATATAGCTAAGCAACATGGTGGTATATCAGTATTTGCCGGTGTTGGAGAAAGAACAAGAGAAGGTAATGACCTTTACCATGAGATGGCTGAATCTGGAGTTATAAACAAGACTGCTCTAGTATTCGGACAAATGAATGAGCCACCTGGAGCAAGAATGAGAGTTGCTTTAAGTGGACTTACAATGGCAGAACACTTCAGAGATGAGCAAGGACAAGACGTTTTATTATTCGTTGATAATATATTCCGTTTCACTCAAGCAGGATCTGAGGTTTCAGCACTTCTTGGACGTATGCCATCAGCAGTTGGATACCAACCAACATTAGCTACTGAGATGGGTACTCTTCAAGAAAGAATAACATCAACTAAAAAAGGGTCTATAACATCTGTTCAAGCAGTTTACGTACCAGCGGATGACTTAACTGACCCGGCACCAGCTACTACTTTCGCTCACTTAGATGCGAAGACGGTTTTATCTAGAGAGATAGCATCTTTAGGTATATACCCAGCGGTTGACCCTCTTGAGTCTACTTCAAGAGTACTTGACCCTAATATAGTTGGTAAAGAGCATTACCAAGTATCTAGAGGTGTACAATCTATACTTCAAAGATATAAAGAACTTCAAGATATAATCGCTATACTAGGTATGGATGAATTATCAGATGAAGATAAATTAACAGTTGCTCGTGCTAGAAAGATACAAAGATTCTTGTCTCAACCATTTACAGTTGCAGAGCAATTTACAGGAATGAATGGTAAATACGTACCAGTTAAAGAAACTATAAGAGGTTTCAAAGAGATACTTGAAGGTAAGCATGATGCTTTACCTGAATCAGCATTTATATTCGTAGGAACTATAGAAGAGGCTGTTGCGAAGGCGAAGGAGAGTAGATAGTTATGGCAAGTGAGTTTGCATTACAAGTTGTAACTCCTGATACAATCTTTTACGACGATCAAGTTGAAATGATAATAACTAGAACTACAAACGGAGATAGAGGCATACTTAAAGGCCATATACCTTTTGTAGCAGGTCTAGTTGAAGGAAACCTACGTATAAAAAAAGATGGAAAATTTAAAGATGCAAAAATCGCAGGGGGATTTGTTACGGTAGATAAAGAAAAAACTGTAATATTAACAGAATCTGCTGAGTGGTTATAAAAGCATAATTTAATATAAAAGAGGGCTAGGAATTTTTCCTAGCCCTTTTTGATTATAAAGAAATCATAATTTATTATTTTTTATATAAAATTAAGCAAAAAAATTAAACTCTAAGTCATTGAATATAATCACATAATAGTAATACAATAGTAGTATAAGTATATTGGAGGAATTTATGAATATATTAGATATTGGAACAGATATAATAGAAATTGAACGAATAAAAAAAGCTATAGAGAGAAATTCTAGGTTTTTAGATAAAATATTTACTGAAAAAGAAATAGAATACTTCGCATCTAAAGGATTTAAACCTGAGAGTATTGCAGGAAACTTTGCAGCCAAGGAGGCAGTTAGTAAATCTATTGGAATGGGTATCAGAGAGTATAGCTTTAAAGACATTGAAATATTAAGAGATAAATTAGGCAAGCCTATAGTAAAAACTTATAATAATTTAGAGCAGATATGCATAGATTATAATGTTTTAGAAATAAAAGTATCTATATCTCATTGTAAAGAATATGCAGTTGCAAATGCGATAACACTAACTAAGGAGTGATATTATGAATAACAAAACGGCAAAGGATATAATGACAACTGAAGTTATAGTTGCAAAACAAGACGATACAGTATCAGATGTAGCGAATATATTAGTGAAGCAGAGAATAGGAGGTTTACCTGTAGTAGATAGCAATAATAAAGTTGTAGGTATAATTTCTGAAACGGACATAATGAAAAAAGAAAAGCACATAGAATCTCCCAATGTAGTAAATTTCTTAGAAGGTTTAATCTTCTTAGAAGATCTAAAAAAAATGGAAGATGATATAAAAAAAATAGCTGCCTATAAGGTAGGAGATCTTATGTCTACTGATATAGTAAAGGTACAAGAAGATGATACTTTTGATATGATAGCTAACATAATGATAAAAAAATCTATCAATAGAGTACCTGTTGTCGATAAAGATAATACATTAAAAGGCATAATATGTAGATACGATATAATAAAAGCGATGTATAGTGAATAAACATTAATAGGAGGGATTGTGTGAAAAAAAAGTGGGCTATACTAATAATGATAATAGTTGGGATTTTAGTCATTATAATAGGATGTAAGCAACGAGAGTCCACTAAAGAAGAAGTTTATAGAGAATTTCAAAAGCAAATTTCTAATATGAAAAGTTATAATTGTACAGCTGAGATACAAGCAGAGGGAAATAAAAGTGCTCAAAATTATATACTTATTCATAAATATGAGAAGCCAGATAATTATATATTGGAAGTTGTCTCGCCAGATCATCTTAAAGGGAAGACTATGGAATACAAAGGTGATAAAATAATAGTTAAAAATCCCGATATTGATGATTCAATTGAGCTTACTAATATAGGAAAAAATGATCAATATATGTTTATTGGCGACTTTATAAAAAATTATCTTCAAAATGAAGAGATGACAATGGAATTATCAAAGGGAATGCTAGTATTAGAAACCTTTATACCTGGTGATAATAAATATTTTAATAAACAAGTATTATATGTAAATACTAAGACTAAAAATCCTGAAAAAATGGAAATACTAGACAAAGAAGGGATTTCTAGGTTTATAGTAACATATAAAAATTTTACCTATAAAAAATAAACGGAGGGGACAAAAGATATGAAGTATAACTTAACAGCCCCTACATGGGCGGAGATAAATCTAGATAACATAAAATTTAATTTTAATAATATAAAAAATCTGTTAAATGAAGATACTAAGATTTGTGGAGTAGTAAAGGCTAATGCATACGGGCATGGATCAATAGAAGTTTCAAAATTACTACAAAGAGAAAAAGTAGACTATTTTGCAGTTGCCAGATTAGAAGAAGCAATAGAATTAAGACAAAATGATATAGTTCTTCCTATATTATGCCTAGGTTATATTCCTGAAGAATCTATCGAAATTGCAATAAAAAATGACATAGCTATAACTGTTTACTCTTTTGATGTAGCTAAATATATTAGTCAAAAGGCTAAAGATTTAGAAAAGATAGCGACTATACATGCAAAGATTGACACGGGTATGAGTAGAATAGGTTTTAAGCCATATAAAGCTTCAGCAGAAGAAATAGTAAGTATAAGTAAGCTTGATAATTTAAATTTAGAAGGTGTTTATACTCATTTTGCAACAGCGGATGAGGTAGATAAGGGGTTTACTTATAATCAAGTAGATAAGTTTAAATTTATAGTAGGCTTAATAGAAGGATTAGGATTTAATATACCTATAAAACATGCATCTAATAGTGCAGCTATTATGGACTTTAAAGATCTAAATCTAGATATGGTTAGAGCAGGAATAATATTATATGGTCATTATCCATCTGATGAAGTAATAAAAGAAAATATAGAGCTAAAGTCAGCAATGAAACTAAAAACAAGGATAGCTCATATAAAAGAATTGGATAGTGATGTAGGAATAAGTTATGGTCAAAAATATAGAACAACGAACAAGGAAATAATAGCAACTATACCTATAGGATATGCAGATGGGTTTACTAGACTACAAAATAATCCTAAAGTATGTATAAAGGGTGAAATGTTCGATGTAGTAGGAAGAATATGTATGGACCAATGTATGGTTAAAATTGATAAGAATATAGACATAAAAATTGGTGATGAGGTTATAATATTTGGTGAAAATAGTGCAACAGTAGAAAATATTGCTAGTGATTTAGGAACCATAAATTATGAAGTGTTATGTATGGTATCAAGGAGAGTTGACCGTGTTTATATGGAAAGAAATGCAATTTTACAAGTAAGTAATTATTTGATAAAATAATACTGAGAGTACACTCCGGGAGGCGATTTTGTGCACAATAAGAGTAAGGAAAAAATTGTATTTACGTTACCCGATTCCCTTATATCTGAACTAGATAATATAGTTCAGATGGAAAATAGTAATAGAGAAGATTTTGCAAAGGCTGCTTTTCAATTCTATATAACTCAAAAGAAGAAAATCGACTTAAAAGAGAGTATGATTAAAGGTTATAAAGAAATGGGTCAAATTAACTTGTCGTTAGCTGAACTTGGTATGACAAATGAAGTATCTTATGATGACAGCTCGGAAGGAAATATCGCCCAAGGTGGCTAGTAATTTAGATATTAGGCGTGGAGAGCTGTATTATGCTGATTTAAGCCCTGTTGTTGGATCTGAACAAGGTGGAGTTAGACCGGTTCTAGTAGTCCAAAATGACATTGGAAATAAGTACAGTCCAACAGTTATCATAGCCGCTATAACATCTCAAATTAATAAAGCAAAATTGCCTACTCACATAGAGATAAGCGCTAATGAATACGGGCTTAACAAAGACTCTGTTATCCTCTTGGAACAAATTAGAACAATTGATAAAAAGAGGTTAAGAGAGAAAATAGGTTGTCTAGATGAAAGTATGATGTTAAAAGTTGATAATAGTCTTCATATTAGTTTAGGACTATTTAATTTGTAAGAAAATTATTGATATTATTATGTATCAATAATTTTTTTATGTATTTTTTGCATTTTAATTACATAAATTTCCACATAGTAGTGTATCATATTAATGAGAAAGCTATATGTAACTACTTTTATTTTAAAAAATTCGTCCTAAATATCATAAAAGTGATATAATAATATGGATTGATACAAAACATACATTACATATGAGTAATTTTTTAGTTTACAAACTAGGGAGGTAATTACATGAGAGATCATAAAGGATTGAATGAGATTACAAATGTCATAAGAAAAGATATAGTATCTATGATACATGGATCTAAATCAGGGCATCCAGGAGGATCATTATCGGCAGTTGAAATACTAACAGCTCTTTATTTCGATGAAATGAATATAGATCCTACAAATCCTAAAATGGAAGACAGAGATAGATTTGTACTATCAAAAGGTCATGCGGCACCGGTATTATATGCAACTTTAGCTCACAGAGGTTATTTTAATAAAGAAGAGCTAAAAGGGTTAAGACAAGCTGGAAAAATGCTACAAGGGCATCCTGATATGAAAGGGACTCCAGGTGTTGAAATGTCAACTGGTTCATTAGGACAAGGATTTTCAGTAGCATGTGGTATGGCAATGGCATCGAAGTTAGATAATGCACCTTGGAATGTATATGCTCTACTTGGAGACGGAGAAGTTGAAGAGGGTATCGTATGGGAAGCTGCGATGAGTGCAGCTCACTATAAATTAGATAATATGGTTGCATTCTTAGATAACAATGGACTTCAAATAGATGGACCTGTAGAAAAAGTAATGGATATAGGACATATAGTTGATAAGTTTAAAGCTTTCGGATGGAATGTAATAGAAATAGATGGACATGATTTTGATCAAATATTTGCAGCTCTTGATATGGCTAAATCTACGGTAGGAAAGCCTACAATGATAGTTGCTAAAACTGTAAAAGGTAAGGGTGTTTCTTTCATGGAAAATCAAGCAGGATGGCATGGAAATGCTCCAAGTGACAATGATTTAGAAATAGCGTTAGCAGAATTAGGGGGTGCTCACCATGAGTAAGATAGCTACTAGAGATGCATACGGAAAAGCATTAGTTAAATTAGGACAAATTAATGATCAAGTTGTTGTTTTAGATGCGGATTTATCAAAATCTACTAAGACATATGATTTCGGTAAAACATTCCCAGAGAGATTCTTCAACATGGGGATAGCAGAGCAAAACCTAATAGGGGCGGCTAGTGGTCTTGCAACTGCAGGAAAGATTCCTTTTGCAAGTACATTTGCTATGTTTGCTACGGGGAGAGCATTTGAAGTAATAAGAAACTCAGTGGCATATCCTAAATTAAATGTTAAGGTATGTGCTACTCATGCTGGTATAACAGTTGGGGAAGATGGTGCATCTCATCAAAGTATAGAAGATATAGCTATAATGAGAGTTATACCTAATATGACTGTTTTAGTTCCTGCAGATGGTATAGAAACTGAGCAAATGATAATGGAAGCAGCTAAGTACAATGGACCTATGTATGTTCGTCTTGGAAGAAGTGCAGTTCCTACATTATTTGATGAAAACTATAAGTTTGAAATAGGAAAAGGTGCAGTTCTTAGAGAAGGTACTGATGCTACAGTTATAGCTTGTGGTATGATGGTAAATGAAGCGGTAATAGCTCATGAAGCGTTAAAATCAGAAGGTATAAATGTTAAAGTAATAAATATGTCTACTATTAAGCCAATAGATAGAGAATTAATAATAAATTCAGCTAAAGAAACTAAAGCTATAGTAACTGCAGAAGAGCACAGTGTATTAGGTGGTCTTGGATCAGCAGTTAGTGAAGTTTTATCAGAAGAGTGTCCAGTTATTATTAAGAAAGTTGGAGTTAAAGATTCATTTGGTGAATCAGGAACACCAGCTGATTTATTAAAGAAATTTGGATTAACATCTGATGATATAGTTGTAGCTGTTAAAGAAGCAATAGCTAAAAAATAATATAGATTAATATATATGAGAGAACTATCTTAAAATATAAAATTTTAAGATAGTTCTTTTTTTCTTCTAATATATGAATAATATTCATATATTTAATGTATATGGGGGGTGAGAGAGTTGAATATTAAGTTTAATGTCAAAGGGGTAATATATGGCGTATTAGCTTTAATATTAATAGTCGGAGGTTTTATCTTTATACCAAATATGTTTATGGACAAATCTAAGCCAGTAGACTATACTATGGTACAAAGAGAGGCTATACCAGAAAAAATACTCAGCATCATGGACAAATACACAGATCAGGAAAGAGCACTAGCGGTAAAACTTGATGGAAAAATATATATTGTAGTAACTAGAGGAAATGATAATAAACATGGTATCGAGATAGAAAAAATAAGTACTTTAACTGAAGACGAAAAAGAAGTTATGAAGGTAAATATAGTATATAAGAACAAAGAAAAATCATATCCATACATAGTTTTAGAGACTAACCTTAATAAACTTCCTGATAGAATAGAATTAAGTTCTCGTGTAGAGGATAAGTAATTTACATAATAAAGTAATGAGCTATAATGCAAATATCTTAATTTGCATTATAGCTCATTTAATTTTTTACTGACTTACTTATTATTTAGCGCTAAGTAGGGAAAAATAAAAATCTAAAATAAAAACCTACGAGGTGAGTATATGCTAAACATTGATAGATATAAAGTAAAAATAGAAGATTTAAAAAGTGATTTTTATTTAGATGATATAGACTTTAAAACCACAGAAGATATAACCCCTATGAAAGATATAATAGGTCAAGAAAGAGCTGTACAAGCAATTGAATTTGGGCTGAAAATGAAGCAACCTGGTTACAACATATATGTAGCTGGATCAGATGGTTTGGGAAAAAGTAGCTATACAAAATCACTAATAAAAAAACATGCAAAACTTAATGAGAATCTAAAAGATTGGATTTATGTAAATAACTTTAAGAATCAAAATGAACCAATATCTATAGCTCTTAATGCTGGAGAAGGTAGAGTTTTTAAAGAAGATGTAGAAAGTATAGTAGAGAAGATAAAAGATGAAATACCAAAGATATTTAATACTAAGGAATATGAATATCATAATAGATTACTGATGACTGAGTTGGAAGAGAGCATTCAAAATATAATAAATGAACTGAATGATTTTGCAAAACCTAAGGGGTTTAAATTTCAAGTAACGGAAAGAGGGCTTATAAGTGTACCTATGAAGGAAGATGGTACTCTTATGAGAGAAGAAGAGTTAGGTAATTTAACCGCAACAGATGTTAGAGATCTGAGAGAAAGAGGCTTAAAACTGAATCAAGAAAGTAAGGATTATATAGATAGAATTAAAGCTTGCGAGGATAATTATAAAAACAAGAGTGCTGACTTAGATAGAAATGTAGGTAGAAGTTTGGTGGGGTTCTATGGCCAATGCTTATTATCAAAATATGGAAAAAATGAAAAGATAAATACGTATATAAATGATTTATGCAATGATATAGTAAATAATATATCTAAACTCAAATCAGATCAAGAAGAAAAACAACAAAATCCAATGGCGATGCTTGGGATGATGTCTCAAAAAAATGATACTAAGTTTTTAAATAACTATAAGGTTAATTTATTTATAGATAATAGTGAGTGTAAGGAATGTAAAATAATTACAGAGAGTAATCCTACATACTATAATTTAACTGGATCTATAGAATATAAAAATGAAATTGGTGCTCTTACTACTAGTTTTATGGAGATAAAACCAGGAGTGCTTCATAGAGCTAATGGTGGATATTTGATTTTAAATATAAAGGATGTATTATCAAGTCCTTTCTCTTGGGAGTGCTTAAAGAGAACTTTAAAAACTGGGAAAATAACTATTGAATCCTTAAACAAACAATATGGGTATCTAGTTACATCGACATTAAAACCAGAGCCAATTGATATAGATATAAAGGTTATCTTAATAGGTGATAATCGCTATTATAGCCTTCTTTATTCGTATGAAGAGGAATTTAGAAGTTTATTTAAGATAATGGCTGATTTCGATATAGAACTAGATAAAAATAAGGAGAATATTTACAAAACAGCTCAACTTATAGCAAATAAATGTAATGAACATGGATTAAAGCACTTTGAAAAAACTGCTGTAGAAAAAATTATTGAATATAGCAATAGAATAGGAGATAGTAAGAATAAGTTAACAGCAAGATTCAACAAGATTGTTGATATTATCTATGAATCAGAAGCAATAAGTGATGATGCTAGCATATATGTAATGCGATCTGATGTTGAAAAAGCAATTGAGCAAAAGGCATATAGGAGTAACAAGTATGAAGAGAAACTAAATGAGATGTTTGAAGAGGGAACCTTATTAATAGATATTGATGGTGAAAAAACTGGTCAAATAAATGGGTTAGCAGTAATGGGAACAGGAGAATACTCTTTTGGGAAGCCATCTAAAATAACTGCGTCTAGCTATAGAGGAAGACTAGGAGTAATAAACATAGAGAGAGAAATAAAGCAAAGTGGTAGTATTCATGATAAAGGAGTACTAATTTTAAGTGGATACCTAGGTGCTAGATATGCTAAGGAGAAACCTATTTCCATAACAACATCAATAACATTTGAACAGAATTACAATGGTGTAGATGGTGATAGTGCTTCAAGTACTGAACTTTATGCAGTGATCTCTAGTATATCAAATATACCTATAAAGCAATATATTGCAGTAACTGGATCAGTAAGTCAAAAGGGAGAGATTCAACCTATAGGTGGAGTTAATGAGAAAATAGAAGGATTTTTTGATGTATGCAAACTTAAAGGCTTAACAGGAAGACAAGGTGTTATGATACCTATACAAAATGTTAAAAACCTATTACTAAAAGATGAAGTAATAGATAGCGTTAAAGAAGGTAAATTTACTATATATGCAATATCAACTATTGAAGAAGGTCTAGAGATACTTACAGGAAAAGACATAAGTGAAATAGATAATATTATGAATGATACATTAGAAAGATATAGAAAGCTAGATAAAGAGGAAAATAGTGAGGAGAAATCTAAAAATAATAAATGTAAAGAAGAGTAGTAAGGTAGATATTAGAGGCAAAAAAAGATAATGAGCAAAAGTATTCAAGTAAGTGAGCCGCTACTAGAGTACTTTTGCTAAAAATATATGATGGATTTTTTATATTTTATTTGATAGATGTGATTAATTTTGATTCGGTTACGATATAGTCTAATTGAGCATCATGTGGATCCTTAGGAATGCTATCAAAGATTTGTAAATCGAAAGCTATACCTATAGTAATCGTGTCTGGTCTCAGGTTTTCTAAAAACCGGTCATAAAATCCGCCACCATATCCTAGTCTATAGCAATTTAAGTCATAAGCAACAGCAGGTACAATGACAATATCTAAATCTTCAACTGGTATAGATCGAGAGTAATTTGGATTTGGTTCTCTTATTCCGTATACACCTAACTGGATATCTTTTTTTAGATCAGTAATTTGAGTAGGAACTAATTTTCTATCTTTTTTGTACGTTACAGGAGATGAGACTATTTTTTTTAATGAAAGTAGCTTGTTAATAAGGTTATTGGTTTGAACTTCATTATTAAAATCTAGATAAAGCATAATGCTGTGAGCATTTTTTATGCAATCCATGGAAAGTAATTTGTCTGTGATTATATCAGACCTTGTAGATATAAAATCGACGCATTGAGATTGTCTAACATCTATAACTTTCTTTCTAAACTCCTTTTTCATAAAACTCAACCCCTTTATATGGTATAATATGGATATATAATTTAAATTTATTTAATATAAATTCTATATAAGTAAATAAGTTAAATCAACACAATTGGGTAAATTGTAATAAAAAGAATAGCTAGTCATATAATATATAGTAGATTAGGTAAAGGAGATGCATTGAATGATATCAAAGAAAAAAGCTATTATATATGCAATAGTCCTTGTAGTAGTTACAGCACTTTTCACATCAACATTCCAACTTGCATTAGGGAATAAAGTTGTAGTATCGAAAAGTGTATATGAAGGCTATCAAAAATATAATAAATTACTTGGGTTAGAGGGTCTTGTAAAGGAAGATTTTTATCAAAAACCATCAGATGATAAGTTAGTAAATGGAGCGATTAAAGGGATGTTTTCAGGGCTTGATGATCCATACTCTCAATACTATACTAAATCAGAGTTTGAAAAGTTAAAAGAACAAACAAGTGGATCTTATGTAGGTATAGGAGTATATATAAGTCCAGAAGCTGAGGATGGGCTTATAACTATCATAGCTCCGATGGAAGGATCTTCTGCAGAAAGAAGTGGAATAAAAGCTGGAGATAAAATAGTTAAGGTAGATGGTAAGGCTGTTTCTTCTAGCAACTCAGATGAAGCTATAGGCATGATAAAGGGAAAAGAAGGAACTGAAGTTGTATTAACTATAAAAAGAGATGGCACTGAATCTGATATAAAAGTAAAAAGAGAAGAGATAGTTGCTCATACTATAGAAAGTAAAGTTATGGATAACAACATAGGTTACATAAAAATGACTTCATTCAATGAGAATACATACGATGATTTTAAAGTAGCATTAGATGATTTGAAATCACAAGGAATTAAAGCTTTAGCACTAGACCTTAGAGGTAATGGTGGAGGTCTCCTTGATATATGTAAGGATATAGCTGATGAATTAATAGGAGAAGGTACAATAGTTTATACCAAAGATAATAAGGGAAATACAGAATATTTAAAATCAGGTAAGGGTAAGTTAGGTCTTCCGATAGCTGTACTTATAAATGAAGGTAGTGCATCAGCATCTGAAATACTTACTGCTGCTATAGTTGATAATGGTGAGGGAATAGCTGTAGGAACAACAAGTTTTGGAAAAGGACTAGTTCAAAGTGTTAGAGAGTTAAAGGATGGAACTGGATATAAGTTGACAACTGCTCAATACTTTACTCCAAATGGAGATTATATAAATGGAAAAGGAATAGAGCCTGACATAAAAGAAGAAGATGAAGAAAAACAATTAGATGTTGCATTGAAATGGCTTGAAGAGCAAATGAATAAATAATAATAAAAAAAGAGATGTGTGATACATCTCTTTTTTATTGTCTATAAAATTAGATTAAATAAACTACTAACCAACGCTAATGCTGTATGAAACAGAGAAGCATTCACTTGGATCAAGTGTATTTATATATTTTTTATTCTTATATTGACCATCAGAGTCTACGCTATCTGCAAGTCCATACCAAGGTTCAATACATAAAAATGGAGCAGTAGAGTTACTATCTTTGTAGTATGGTGTCCAGATACCTACTAATGGGAAGTCTGTAAAATTTACATTCACAAAGGATTCATCTTTGTTATTTTTTATAGTTATTTCATCTATATTGGTATAGATTAGAGCGTCATTAGCAAATAAATCTGGATTTAATAAAAGAGTATTTAATTTCTCTAATACAAAATCTTTATCTGAGTAAGGTCCATTTAGAGTAATCTGGCTTATATTATCTCTAGACTTAAACTCAAGGTAGTAATCTGATAAAGAATTATCAATATTAAATGCAGGATGAGCACCTATAGAGAAGTACATCTCTTTAGAATCCTTATTTACAACATTCCAATCTATTCTTACTTCAGAATCTATTAAAGTATATTTTATTAGAAGTTCAAAATCATAAGGATAAAGACTATGAGTGGTTTCGCTAGATACTAAACGATAAGATACAGAGTTATTATCAACTTGAATAAGTTCGAAATCTAAGTCTCTTGCAAATCCATGTTGACCCATAGTATATGTACAATCCTCGATAATAGTAGTGTTATCTTTTAGCTTACCAACTATAGGAAATAATATAGGTGATTGTCTTCCCCAATATTTTGAATCTCCAGACCATAATATTTCTTTATTTTGTTTCTTACAAAAAATTCTAGTAAGTTCAGCTCCAGAATTTTTAGATTCGATTATTAAATGTTCATTTTGTAATATATGCATAAAATCCCCCTAAAAAGTTTATATTCATATTATACATTAATTATATAAAATATATATGTTATTAAAATTATGATTTTTTATAATTTTAACTAAAATTTGAAAATAAAATATATTTGAATCACAGATAATAATACATTTTAGAGAGGATTATTCTCAAAAATGGATTTATATAAGAAAATTTGTATATTTAATAGAAGGTAATAGATGGAAAATATAGAATTATACTTATATAGAATTATATAATTAAGTTAATAATGTTGATTAGGAAGTGAATTATTATGAAAAAAACTATTACAAAAGTTGTTAACTTTCAAGAATATAAAGATAAGAAAAAGGAAATAGAACCATGTAGAGAAGAATTACTAAGACTAATAAAAAAAGTTGTAACTACAAAATAGGGAGATGCAGACTCCCTATTTTTATGCTTAATCATACATCTAGAAAAATTATGACATTCTAAGTCCGCCTATATAATTTTGAAAATCACTAAAGTCTTTTTCATCCTTAATCTCTATAACCTCTGATCCTTCAGTATTAAAGTTTTTAAGATAAACTGTATGAGTAGTGTCTACACAGTCATGATATATACATCTGTAACCATCTTCATAAAGATTTTTTATTTTATTAAAATCGCTCATAAAATCATCTCCTTATTAATGATATATATAGATATATTTTTTCAAAAAAGGGTCATACATATTCAAATATAGTGAAAATAAATAGCTTTTATGTTGTAGTAAAATGTAGAAAAACACTAATATTTTATTAGATTTAAATGTTTTTTTAAAAAAAATTAAAAAACTTTTTAAAAAGTGTTGACGACATATGTAAAAGGTGGTAAAGTATTACTTGTCCAAGAGAACAGGACAACAACAAAACAACAAGTTAGAAAAGAAGCTTACAAACTTTGATAAAATAATGAGTTGTTTATAGAAATGCGACATGGTCGCTAAAATGAACTTTGAAAATTAAACAGTAGGTTAATTTATAGAATTTGAAACAACCAAACAA
>NZ_NOJY02000036.1 GCF_002250835.2 Romboutsia weinsteinii
CACCCTCTTGATGACTATAAGGTAGTCAACCGAACACTTTCGCACAATATAATTATGTTAATAAGTTCCGCTCCAAGGTAGTTTTCAAATAGTCATATTTTGATGAGCTTTCAGCCGGCGACTCATCTTCTCTGTAAAATTGTATCTATTTTACTCTTCCTCTTCAAAGCTTATGTTTTAAGTTATTACCATTATATCAGATACTTCTATCTCAAGCAATAATAAATATATTATATAAATATAGTAATAATCCCTTGAATTATCCCTATTAAAAATCCTAAAACTAGACCTAATATTTCTATATGCTTTAATTCTTTTTTTGCTACTTGAATTATTATATTTTCAAGAGTATCTAGATCTAATTCGTTTATCTTAGTTTCTACCATTTGTTGTATATTTATACGTGTTTTTGCCTTAATTATTGCTTCTTCGCTTAATTCATCTATACTTTTTCTTACTTCTGACTCCACAATATCTGATATGTATCCCTGAACCATACTTTTTACAGCAGTCGGCATATAAGACATTTTTTCATTCACTATTAATTTTATTTTCGTTTTCATGTAGTCTACTACATTGTTTTTGTCTTCTTCCGTTATTATATTCTCTAAAATCTCATCCATTGAAAGAAACTCATTTTGAACTACTTCACCAATATTCTTAGCTATTTCCGATTTTCGTTTTGGTATTAAACCTATTATTTCAATATTGAAAATTGGTATTTTAATCGGATTAATTGGCCTAAAAATTAATTTTATAGCAACAACATTAGTTAAGTACCCTATCAATCCTCCAATAACAGCTAGCATTATTATTCTAATTAATACATTGTTCATATTAAAATCTCCTTATATTTGTAATGTACTTTATAGGACATTCCTAATCATTTAATATATATAATTATACGTCTTATAAAGTTATTTAAAAAGAAATTTTTTTTATCTAAACAATATATTTACATTAGCATTAATTAGGTCGGATTTCACTAACTCTATTTCCAAAAATAGATTTGATTGTCTCAATTATTTCTTTAGAGCAATTGTCCTTTAGCGAGTCTCGTATTTCTATTTTCTTAGGGCATAAAGTTAATAATGTACTTATTAAAAAATCTTCATAATTTAAATTTTCTTTTATCACCATATTAATGATTTCTTCATCATCAATACTATTTATTTTATTTCCATCTTTGTCATACAACATAAATGAGTTGTCATTTCTTATATGTACTCTTAATAGGTCTATTTTCTCTTCCTGTATCTCAATAAAATATTTTAATACGCTAATAAACTCATCTTGATCTTTTTGCATTAAATATTCTTCCAATGCCATATCACCTAATGCAGGAATAAAGTTCATAAACTCTTTCATTCTAAACTTTACAAATCCATCTAAATTAAGATAGTCATTGCTTAAAACATAATCACATACCCTACTTAGTACAGTATCTCTTATGAACAATTCTTTTTCATTGAATAAATTCAATGAATGTATGTATATATCTTCTTTTTCATTTTCATATGTATCACTATAATGCTTTAGGACATACTCTTTTAAAATTTTATATTTTATTATATCAATGATTAAATCTGTTATTTCTTCACATATTTCTTCAATATATTCTGCATCTTTTTCATCTGTTTTTATTACTACTTCTATTGCATCTTCGTTGTACATTAATTGCTTCCTTAATTTATTGTTCTGCAAAAATTTCATAGTAGGCAATTTATATTGAGATAATAAACTTAAATGAATGTCCTTTGTCGTCAAATCCATCGCTCCTTTCTTCTAATAAGAGGAACCCTATAGCATAATATTGTTTTACTTTTTATAAATCAATTTAAATAAGATATATTATTTTACTACCACCTCCTATATATATATTTATTTATATATTTATATTATTTCTAAATTTCCTTTTTTAATCCTCATTGTCATTCTTTACCCTAACAAATATTAATATTCTCAAATATAATTTTTTTATTCTTTACATAAAATTTACATAAAAAAATAAGCTACCTTAAAATATAAATATTTCAAAGTAGCCTATTTTATTACTATCTTTCTCCCTTTTTATATGCGTTTCCAAGTGCTGAAGGAGCTTTTGAGCTCTTAACAAATAGAACTAACATTATTAGTGTAACTACATAAGGTATCATTGATAATAAGTTTTCATTTATGCTAAATGGTAATTCTGGATTTCCAAAGAATACTGATAAAGCTGTAGAGAATCCAAATAGTAAACAAGCTGCCATTGCCCATTGAGGTCTCCATTTACCAAATATTACAGCTGCCATTGCTATATATCCTTGACCAGATATTAATGTAGGTCTAAATGAAGAAACCACTGCTAAACTCATAGATGCTCCTCCAAGCCCTGCTAATATACCTGATATTATAACTGCTGTATATCTTATACGAGTAACATTTACTCCTAATGTATCTGCTGCACCTGGATGCTCTCCAACTGCTCTTACTCTTAAACCAAACTTAGTTTTGTATAATACAAACCAAACCACAACTACTAATATAAATGCTATATAAACTGTAGCATATGAATTAAACATAGTGTTTAATATACCATCTGGAAGTAATCCATTTAAAGGTCTTGGTATTTTATTTTCCATTGGTATAGTTGGTGTCATTGTTGCACCATCAAACATTATTTTAGATGCAAATAATGCTACACCTGGAGCCAATAAGTTTATCGCTACACCTGATATAGTATGGTCCGCATTGAAACTTACAGTAGCTATTGCATGTATTAAAGCAAATACTCCACCTGCTATACCACCAATTATAAATGCTATCCAAGGGTTACCTACAATAACACCAGCTGCTGCACCTGCAAATGCACCTATTGTCATCATACCTTCAATACCTATGTTGATTATACCTGAGTTCTCTGAGAATACTCCACCTAATGCTGCAAATATAAGGGGTGTAGCGTACATTAGAGTTGTACTAAATATTAAAGCGAAATCTTGCATTATATATTCCCCCCTTTGTTTTTCTTCTTATCTCTTATTTTTACATATAACATTCTTAATACATTACTTAATGCAATGAAGTAAACTATAGATCCGATAACTATATTGATTACTTCTGAAGGTGCTCCTACCATCTGCATCTTAGTTCCACCATACTTGAATGCACCAAATAGTAATCCCGAGAATATAACTCCTATAGGATTGTTGTTAGCTATTAGGGCAACAGCTATTCCGTCAAATCCATATCCTTCTTGTGCTGCTAATATAGTAATATTTTGAGATACACCCATTACCTGTATAGCTCCCGCTATACCTGCAAGCATACCTGCTATAGCCATAGATTGTAATATAGATTTATTTACGTTTATTCCACCGTATTCTGCACCAAATTTATTGTATCCTACTCCTCTTAGTTCAAAGCCTAGAGTAGTCTTAAATAATATAAACGCTATTACTAAAACAAGTATTATAGATATAACTATACCCCAGTTTACTTTAGTAGCTGGTCCTACTAAATCAGTTAACCAGTTTATACTTATACTTGCTGAGTCATGTATATTTACTGAAGACTCACTATTTGCTTTTGCAAGCCATGATGTTCTTATCATATAGTTACTGAAATAGAATGCTATCCAGTTTAACATTATCATTGCTATAACTTCATTTATTCCAAACTTAGATTTAAGCCATCCTGCAACTCCACCCCATAGTCCAGCTGCTAATGCTGCTACTAATAAAGTAAGTGGTACGTGTATAAACATTGGTAGCTCAATACCTGCTCCAACTAATGTTGCAGCTAATGACCCTATTATAAATTGACCTTCTGCACCTATGTTAAATAATCCTGTCTTAAATGCAAACGCAATAGAAAGACCTGTTAATATAAGCGGAGTAGATCTTATTATAGTCCATGCTATAAATTTAGGCTTACCTATTATACCATCTATCATAGCCGTGTAAGCCGTTATAGGATCCTGACCTGCCATTAATAAAGCTATGGCACCTACTGCTAATCCTAATAAAATAGAAACTAACGAGAATATTATAGGACTATCAGCTATGGAGAATTTTTTTGCCTTTTTTGTCTTACTAATCATGGTCTACACCTCCTGCCATCATAAATCCTAATGTATTTTCATCTGCATCTTTTGCATCTACAATTCCTACTATTTTACCTTCATAAATTACTGCGATTCTGTCAGATACATTCATAACCTCATCTAGTTCTAACGAAACTAGCAGCACAGCATTTCCTTCATCTCTTTGCTTTACTAAAGACTTGTGAACAAACTCTATAGCACCAACATCTAGACCTCTAGTAGGTTGAGTTGCTATAAATAATTGTGCTTCTCCGCTTGCAGCTTTAGAAACTTCTATGTTATCAACCTCTCTACCAATGATAACCTTTTGTTGGTTACCTCCTGATAAAGCTCTTGCTTTATTAGTGAAGTCTGTAGGTCTAACATCAAATCTTTCTATTATTTTTTTAGCATGAGCTTCTATAGCTTCTTTATTTAAGATACCTCTTTTAGAGAATCTAGGGTCTTTATAATTTTGTAAAACTGTATTTTCAGCTACAGTAAAATCTAATATAAGACCTCTCTTATGTCTATCTTCTGGTATATTCTTTATACCTTTGTTAAACACATCTTTAGGTTTATTATTTAAAACTTCTTTATTATTTACTTTTATGCTTCCTGATTCGGCTTTTCTAAGACCTGTTAATGCCTCAACCAGCTCAGATTGACCATTTCCATCTATACCTGCAACACCTAATATTTCACCAGCTTTCACTTCTAGAGATAAGCCATTTACTACTGCTATTTTTCTATTGTCTCTTACTACTAAGTTTTCAACTTTTAATATAGTATCTTTAGGTTTTGCTTCTTCTTTATCAACTTTAAAGCTAACTTCTCTACCAACCATCATAGCAGCTAGATCATCTTCTGTTACTTCTGAAACCTTAACCGTATCTATGTATTTACCTCTTCTTATTATAGTACAGTGATCAGCCGCAGCTTTTATTTCTTTTAATTTATGAGTTATTATTATTACAGATTTACCTTCTTTAGTTAAGTTTCTTATAATTTGTATAAGTTCTTCTATTTCTTGTGGCGTAAGTACTGCTGTTGGTTCATCTAATATTAATATTTCTGCACCTCTGTATAACGCCTTTAATATTTCAACTCTCTGTTGCATACCAACAGTTATATCTTCAACCTTTGCCATTGGATCAACAAATAATCCGTATTTTTCAGATATAGATTTAACATCATCAATAGCTTTTTTCATATCTACTGCACCTAAACCTTTTGTAGGTTCAGTTCCAAGTATTATATTTTGTGCTACTGTAAATGGTTGAACTAGCATGAAATGCTGATGCACCATACCTATACCATTAGATATAGCTACGTTTGGGTTATCCATATTTACTAAATTTTCATTTATGTAGATTTCTCCTGATGTTTGGTGATATAATCCATATAAAATATTCATAAGTGTAGATTTACCTGCTCCATTCTCACCTAAAAGCGCATGTACTTCACCTTTGTGAACAGTCAGGTCTATGCTATCATTAGCAACAAAGCTTCCGAATTTTTTTGTTATCTTTTTCATTTCTACGACTTTTTTGCTGTAATCTATATTACCATTATTCATAGCTCTTTTATTTCCTCCTTATTTTAATAATCAATAATAATCAATATTTTTATTATACTAAAATCTAGCTCTCATAACAAATTTTTTCGACATTTTTCTCACTTTTTTTAAAATATAAGTATTATTTAAACTAACTTTCTCTATATAATCGTACTATTACCATATATTAGTATAGACTAAATAAATTTTTGATAATCTAAGTGGCTTTAATATTATTATTTCCAAATTGTCTCATAATATTTTATTGATTCAAAAATAGCCATCCTAACTTAGGATGGCTATTAAAATAATTTTTACTTATTTATTATATTTAGCGTCGAATTCTTCCTTATTTTGAGGAACTTTTATTTCTCCACTCTTAACTTTTTCAGACATTTCATTAACATATGTTAAAACATCTGGTGGTACATTTTTATCAGTAGTAGGAGCTACACCAACCCCACCAGTTGATAATGTATTAACTATAGTTTCTCCACCTTTATAGTTTCCTTCAACCTTAGATTTTACTAAGTTAAATACAGCAGCATCTATGTTTTTCATAGCTGAAGTTATTACATGTTCTGGAGCTAAAGCATTTTGATCTTGGTCAACACCTATAGCTTTTTTGTTATTTTCTTTAGCTGCTTCTATAGCACCTATACCACAAGCACCAGCTGCAGTTAATATTATATCAGCATTTTTATTGTGCATGTTAGCTGCTATATCTTTACCTTTAGCTGAATCTGTGAAACTGTTTGTATATTGTCTTAATACTTCAGCATCTGGGTTAGAATCTTTAACACCAGCTTGGAATCCGTAATCAAATCTATCTAAAACTTCACTTTCTATACCACCAATAAATCCAACTTTATTAGTTTCTGTCATTTTACCAGCTATTAATCCTGTTAAATAAGACGATACATTATCTTCAAATAATAACGATGTTACATTTTCAGCTTCAACTACTGAATCTATTAAAGCAAATTGTTGCTCTGGATAGTTCTTTGAAGCTTCTTCTATAGCAGGTTGTAATTTAAATCCTACACCTATTATTATGTCATATCCTTCTTCATATAATGTTTCTATGTTTGGTACATAGTCAGCATCTTGCTTAGATTCTAAGTACTTAACGTCTACTTTATCTTCACCAAATTCTTTTTTAGCTTTTTCTAAACCAGACCATGCAGATTGGTTGAAAGATTCATCATTAACCCCACCAGTATCTGTAACCATAGCTACTTTAGTTATCTTTCCCTCTGAACCTTTTGCACTTTCATCTGACTTAGGCTTTGAACTACATCCAACTAACATACCTGTAGTCATAACTGTAGTTAAACCTAAAGCTATTAACTTTTTAAGTTTCATAAGTATCCTCCTAGATTTTTATGTTTTATGTAATATCTTATCTTATTTTACACTATTTTGTAATTTTTTTCTACATATTTCTATAAGAAAATCGTTTTTACAATTTAAATAGTGTATCCTTTTTATTGAAAGTACATACTATATATGTTGTACTTTTTACTAAAAAAATCTTCTATACAAATATTATTATATATTTTATTAAATAATTATATTCATATAGATATATTTTTTTATAATTTAATTAATTTTTGATTCTATATTGTAATTTAAAGTATATATTTAAAAATAGCCATCTCAATCATAATTTGAGACAGCTTGGCTATTTATATATTATTTTTTAAACATATTATACCTGTTCCGCCAGGACCTGAGTGAGTTCCTACACAAGTTCCAATTTGGAAAAATACTATATCCTTAGGGTTTAAGTTTTCTCTAACTGCTTCAGCTAGCTTTTCTTTTTCCTTAAGATCATCACTATAGCCTACATATGCTATTTGATCTGATAAATCATTTCCGCAATGCTCTTTTAAAAGCTCTATTATCTTTGATATTACATTTTTCTTTCCTCTTACTTGACATATAGGAGCTACTAAACCATTTTTTATTTCTAATATAGGCTTTATGTTTAATATACTTCCTATTGCAGCTTTAGTAGATGAAATTCTACCTCCTTTTTGAAGGTACTCTAATGTATCAACTGAGAATAAAACAAACACTTCTTTTTTCATTTTTTCTATAGTCGATAGTATTTCATCTATAGATTTTCCTTCCTTTGCAAGTTCTCCTGCTTTAACCACAAGTATTCCTATTCCAAAAGAAAAACTTGCTGAATCAAAAGTATGTATCGTTCCTTCTAAATCATTTTTTGCCATTACAGCACTTTGGTATGTTCCTGTAGCTACAGAAGAACCTGCAATATACAGTACTTCTCTACCTTCATTTACATATTTCTCAAAGAATTCTTTAAATTGAGCATATGTAGCTTGCGATGTTTTTGGATGTGCATTTTCTTCTCTCAATATTCTATAAAACTCATCATTAGATATATCTATACCATCTCTATATTCTTTGTCATTTAATATTACTGTTAAAGGTACTACGTCTATATCATATTTTTCTATTAAGTCTTTAGGTATATCAGACAAGCTGTCACATATTATTTTCACATTATTCATTAAAATACGCCCCCTCCTTAAACTATGTTTATTATATTTAACTATCTCATATTAGGGTATCCTAGTTGTCTTAAAGCTTCAAAAACAACTATTGCAACTGAGTTTGATAGATTTAGTGATCTAGCTTTTTCATTATCTATCATAGGTATTCTTATACCTGTTTCTAAATTATCCTTTATTAATGATTCTGGCAATCCTTTTGTTTCTTTCCCAAATACTATAAATGAGTTGTCTACAAATTCAACATCTGAATGAGACTGATTTACTTTTGTAGTTGAATAGAAAAACTTCCCATCTGGATTTTTTTGCTGTACTTCTTCAAAGCTATCGTAATATTGTATATTCGCTATGTCCCAATAGTCAAGTCCACTTCTTTTTAAATATTTATCTTCTAGAGAGAAACCTAATGGTCTAACTAAATGTAAAGTTGTGCCTGTCGCAGCACATGTTCTTATTATATTCCCAGTATTTTGAGGTATTTCCGGTTCAACTAATACTATATTTAATGACATAATATCCTCCTTATGTTAGTTATGTTGTATTAAAAATACATCTTTGTGTGTACTCTGCAACGTTTCTAATATTTATCTAAATATAATTATAACAGAAAATTATACTTCTAAAAACTCACTTTACTAAAGTTATCACTAATATGTACACAAGGATTAAAATCTCCTATCTAATTTCTACTTAAATAACAGATTTTAATCCTTAAATAACTTAAAAATTCATAACCTTATAGTTTATTTTATTTTTAGTACCATACTTTATTACCTTATCCATTGGAGGATAATAACTTTCATGAATAAGCTCTTTAACTGGTTCATTTCCATCCTTATATACTCTAAATGTATTTACTTTATATCCTATCCTTCCATTTTCATATATATTTTTTTCCCCTTTATACAGATTGTCCGTTTTTTCTACTATCGTATTATTTGGTATTGTCTGAATTATCTCTGTTTCAATGTCTATATCTTTCTTATCCTCTTTATTTCCATATATAGTAGAAACTATTCTATCTTCATAAACTTTGTTATATATTAAAATAGGTGTATCAAATTTATTTACAAATCTAAGATCTGTATCCCCTCTTGATACAGTTGCATCTCGTCCTTTTTCTATATATCCACTAGGTATTGTGTGGTTTCTTACATTTGTTATTTCTAACCCTGAATATAAGGCTGCATTATAAATAGTGCTTGATACTTGGCATATGCCTCCTCCTAAACCTTCCTTTACCTTTCCATTTGATATCACAGGTGCAGGTTTAAGTTTAGATACTATTTCTTCTCCTTGAACATTTCTATTAAATGAAAATTCTTCATTCTTGTTAACTAATACATTGCTTGTATAATAAGATGCTACATTTATATTGTTGACTCTATTCTTATTATCTTTATTAAAATAAGTTTCATAAGACCCTAATTCAGTATCAATCTTAGCCAATTCTTCATATACGTGTTTTGGCTTAATCTTAGTTATCATTATTTCTTCACTACTATTTTTTAAAGTATCAATTTTATTTACTATCTTATCTTTTAAGTACTTTTCATTAACACTTATACCATACTCTTCTTTTTCTACTACTAATTTTTCATTATCCATTCTAATATTTGCATTTATAGGTTCTTTTTCTATTTGACTTTTTATATATGAAATATATTTATCTATTTTTTCATCACTGTAAGAGTATTTTAAGCCTATTGCTTCCTTATTACCTAAGTCCAATTTTGATTTAGTTTTTATATTAGAGATAATATTCTTACTTCTACCTATCTCATAAGCCTCTTTAACAGAGTCTTTTATTTTATAATTCACTTCAAAGTCATTAAGATTTATTTTGTAAATATTTCCTTTATAGGTTAAGTTGAGCTCACAACTATTATTTATAAAGCTTTCTATTTTGTCTTCAGCTTCATTTATAGTAAGCTTTGAAACATCAATATTGTCTATATAAATATTTTTGTGTATCTTTCCTTCTATTTCAAGTGCAGTTGATAATACTGTTCCTTGTAAAAAAAATATTCCTATTGATAATAATACAATCTTAATTCTTCTCAATTTTAGTCAGTCCCTTCTTGATAGTAATCACAATCACTTGCAATAGGACAAATATTACACTCAGGCTTTCTAGCCTTACATATTCTCCTTCCATGGAAAATCAAAAGATGATGTGAATGAGACCATCTTTCTCTTGGTATTACATCCATAAGTGCAAACTCTGTTTTCTCAGGTGTTTTTGTATGGACTATACCTATTCGGTTAGAAACTCTAAATACATGTGTGTCTACTGCTATTGCAGGATGATTAAAAGCATTACTTAATACTACCCCCGCTGTCTTTCTACCTACTCCAGGAAGTTTAACAAGTTCCTCCAAATTATTTGGAACTTGTCCATTATAAAGTTCACAAATCATAGTTGAAGTATCTTTTATTTTTTGTGATTTACTTTTATAAAGTCCACACGTTTTTATTTCATTGCTAATCTCATCTACGCTAAGATTTTTAAAAGCTTCTGGTGTGTTATATTTTTTAAACATCTCTCCAGTTACCATATTAACTCTCACATCTGTACATTGTGCTGATAATATTGTAGCTATTAAAAGTTCAAATGGAGTAGTGTAATCCAACTCACACTTTGCATCTGGATAAAGCTCTTGTAGTTTATCTAATATTTTATTTACATTTTTCATGTTTCATCCCCCTATTTGATTTGATTTTATTTATATTATCTATCATATTCAACAATATATAACAAACTCTTGCTAATTACTAATTTAATTTTTTTTAATAAAAAATTCACTTTGCTCATTTCGCCCACCCAGTGGCTTATGTTAATAAAATAGGAAATAGTAATTCTATTTATAATAAAAAAGCAAAAGCTAATATTAGCCTTTGCTTTTATAATTCCCTATTAGAACATACAATAAACTTATAGTTTCGCAGGTCTTTGTATTTTACTAAATTTGTGTAGCTTTTCTTTTACCTTATCTCGTATTTCTTCAAACTTAACACCAGTTAATATTTCCACAGCTTCTTCTATTCTATCAGCTGTATAAATATGAAACTTACCATCACTTATCGCTTCATTTACTTCATCATCTAATATTAAATTTCTACTGTTATTTCTCGGTATTATAACACCCTGTTCATTATTTAAACCTTTTTTCTTACATGTATAATAGAAACCTTCAATTTTTTCTGTTATTCCACCTACAACCTGTATATCGCCTTTTTGATTTATAGAGCCTGTAGCTGCGATATTTTGTTTAATTGGTACTTCAGATAGCGCTGATAATAGTGCATATAATTCCGCTCCTGATGCACTATCTCCATCTATTCCACCATAGTTTTGCTCAAAACAAATATATGCATTTAGAGATAAAGGAAATTCTTGAGCAAAATTTTCTGATAAATACCCACCAAGTATTAGTACACCTTTACTGTGTATAGGTCCACTCATGTTTACTTCTCTTTCTATATTAACTATTCCGCCATTTCCAGGGCTTGTAGTTACAGTTATCCTAGACGGTCTTCCAAATGAGTATTCACCCATGTTAAGTACTGAAAGACCATTAATAACTCCCACTTTTGATCCTTCTGTTTCAATTAGAGTAAACCCCTTATCTAAGGATTCATCCATTTTACTTTCTATTCGATTAAGTCTTTTTCTTCTTTCTTGAATTGCTTTTTTTACATCTTCTCGTTCTATATATTCTGTATCTCTAATCTTTGAGTATGCATTACCTTCAATTATTATCTCCATAACTTTATTAAATTGTGTAGATAATTTACTTTTATCTCCAGATAATCGGGTACTAAACTTGATAACCTCTTGAACTGCATCATAGGTAAAATGTTTAAGATTATTTTTATTACATTGGTGAGCTATAAATTTTACTATCCCATCTTCATTGTACTCACTTTTATCCATCTCATTATCAAAATCCACAAAAATTTTAAAGTATTTACTAAAGTCTGCATCATAGCTATACAGTAAATTATACATATAATTACTACCAATTAGAATTATCTTCATATTAAGTGGCATATTTTCAGGCTTTATCGCCGTCTGAGTATCTACACTTATCATTCCTGATTGCATAGTTCTTTTTAACATATCCCATGACAATGCATATCTTAGAAGTTGATCTACATATAACACTAAATATCCACCATTTGCCTTATGAACTGCTCCCGGAAGTATTTTTGTGAAATCTGTCTTAAAGTTGCCATTTAAGTAATCATACTCAGCCTTCCCAAATAAATTAGAAGGGCTTGGATTTATCTCTACCACTACTGGTGCTGATGAGTTAAGCTTTTCATTTCCGTTATCTACAAATAAATTAACCTTATATCTATTAAAATGATCTCTATCATATTTTTCTTTTAATTCATCTTCATCTAAATAAAATAAATATATATATTCAAGTATATCGTCTCTAATACAATCTAGATAAGTTTTTACCTTATCGTACTCATTGTATTTTTCTTTTAAAGCTTCAACATGAGGGTCTACAACATATTTTCCAACTTCTTCTTCAAGGTCTAAAATAGCTTCCTTTGCATCATCTTCTAAATCTCTAATCTTATATACTACTTGAATAGCCATATTTTCTAATTCTCTTTTAACCTTATAAAATTCTGCTTCAGATTCTTCATCATCTTTATTGTACTCTTCTTCTTTTTCTTTTATGGGTACAAATACCATACCTACTTTACTATTTTTTAATTTGAATCCTTTTTCTTCTCCATATTTTTTTATCTTTTTTAATAATGCTTCTTTTTCTATATCATAATCTTCAAGAAGTTGATTTTTGCTTAATTCGAAATCTTCACTTTCAAAAGTATCTCTTAGTTCATCAAGAAGTGTTTCTATTAGCTTTTCTATATCTTTTTGGAATACTTTCCCCATACCTCTTTCTAACTCTATTACAATAGGTTCTCTAGAACATTCAAAGTTATTTACATAGCACCAATCTTTGTGAGAACTTTTGTTACTCGCATAATTTTTTAGTGCATTCAGAGCATATGTTGTTTTCCCGGTCCCAGAATCTCCAGCTATATATATATTATAAGATGGATTATCTATCTTTAAACCTATTTCCATAGCTTCTATAGCTCTCTCTTGACCTAATATACATTCCAATTCTTTTATCTCAGATGTATTATTATATTTTAGCATCAATTATCCCCCCTCATTAACCTTGACCTTAGCATTTTTCTAAATTTCTATATTAGGTTTATGATATATATTAAAGTATATGATTAAGTACATAAAAAAGAAGCCTATAGCACATTATTCTATAGGCTTCTCTAAAATTATTTCCATATTTCGTTTTATCAAAGGTCTACCTCTCCAGTTAAATGCTCTATCACTATACCTTCTTTTAAATTCTTTATTTGATATAGAATTTATTTCTTCATAGTCTAATTCATCTATTACATCTTCTCTAAATTCTTCTAAGTTTGTAATAGGTACTTTTTTATTGTGAGGGCATACCTCTTGGCATATATCGCATCCAAATACCTTTTTATTTTTATTTATTAATTTTATTTCTTCTTCTGATAATTCTCCCTTTTTTTGTGTCATATATGACAGGCATCTTCTAGGGTTCATCTCATAATTCCCCAACAATGCATTTCCTGGGCAATATTTCACACATTTACCACATTTTATACATGTCCTCGGTAGCGGTTCATCTGTTTTAAACTCATAATTACTCATAATATATCCTATAAAAATATAAGATCCGTATTCATCAGTTATTATATTATTATTGATACCAAAGTATCCTATACCTGCTAAATATGCTAAGTGTCTATCTACTAACGGACCATTATCTGCAAAGATCTTATATTCAAAATTTTCAACGCTACTTTCTATATGATTGCATATCTTTTGTAGATATTCTTTTACAACTATATGATAGTCTTTTACCTGACAGTATTTTGATAAGTTAGACCTTTCATTTTCTCCGATATAATATGGAAAAGCACATACTATTATTGATTTCACATTCTCCATTGTTTTTCTAGGGTCTATCCGATTTTCTACTATAGCTTCTTCCATACCTGTAAAGTGGCCATTAGCCAGTTTATTTTTAATTATTTTTTCTAAATTGTGATATGGACCAATACCAGCTATACCTACACATTTTATACCTATCGAATGACAAAATTCTTTTAATTTTTTATTATCCATAAATTCTCCTTTCATTAATTCACTATTACCTTTATAATAACTAAGCGTAAGGATGGTGATAATTTGATTAAATTAACAATACCAGGTAGACCTATAAGTAAGTCAAATTTTAAACTTCATAATGTCCATGGTCAGGCATGGATGCCTTCTACAGGTAAACATTCAAAGTATTTAGCTTACGAAAATATGATTGCTGGATATATAAATCAACAATATCAAGGCGATACCCTTGAAGAAGATCTAATTACTATATTAAAACTATACTTCCCCAATAAGCGTATGGGAGATTTGCACAATTACCCTAAGAGTATTTGCGATGGTATTGAGAAGAGCGGCATTATAAAAAACGATAAACAACTTAAACCAGTTTTATTGTTTGATTTTATAGATAAAGATAATCCACGTGTTGAGGTCGAACTTTATCCAATATCTAAATACAATGTTGATTATAATATTACTTTAAAAGAATAAATTTATTCTATCTACATAGAAAGAGAACTTATATCCCTTAAGGCTTAAGTTCTCTTTTTATATATTATCTAGATTTATTTATCCAAGCTTTTGCGATACATTTTTTAACATATCTCTTATAGGAAGATCATATGGACATTTTGTTTCACATAACCCACACTCTATACATTCACTCGCTTTGAAATCGAGCGCTGCATACCTTTCCTTTGCCCATTCCTTTAAGTTATACCTTGTATAATATCCCTCCATTAGGAAATTTGCAGGTATATTAATACCTACTGGACAAGGCAAGCAGTATTCGCATCTTCTACAGAATCTACTACCTAGAGTATTTCTTATTTCTTCTATTTTCTTATTGTCATCATAAGTAAGATTAAGATTTTCTAATACATTTACATTTTGTTTCACTTGTTCTATACTATCCATACCCGGTATAGCTACATCTATATATTCCTTAGAAAGTATATACTTTATTGCTAGTGTAGCGTCATTTAGTGCTCCACCTGCAAGAGGCTTCATTACTATTATACCTATCCCCTTTGCATTAGCTTCTTTAAATAATTCATCTGCCTGATCTTCAACTATATTGTATGGGAATTGAATAGTTGCAAATCTATCTCCACTGATTGCTTTTTCTATAGTATCTAGACTATGAGCAGTTATTCCTATATTTTTAATTTTACCGGCTTCTTTCGCTTCTAATAAAGCTCTATAAGCTTTATCTTCATTAAAAATCATATCATATTCTTCGGGTTTGACATTATGAAGCTGATATAAATCTATATAATCTGTTTGAAGATTTCTCAAACTAACTTCTATATCATTTTTCATCCCCTCATAATCTCTACTCATACTCTTAGTAGCTAAGTAAAACTTATCTCTTTTTCCCTTTAATGAGTGGCCTATATATTCTTCACTTATAGTATAACCTCTTGCTGTATCTATAAAGTTAATTCCTTGATTTTCTAA
Source organism: Romboutsia weinsteinii (assembly GCF_002250835.2). Taxonomy (GTDB): domain Bacteria; phylum Bacillota; class Clostridia; order Peptostreptococcales; family Peptostreptococcaceae; genus Romboutsia_A; species Romboutsia_A weinsteinii. The sequence goes on from NZ_NOJY02000036.1 coordinate 15,813, forward strand.
TTCACAAATAACCTCATTAGTATCTTCTTGAGTTATTCTTTGTATCGGTATTCCACCAAATCCAACTCTTTTTATCTTCATATCAGTTTTTCCTAAAAATCTCATTACACCCTCACCTGACTTTCAAATTATATATTTTCAATTATATATAATTTTTACTTACTAGTCAGTATATCTTTTAGCATTTTTATTTCTTTTTTATGACCTTCATCCTCTAGAGGTGTCTCTAAGAAGAAAGGTAATCCTTTAATACTTGGATGTTCCATGAAATTAAGTATTGCCTCTAATCCTATTTTTCCTTCTCCTATTACTGCATGTCTATCTTTTTTATCTCCAAATGGCATTAAGCTATCATTTAAATGTATAGTCTTTAACCTATCTATTCCTACTATTTTATCAAATTCTTCTAGTACTCCATCTAAGTTATTTACTATATCATATCCAGCTGAAAATACATGGCATGTATCTAAGCATACACCTATCTTTTCATTATGTTCTACGCCGTCAATTATTCTTTTTAATTGATTAAAGTCAAATCCTATTTCAGTACCTTTGCCTGACATAGTTTCTAGAAGTATAGTCAGATCCTCATCTCCTTTTATTCCGGCATTTAGACCATCGATAATTCTTTCTATTCCAAAATCAATTCCTCCACCTACATGACTACCTGGATGGAAGCACATATACTCTATACCTAATGAGTTCATTCTTTGTATGTCTTCTTTTATTACCATTCTAGCAAATTCATAAACCTCATCTTTACTCCCTCCAAGGTTCATAGTATAAGGCGCGTGAGCTAGAAGCGGACCAAAGTCATTATCTTTTCTTATTTGTTGGAATTTATTTATATCCTTTTCGTCAAAAGCTTTAGCATTTCCACCTCTAGGATTTCTACTAAAGAATTGGAATGTATTTGCTCCTATATCTACTGCTGTTTCAGCCGCCTTTGCAAATCCTTTTGCTATTGATATATGTGGTCCTATTATAAGCATTATTTTTCTCCTTATGGTTGTAATTATTTTTTATATATTTAATTATACCCAAAAAAATAAGTATCAACAAATGTTGACACTTATTATACATTACATTCTGTTTTATTCACCGATTCTTCGTCCCCCGATAAAGAATTTAATAGAGGTATAGCAACTACAGCTATATCATACTTGCTGTCATCAATTCTATATTCCCTATTATTTAAAATCTCTTCTAACTTTAGTTTCATAACCTCATTTAGTTCATTAATTTCATTATGTGTAAGAGAAATATTATGATAGTCTATAACATTATTACTTTCCAATATATCTTCTTCTGCTGCTCTATAAAATACTTCACTTAGATCACTAAATTTAGATATACATAACTCTTTTTTTTCTTCATCAGTATCCAGTGAAAAGTCTAGAATAGTTTTACCAATAACTATATTTTTAGCTCTTGGGTAGTAATATTTTTCGACTATACCGGATTTGATTTTTTCTTCTACCAATTCTAAAATTCCAACTTTATATAAAGTCTTAATATGATAGTTAATTTTTGCATGAGGTTCATCTAGCAATTGGGATAGTTGCTTTGCTGATAATGGTTCTTTATTAAACGTTTTTAGAATGTCTATCCTGCGAGGGTGTGCTATCGCTTTTATACACTCTAAATCTCTTAGTACAAGTACTTCTTTCATTCCCCCCACCCCTAAAAAAAATTTATTTTATTATAACTTAATTATATATGAAGTGAGTATAGTTGTCAAAAAATTCTATATTTTAAAATATATTTAGTTCCAATCTGTTAGATAAGTCTTCTAATATTTTTATTCCAGCTACACTATTACCTTTTTTATCTAGTGCCGGACCGTATACTCCTATTCCCATTGTATTAGGTACTGAAGCAACTATCCCTCCTCCAACCCCAGATTTTGCAGGTATTCCAGTTCTTATAGCAAATTCTCCAGATGCATCATACATACCGCAAGTAACCATAAACGTCTTAACCATTCTAGATATATCTTTTCTAATTAGTCTTTCACCAGTTTCTATATCCACACCATAACTTGCAAGATTTATACCTATTCTTGCTAAATCAACAGTATCCACTTCTATAGAGCATTGCTTAAAATACAAATCCAGTACTTCTTCTACATCACCTGTTATAAACCCATCATTCTTTAAAAGGTATGCCATAGCTCTATTTCTATCTCCAGTTAACTTCTCAGATTTATATACATCATAATTTATCTGTAAACTATCATTTTTAGCTAATTTCCTAAAGAAATTTAACATCCTTGCCTCTTTTTCTTCTGCTGAATCACCTTTTATAAGAGAGGTTGTTACTATCGCTCCTGCATTTATCATAGGATTATTTGGTCTCTTAGTATCATTAGTCTCTAGTTTCATAATTGAATTGAAAGGGTCACCACTTGGTTCCATTCCAACTTTCGAAAAAACATAAGACCAATCATTATCCATAAGAGCCATTGCAAGTACTATTACTTTAGATATACTTTGTATAGTAAATTTAGTGCTATAATTCCCTTCTGTATAAATATTATTATATCTATCAATTATACATATCCCAACATCATCTCTATTTGCTTTTTTTAATTCAGGTATGTAAGATGCCACATTTCCTTCTTCTGTATATTTCTTACTTTCTTCTAAAACTTCTTTTAATATATTTTTCATATATTTTCTCCTTTGTTTAATTATAAAAAGGGATTATCTCAAAAATTTATTTTGAAATATCCCCCCTGTTTATATATTAATCTACTATTTTGCTTCCACCAATAAATTCTCTTAATATAGAAGTAGGCGGTATATCAGAAATATCCTTTAACTCTACAAAGTACTGTAAGAATTTAAGCAGTCTATTTGCTTCTATATAAATAGGATTAGTTTGGTCTATCTCTTCTAATAGAGGCTTAGCATAGTATTTTAATACTGACAACTCATACACACATGCTGAGTTGAAAATTATATCAGCTTCTTCTTGATAAGGGAATATATTTTTTCGTTCTCCTCTTCTTACTGATTCCCATTGCGTTATAGTTCTCTCGGCACTATATCCTCTAAAATTAAAATCTCTTACCATTCTTCTTATTAATCTAAGATCTGTAGTAGGTATTCTATTGTGATCATCTAAGTTTATTTGAGTTAGAGCGCTTATATATATCTTAAACTTATCTTCATCAGGTATGGACGATGTTAGCATAGGATTTAATCCATGAATCCCCTCTAGTATTATAGGTTGATCCGAGCTTATTTTTAATGTCTTTCCTGAATACTCCCTTTTCCCTGTTTTAAAATTAAATTTAGGAACTTTTATCTCTTCCCCATCTAAAAGTTTCTTTAAATCTGAGTTAAATGTTTCTAAGTCAATTGCATATATGGATTCAAAATCATAATTTCCAAATTCATCTAAAGGCGTATCTTCTCGGTCTACAAAGTAATCATCTAAAGATATTGATACTGGCTTTAAATGATTCACTCTTAGATGTATTGATAGCCTATGAGCAAAACTAGTTTTTCCTGAAGATGATGGTGCCGCTATTAATATTATCCTCTTACCATTTTCCTTTACAGTATCTGCTATTTGAGAAAGCTTTTTTTCATGGAGAGCTTCCACGGTTCTAATCATATCACCGTAATTACCATTTTCTATAAGTTCATTAAGAGATAGTACATTATCTATTCCCATAAGATTAGACCATTGTTCTGCTTCATTATATATATTTGCAAGTTTTTCTTGTGGTTTTAAGTCTTTGGGTCTAGATTTATCATCATCTCTAGGACCTAAAAGTACAACTCCGCCTTTGTATAATTTTAAATCAAATACTTTTATATATCCTGTTGACGGTAGCATATATCCATAAAAATGATCTATATGTCCTCTACATTTATATAACTTTACATCATCATATTCCTTATATCTTAATAATTCTGCTCTATCATGCATATTTTCTTTATTAAATATGTCTTCAGCTTCCTCTTTGGTAATTGTTATTTTTTCTATATCATAGTTGTTATTTATTATTTCATTCATTTTATTTTTAATAGCTTCTACATCTTTTTCTTCTAATATTTTATCCATGTGTAATTCACAATAGATACCATTGGCTAAAGAATGTTCAACTGTAACTCTGACATTTTCAAATAATTCTTTACATGCCATTACAAAAATAAATGATGTAGTTCTTCCATACACTCTTAATCCATCTGTATTCGTAGTATCTAAAAATCTTATTTTACAATCTGAGCTTACTTCATAGCTTAATTCCCTTAACTTGTTGTCTATGACTCCAAGGCTTATATACCCTTTAGCATCATTTTGAATATCTTTAACTAGATCTTCTAATCTTACACTAGATGCTTTAATATCTATACTATATTCTCCCCCACTGGTTTTTAGGTCTAATTTTAAACTACTCATAACATCATCCTTTCTTCTATAGACATGAAAAAGAGGTATTTATACCTCTTTTGTTATAAGATTTATGGTGTCCATAGTATCCTTAATATGATTATAATCAATCTCTAAAATTAAATATTCTGCTTTTAATTTTAAAACCTTTTTTATATGAGATATTTCTAATACACCATTTCCAATACCTACATGTATATCATTAATTCCATCATTATCACTTAGATGAATTATTTGAATCTTATCACTTAATCTTTCTATATAGTTATCCTTATTGATTAAGTAATGGCCAGTATCATAGCAGAAACAAATATTTGGTGTATCAATTTTATTAAGTATATATTCAAAATCATAGCAAGTATTTCCTATATTTGATAAATCCCCATATTTTGAATAAGTATTTTCTATAGAAATCTTTATATTATCTCTTATATTTATTCCTTTTAAAAATTCTACGCTATTATCTAAATATTTATTTCTATTATTTTTTAATCTATTACTTATCACATACCCTAAATGTAAATTATAATACTTTATATCAAAATCTATAAGTAGGTCATCCATTTCCTTTATAAATTTTACCCATTGTTTTCTCATATAATCTATATTTTCACATGGGTTTAACTCCATAGGAAGATGAATACCTACTGATAGCCCTAGATTTTCTATTCTATCCTTATAATTAAGTAATTTTATACAGTCTTGTAAATTATCTAATCCTATTTCTATATGATTTATGTCTTTTATATTCTCACATAAATCTAAACCCTCTTGTAAATTAAATAACAGCGATGATATCCCAATCTTCATAGTAATACCTACTTAATCGTTCCTATTTTATTAAATGGGAATAATCTTATCATAACTTTCCCCATTATATTATTATCATCTACTAATCCTACTTCTTCATATCTACTATCTAAACTTTTTTCTCTATTATCTCCCATAGCAAATACTTTACCTTCAGGGATAACTTGATCTATATTACCTTCTGTATATGCATTATGTATATATGATTCTTCTACAAGCTTATCATTTACATATACCTTTGAATCTTGTATCTTAATATGATCTCCAGCTACAGCTATAACACGCTTAACCAAATCTTTAGGTGTACCATCATCTTGTAATAGGTCTGTACTAAATACTATTACATCACCCTTCCTAGGTTCTCCCATCTTATAAGACATTCTATTAATTATCAGATAATCATTTTCTTCTAGTGTTGGGTACATTGATTCCCCTCTTACTAAAGTAGGTCTTATAAATTGAGTAATAATAAATGCAAATACTAATGCTGTAGCAATTATTTTCACCCATTCAATAGCTTCCTTTTTAAATTTATCACTCACTCACACCATCTCCTCTTTGATACTTAGTATAGCTGCCTATTAATTGTATAGCTATATCATTGATATGATCATATTTATCCATTTTTATCCCTATATCCAATAACTCACAGGCTTTAACCAAGTCCTTAGTTACCTCCATCGGATTTCCATATATATGTTCAATATCTTCTTTACTAACTCCTTTAAATCCATGGCCGACTGGACTTTCATTTCTAATTTTTATTAAGTTCTCTAGTCTCTCACTGTTTAATATATTTAAGACCTTTTCCATTCTTTTCGTATTTTTAACGTGTCTATTTGTATAAACAGTGACTGCATGGATTAAATTCCCATTATATATATTATACTTCTTTTTTAGAGTGTATAAAATATTTTTCTTAGATACCATATACCCGTGCATACATACTTTATAGTTTTTTGATTCTTTAGTGCTTACAAATATATATTTAAATAAAGCTTCTTTCAATCTATATAGTCTACCTAGGAAATCTATATACTCTTCATTTACAATTTGAATTTTTATATTTTCTATCAGCTCTGATAATATATCTTCAGGTTCGCCTAGTTTTAAATTATTTAAATTAGTTATAAGATTTCGTATTTCTCTTTTTTGAATCATTCTTTCACTCATTTTATTAACACTTTTTAGCGCTTTATCAAAGTCAAAATTAACCGAGTACTTGCATGATTCTAATAGGTAGTATAAATCACCATCTTCTATCTCTGCCTCTTCTAATACATCTAGTACTGCATCATAATCATATCTTTGTAAAAATTTATATATTACATATTCTTGATTTTTTTCTAAATAAGCCATATGATTCCTCCTAAAAATAACTTACTACTTAGTATTATTAATAACACATTTATTTATTCTAAAACCTATATAGTCTTTATCTATGATGCTTACGTCTAAAGAATCTCTTTTTTGAATTATCAACATAATCATCTAATTTATCTAAATTTATTTTCCATAAAAAAATCAAATAAATTATAAACAATACAATAGCCCATTTGTAAGCTACCATAAGTATAAAGTCAAATGCACCATGAGAAAGAATAGGAACTAATAATGCCATAACCATATATTCTCTTTTTTTATTTTTATTATTTTCATATTTGTACTTTGACACATAATACCCCATAGCAATTGCAAACATCATGTGCGTAGGCACAGATATTACAGCTCTTATCAACCCAACCTGAAAAGCTTGTGAGCTCTTTTCAAAAAGTATATATATTATATTTTCAATAGTTGCAAATCCCAATGATAAATAGGCTGAGTATATTATTCCATCTAGCTTTTCATTAAAGTTTTTTTCTCTCAATAAATTAGGTATTAATGCTATTGCCTTTAGACCCTCTTCTGTAAGTCCTGCCACGATAAATGACATATATATTATGTAGTAATAACCATCAAATATATTTATCTTTACTAAAAATTCCTCCAATCCAATTCCAATAAAACTCATAAGCGCTCCTATTAAAAAATATTTTATTAAAAGTCTTATAGGCTCTTTTTCATATTTATCTTTTATATATAACCACAATGAACATGCTATTATTGGTGCTAATGCTAATACTAATATCTCTATTTTCATAAAAAATTTCCTCTCTATTAAGATTCAATATATATTATTTCCATTTCCCTTAACAAAATAAGAACTATCTTCATATAATGTTATATAGCATAAGTTTAAACTATCTAAAGGAGAGGTGATTTTTTATGCAAGATGGTTTTTTAACGGTTAGTGTAATTGATTCTACTACTAACAGACCTATAGAAGGCGCTACTATAAATATATATACAACTCCTGGCAGCGGTGAAGCTCAGGCTACTTTATTTCAAAATTTGATTACGAATGAATCCGGTCAAGTAACTAATTTAGTACTTCCTGCACCAGATATTATTTATTCTCAGCAACCTTCAGATGTGAGACCCTATAGCGAGTATACAGTCGAGGTAATTTTTGATGGCTACGAAACAATAATTATAGACGGAACTCAATTATTCCCAACTATTCAAGCAAGACAGGGTATACCATTAGTTCCTAAGGCAAGATCTAGAAGATCTTATTCAAGACAAAATGAAATTGTTTATGAGATTGATGCAAATACACTTTGGGGAAATTACCCTCCAAAGATTCCAGAAAGTGATTTAAAACCATTACCACCACCTTCTGGATTTGTTGTCTTAGATAATCCTGTTGTCCCAGAATTTATAGTTGTTCACGATGGTTTGCCAGAAAATACTGGTGCACAAAATTATTGGGTTCCATTCAAAGAATATATTAAAAATGTTGCCTCCTCTGAAATCTATTCAACTTGGCCTGATCAGACAATATACGCTAATATTATAGCTATAATTTCCTTCACTTTAAACAGAGTATTTACAGAGTGGTACAGAAATAAAGGATATAATTTTACAATAACTTCTTCTACCGCTTACGATCATAAATTTATTTATAACAGAAATATATTTGAAAATATTAGCGTAATAGTAGATGATATATTTAATACTTTTATAAAAAGACCTCCTACTGCTAGGCAACCTCTTTTAGCTCAGTATTGTGATGGTAAAAAATCTCAATGTCCTAATCAAATGACTCAGTGGGGAAGTAAAGATCTAGGTGATCAAGGATATGATTATGAAGCTATATTGAAAAATTTCTACGGAGGAGAAATAGTTTTGGAAAAGGCTCCTGTAGTAAGTGGTGTTCCTGTTTCATACCCTAACGAAACTCTTCAGGTGGGGTCTAACAATAAATATGTTAGAACTATACAGAATCAGTTAAATGCCATATCCAAATCCTATCCAGCTATTCCTAAAGTAAAGGAAGATGGAATATATGGCGAATCTACAGCTGAAGCAGTTAAAACATTCCAAGGTATTTTTGGCCTGCCTCAAACAGGTGTAGTAGATTTTAAAACTTGGTATGAGATTTCTCGAGTATATGTTGCTACTACTAAAATAGCATCATTAAACCCTACAATTTAATAAAATACCTCAAAGTACTAAGCTATAGTACTTTGAGGTATTTTCTAATTCCACTCTATTCCAATTTTATTAGTTATTGCTTTATCATATATTCTCTTTGCAGTAACTACGTCTTGAACTCCTATTCCAACAGTTTTAAATACTATTATTTCATCATCACTTTCTCTTCCTATAATATCTCCTGTTATTACACTACCTAATTCTCCACTTATATTTTCCTTACTTACTAAACCTTGCTCTAATGGTATTAATATATCTCCAGATTCAGCTAATACTGCATCTGTTGATTCAAAAAATATTTTTGATGCACGAGTTAATGCTACCGGATCAATTTCTTGCATATTATGTAAGTATGATCCTACTCCGCTTATTAATGCTCCTTTTTTAATTAAGTTGCCGTCAAATACTGGTGTAGTAGATGTTGTAACAGTAATTATTACGTCTGCATCTTGTATAGCTTTATTAGAAGATTCAACAGCGATTATCTTTGTATTGTAATGTGCAAACTCTTCATTCATTTTGATTGCAAAAGATTCTCTTTGGTCTTTATTTCTACTATATACTCTAACCTCATCTAAATCCCTTGCAACTAGCATAGCTTCTAGTTGCTTCTCAGCTTGACCACCTGTGCCTATCAATGCACCTATCTTGGCTTCTTTTACTGCTAAAACATCAATAGCTGCCCCTGAAGCTGCTCCTGTTCTAAGCTGAGTTATATAAGTTCCATCTAGTATAGAGCTTACTTCTCCTGTAGTTGCGTCCATAAGCATAACTGTAGCTGGAGTTACGGGTTTATTCTTTTCTATATTTTTAGGAAAAACTGAAACTATTTTTAAACCTGCACATTCTAAATCTGAAACATACCCAGGCATAAACAACATAACACCTTCTTGTTCTTTAACTGGTATATTGGTTCTAAGTGGAGCCACAGATTTACCTTTAGAATAAATTGTAAAAGCTTCTTTATTTGCCTCTATAGCATCCTTCATAGAAAAAACATTCTTTATATCTTCTTTGTTTAAAAGTAACACAATAATTTCCCCCAATTTATCATTTAAAAAATTCTATATACTCATATTTCAAAATATGACTTATACTATTAATATTCAACAAAAACTCTGGAATTCCTGCCGCATAAGGAGCTATATCATATAAATCAAAATATATTACTAAGTTATCATCCTGTATATAAAACTTTTGATCATCCTTTATGCTATTAAATTGATATATCCCTACATTTTCTTTGTCAGTTTTTCCTAGATCTTCTATTTGATTTCTTATCTCTTTATTTATAACTTCTTTGTAATTTACCTGAGTTTTGAACAAATCACTTAATTTTAATATATTTCCATCTCTCATATCTATATTATAGGCTATATTTTCATAATAACCATGAGCTCCACCACTATACTTATAGTATTTCACTAATATACTAAGCATATTATCACTATTTTTTTTGACCTCAAAATCTGTATTTGCCACAAACTTTACCTCTCCCTCAGGATAATCCTTTATATAAGCTTTAGCTTCTTCTTGAGATTTATTATAATCTTGCATAATATCATTTTTTATCCTATCATTTATAGATCTTTCAATATCTTTATTCTGAGTCATTATTATAGGTATATTTATCACGCTATTTATATATTTATTATTATTGGTTATTGTTTGAGTATCTACATTTGCAACTATCTCACTGGTTTCTATCATCTTTATATTATTAAATACTTCATAGGGTACTTTAAATTCATAGTCTACTTTATTTTCACTATCTTTATATGGATTAAAATAAACATCTATACCACCATCAGATAGAATATAATTGGTATACTTATCTACAACTATTTTATCTTTATCTAATTTTATTTTTTTCTCATCTATATAATTATTTATATAATTTTCTATGACTTGATTATAATCATCATTCTCTTTTAGAAAATTATCTAGGTAAATTCTTTGACCTGTGTTTAAATCAAATATATAGCTATCTTTTTCAAGTTTAAATTTATCCTTTTCCAGTTTTATATCTCTGTATATTACAATATTTAATAATTTTTTATTTTCAAATGCAATATCATATCCAACTGAAACACTAGTCTTGGATTTTCTATTAGTAATTTCACTAATTTGTTTTTGCTCATTTACAAATTCATTAACATTTTTTCTTATGTATGTGTTTATATATCTTTCTACATCTTTATTTTCATAATGTACCTCTGGCATTTTTATATTCAATGTTATATTTTTATAATTTACCTTACTATTTTCTTCTGTTATTTTTACAGTTCTAAGAACTTGAGATAAATTATTTTGTATTATATCTCCAATTCGTAAGAAGCTATTTTCTTTTATGAAATACATAATTACTATTCCTATAGTTATTATCGTTAATGACTTTATAAAGTTTCTTGTAGACTTCATAATGTTATTCCTCCTAAATAGAATTCATCTACTATTTTTTGGAGTTTTTATTTTTTTATCCTATAAAATTCACTTACTTAAAACTAAATTATAATTTAGCTAAGATTATATAATCACAAAACCCTCAACACAAAAAAGACTTAAGTCCTTTAAGATACTTAAGTCTTTTTAATTAGATATAGTTAATTTAGTCATCTAAATTAACTATATCTAATTCTCTAACTATTACTTCAGCAGTTTTTCTAGCCATTTCACCTGTAAATGCTATACACTGCTCTTTATGCTCACCTGATCCCATATCCATTCCTTTAGTATGTACACTACAACATAAAACTCTGTGATTTTTTCTAAAGCTTTCTTGCACTTCATTTGCTAACTCTAATGTCCTATTTACTTTAGGATCTGCCCCCGTTTTTCTTCCAAAGAAATATCCTATGCACATTATTGCACCTGAAACAGCTCCACACACACATTTAGATCTCCCTATACCAATTGGGAATCCTGAAGCCATTGCTATCATCTCTTCTGGCATGTCCAATTCAAAATTACTTCTTATAGATGCTACTATAGATTCTGAACAGAAGTAATCACCTTTTCTATATAATTCTTCTGCATCTTTTTGAATCTTGCTTACACTAACTGCTGCTATCATTTCTTTAATCATGTTAATGCCCCCGTATTTATAATTTTATTTGAATTCTATATAATATGTCTTATATTGTAAATCTAAATAAAAATTTACAATATAAGACATATTCTGCCTATAGATTTTCTTAATAAAGTTATATATTTTTAGCTCTTAGTATTATTTTTTTATAGATTTCAATAAGATAAGGTTCATTACTAAAATCACTAATTTTATCTATAGCTATCCATTTAACTCCACTATTTTCATCTTCTTTTATAGTTAGCTCTTCGTCCTCATCTGATATTAACACATATGCTATAGATAAATGAAGATGAGCACTTACATAGTTGCCCTTTTTTACATGTCCATATACAGGTAATATATCAATAGACACAATTTCTTCGCTTAGAGGCTTGATATTACATATCCCTGTTTCTTCTTTTGCTTCTTTTAATGCAACATAAAGTAGATCTGAATCACCATCTGCATGACCGCCTGTCCACGCCCAAGTATTATAAATATTATGATGTACCATAAGTACTTTATCCATTGTAGGATTCATTATGAATCCTGAACTTGTAATATGTGCTATCTCATTTTCTCTCAATAAAACATTGTGATTAAATTTGTCTATATATTCTATAATAATTTTTTTATCATTTTCTTCTTGTTCTGTTAATGGTGTAAAGCGTTCAATTTGATCTTTATATAACATATTAAATTCACCTCATCTTAATATTTATTTATAAAATAACATTATATCAGATTGTATATTTAAACTCATCTATTCAGAAAAAATATGTATTTTAGACACAAAAAAGCTACCTATTTTAAAGGTAGCCTTTTGTATATTTTAAAATTAAGCTTGCTTTCCAAAGTGTCTTTCTAATAATCCTAAGAATGCTTTACCATGTCTAGCTTCATCTTTACACATTTCATGAACTGTATCATGTATTG
>NZ_NOJY02000037.1 GCF_002250835.2 Romboutsia weinsteinii
CTTATAATGTAATCAATAGCCTCATTCATGAGCTATCTTCTGATAATATATACTCAGATGATTTAGCTCTATGCTACTTAAAGCAGCTTATAATACAAATACTGAGACAAGAAAATGCCAATTCTCAGTCTAAACCAACTACTCATATGCAACAAACATATGAGAATGATTTATTAAATGATATAATTACATTTATTCAAGATAATATTGAAGAGAGAATATCTATTGATACACTATGCACTCATTTTTGTATCAGTACATCTATGCTACATTCCTTATTTAAGAAAAATATGAATAATACTGTTAAAAACTATATAAACGATCTTAAATTACATAAAAGTAAAGAGCTTATTAAGAGTTCTACCTATTCTGTTAGTGATATTTCGGACATACTTGGATTTTCTTCTATTCATTACTTCTCTAAGAAATTTAAATCTGCTTTTGGTGTCTCGCCAACTGAGTATTCTAAATCAATCTATGGATAGATAAAAATAGTTAAAGCCTTTAAGTATATAATCTTAAAGGCTTTAACTATTTTATACTGTTACTTCTTCTATGTCTTTGCTTAAGTTATTTACAAACTCTTCATTAACATTATTTCCTGCTAATTTATATGCTAATAAACATGCACCTTCATCCGGACCTAGTATTGGTTTTATTAATTTAACATTATACTCTACCAATTCTTCTTTCAAAGTATCTAATATCATGTCCTCACTCTTAAATACACCTCCAGAGTAAGATACTACTATTTCCTCGTTAAATTCTAGATCTTTAGCTATCATTTTAACTAAAAGCCCAAGTTCATATGCTGCTTCTTTAAATATCTTTATTGCATTATTGTCACCTCGAGTAGCACTTTCATAGCAAATACTTGAGAACTCTGCAACTTTAGCTCTATCTTTATTTATTTTATTTAAAACATAATCTATAATATCAAAATCATCTGATAAATTCAATTTTTTTCTGATATTGTAATAAAGATCTCCTCTTTCTATCCTGTGATCTGATTCCTTAGAGAATACTTCAAGTGTCTTTTTGCCTATCCAATGTGCTGAGCCTTCATCTCCAACGTAATCTCCCCATCCACCACATCTTGTAAAATTTCCTTTTAGATCTTTTCCAAGTGCTATAGATCCTGTCCCACTTACTATATTTATTCCACCCTCTCCTGCTAGTGATCCTGCAAGTCCAACCTCCACATCATTTCCTACACCATACTTTATACCATCAAATATTTTAGCTGCTAGTTCATCTAATTTTTGTTTTACACTTTTAACTTCTCCATATCCTGGTAATCCTAGAAATATAGCTTTAACTTGCTCTTTTAAAATATCATTATTGCTAAGCAAATTACTTATCCCTATACTCAAAACGTTTTCCACACCATCAAAACCAATTTGCTCATGATGAGTAGTACCAGTTTTAATTTGGTCTACTTTAAATCCATCTTGATTTATCAATGTAAATGTTGTTTTAGTCCCGCCACCATCTATTCCTATATAATACATCCCTTTTCCTCCCCAAGAATTATTCACTGATGTAGTAACAAAGCTTTAATTATTAAATACATCTATAACACTTTTAGCAAATACAGTACATAGTTATATAAAAACTCATGTACTGTATTTGCTAATTACTATTTTTATTTAGTTTACAGCATACTCAACTATGCTTATATCTTTTATAAAGGTTTCTATATCATCAGTTTCAATATATCCAGTTTCCATGTAAAGCGCATTGGACATACCACAAGCATTAGCTAGCCTTAGACAATCTTTTATATGATATTCCTTTAATATTCCATAGGCAAATCCAGCAATTGACGAATCACCACTACCTACGGGATTTAATACCTCAATCTTAGGTACCTCTACCTCATATATATTGTCTTCATTGATGAGTATCATTCCATCTTTACCCATGGACACACATATATTTTTAATGCCTCTATTTAAAAGCTTTTTAGCAGCATCTATTGCATCTTCCTTACTATTAATGTTCCTCTTACTTAATGCTTCTAACTCGTCTTTGTTAGGCTTAATAAGATATATATTTGAATCCAATGCTAATTCTAAAGATACTCCACTAGTATCTAGTATAAATTTTATATTTTCTCTCTCACATATTTTTCCTATTGTAAAATAGTATTCTTTTGGTAATCCTTGTAATAAACTACCAGAAGCTACTAGTACTTTTGTATTTACAAGTACTTCTTTTAATTTTCTTTCGAATTCTTCTATATCATTTTTACTTACAGTTGGTCCTTTTTCTAAAATTTCTGTACTAACACCATTAGCATCAATAATATTTAAGCAAATCCTAGTTTCATCATCTATTTTAGTGAACTTATTCTTAAGACCAATGCACTCTATTTCATGTTCTATATAAGCGCCGTTAAAACCACCTATAAATCCAAGACATGTTGGAGTTTCTCCTAGCTTTTTTATAACTTTGGCTACGTTTAGCCCCTTACCACCAGGCGTAGGATTTACAAAGTTGGCTCTTTGTACAAATCCAACTTGAAATGTATCTAAATTATATAATCTATCTATTGATGGATTAAACGTTATAACTGTAATCATAAGCTTTGTTCTCACTTTTACACATTTTTATTTTATCTACTACAACATCATACATTGCCTTTTTAGCAGGAACTAGGTATTGTCTTGGATCAGATGCATCTGGATTTTCTTTAAAGTAATCTCTTATTGCACTAGAGAAAGGTATCTTAAGTTCAGTAGCAATATTTACTTTACAAATTCCAAGATCAGTCGCTTTTTGTACCGCATCATATGGAACTCCTGATGCTCCATGAAGTACAAGGGGCACATCTACCATACTTCTTATTTTTTCTAATCTGTCAAAGTCTAATTTTGGTTCGCTTTTATATAGTCCATGTGCCGTTCCAATCGCAACAGCTAGTGAATCTACACCTGTCAATTTTACAAATTCTACCGCTTCGTTTGGATCAGTTAAGAAAGAGTCTTTTTCATCTACAATTAAGTCATCTTCTACCCCTCCTAATTTCCCAAGTTCTGCTTCAACTGTTGCTCCATAGCTATAAGCAAAATCAACTATATCTTTAACTATTTCAACATTTTCTTTGAATTCATGCTTGGATGCATCTATCATAACTGACTTACATCCAAGTGCTATTATTCTTTTTATGTCATCAACATTTTCGTGATGATCTAAATGAAAAGTTACTGGTATATTATTTATTTCACTAGCTTTTTCTATTATCGCTAATAAGTACTCTTCTCCAGCGTATTTTACTGTAGAAGGTGTAGCTGCAAGAATAACAGGTGACTTCAAGTCACTAGCAGCTTGAAGTACTACTTGGATTGTTTCTAAATTGTGTATATTAAATGCTGGTATTGAATAACCTTCTTCTTGTGCTTTAAGTAACATTTGCTTTGTTGATATTAAACTCATTTTATAATCCCCCTGAAAACTTTATTTATTTAAGTCGTGTAATATTACACCTTGAACTACTCTATTAACTTCTCCTGTTGGACATGGATTGTCTGGTGTTATTCCTAAATTCACTGATTTTAAGAATGCCAAAGCCTGGGCAAATACTATTTGTTGAAGAGGAAGAAGTACTTCATCTTTTACTGTATAATTTTGTTTTTCTAATTCAAAATTATAATCCGCCTTATCTTTTATATCATTATCAAGATCACAACCTACTAATACAATCTTGTCATTTTTTCTATGTTCTAACATTTCTCTTACTAAATCCAAATCATATAATCTTGTATAGTTATCATTTGATATATATATAACTGTAAGTGTAGTATCATCAATTACTGACTTTGGCCCATGTCTAAATCCAAGTGGTGTATCATAGTTTGCATTAACTATTCCTCCTGTTAATTCTAAAACCTTTAGTGATGATTCTCTTGATAAACCTCTACTAGTTCCCGAACCTAAGTATATTATTCTTTCAAAATTGCTATTAGCTATTTTAGTTATTTCATCAATGCTATTATCTAAGAATTTTTCTACTGCATTTGATAATAACTCTACATCTCTTTCAAACGACCCTATATTATCTATATTAAATATAGCCATACAGCTCATAGTCATAGTTGAGAAACTACTAGTCATGGCAAACCCAACATCATCTGTTTGAGAAGGCATAAGAAGCAATAAACTCTTTTCATCTTCTTTAGTGTTTTTAGCCAACTTACCATTTTCATTACAAGTTATTACTACTTGATATAAGTCATCAACTATTTCGTTAGCAAGTTTAACTGCATGTACACTTTCTGGAGAATTTCCAGATCTTGCAAATGAAATTAAAAGTGTTGGTATATCTTTTATTAGATAGTTGTTAGGACATCCTACTATATCTGTTGTTGCTATAGCCTCAACTCTTCTCCCTAATAAACTTGTTAAATACGGTTCACAAACTTCACCTGCAAATGCAGAAGTCCCAGCACCTGTAAGGATTATTCTAGAGTTATCTTTTTCTAAAAATTTATCCATAAATACTTTTATAGTTTGCTTGTTATCAATTAAATTTTTAATTCCATCTCTCCAAGCTTCAGGTTGCTGAACAATCTCTTTTGCAGTGTTTAATCCCATACAGCTTTTTAATTTTTCTGTTTCAATTCCTAGTATTTTTTCTATAACCTTTTCCATATTTAGCTACCCCCTTATTAATATTTATACTCTTATTGTATATCTTTGTAATTAATTTGTATTTGCAATTTCGTTCACTGGTTTTGTGTTTTTGTATTTTAAAATTTTTGTTATTATTTAACAATTACACTCTTATTTTGTAATAATAAAAATAGCTACACTAATCTAGAAATTAATTTCTAAATTTAAGTGTAACTATTTTAATAGACTGCAACCTTAGCTAAAACGCCATTTATTGCCTCATTTATTAACAGTAGTTTTGCTTAAAATCTTTATATCTAAGTTTTCAACTTTTCGTATATATTTTTTTATCTTTTCTCTAAGCTCTGACTTAATATCATTATAACTATCTACATCAATCAGATTAATTTTTTCTAAAGGATCATTTTCTAAATCAAATAAATATTGTTCCTCATACTCTAAGCTATAGCTATCTTTATAAGGAAGCTTAGTAGGATCAATAATACAGTATTTATATTTCTTAGTTCTAATAGCACGACCTACATAGCTTTCGCTTATTTGTATAAATATATCATCTCGTTTTATTTTATTATTTGCTAAATCAAGCAATGAAACACCTTCTCCAAATTCTTTTGAATTACCTCTCGCTAATTCTACGATTGTTTTTGGTATATCTATTAAGCTTGAAAGCTCTTTTGTAACTTTTCCACCTTTAAATCCTGGTCCATATACTACTAGTGGAACTCTTATTGTATTTTCATAAAAACTCCTCTTATAATCATCTGCTCCTCCAACTGGTAGTTCTTTGTTTTTAGTCTTAAAATGGCATCCATGATCGCTTGTATATATAATTACTGTATTTTCCTCTATATTTAATTTTTTAAGCTTATTTCTAATTCTTCCTAAGTTATTATCTAGAGATTTACAACATCCTAAGTAATCAGGATAATTAATATCATAATCTCCTTCTATGTTTTTTAAGTCTTCAGGTAAAATGTAATTTTTAAACTCTTTTTTAGAACCAATTGGACCTTCATAAGTTTTTTTATCATTTTGATGATGTGGTTCAATATGCGATAAAAACATTAAAAATGGTTTATTTTGATCCCTTTTATCTAAAAATTCTAAGGCAAAATCAGTCATCTTATCAGCTCTATAACCTTTAAATTCTACTTTTTCCATATTTTCATTAAAAACATATCCATCGTATCCATGAGATGTAAATTCTAAAATATCCGAAGCCATCCAGTAATCCTTATATCCACCTCTTTTATTTTTAGGTACTGGTGATGTTGAAAAATCACATATATCTTTTGTTGATGCAAGATGCCACTTCCCAATATAAGCAGTCTCATATCCTTCTTCATTTAAAATTTTAGCTATAGTAAGTTCATTTTCTTTTAGCCCAATATCATTTATAAAGCAATCTGTCTGGGTTGCATATTTCCCAGTTTGCATACAACTTCTAGCTGGGCCACAAACAGGTTGGCAAGTAAATGCATTTTCAAATTTAACTCCCTCACTTGCCATATTATCAAGGTTTGGGGTTATATCTAGTGATTGTCCGTATACACCTACAGTATCGTATCTTTGTTGATCTGAGAAAAAGACAATTATATTTGGTTTTTCCATATCTATCCTTTTAAACCTCCAACATTTACAGCTTCTGTAAGCTTCTTATTTAAGAAAGCATACACTATCACAGTTGGTATTATTACAATTACCATACCTGCAAATAACGCTCCCCAATCTGTAGAGAATCTTTGCACTTCCATTAGGTTTTGAAGTCCAACCGGTAAAGTCTTTTTCTCATCCATAGTAAGTAGAGTAAATGCCATAGCGTATTCATTCCAGAATCCCATAAAGTTAAATATTAAAACCGTCAATACCCCTGGCTTTATCATTGGAAGCACAACATGTCTGATAGTTTGTAATCTAGTACATCCATCTATTTCTGCAGCTTCCTCATATTCTCTTGATACTCCTTTTATAAACCCTGTCAAAATAAAGATTGAAAATGGTAGTTGTATTATTGCATATATAAGACTTAGTGCTGTTAAATTATTTAAAAGATTTAATTTAGCAACTAATAAGAATAAAGGTACTAATATATATGTTGGCTGTATAAATAATCCTAGAGTCATAGCAAGCATTATTAGTTCTCCACCAAAGAATTTAAATCTTGCTAAACAGTATGAACAAGGTACTGAAAATAGCATTAAAAATACTGTAGAAGCTAATGTAACATACACTGAATTGAAGAAATATCCAGACATATTTGCTTTATTCCAGGCACTTATATAGTTTTTCATATTTAATGCCCCCGGCAGAGCCCAAGGATCTGCAAAAAACTCCTGTGAAGTTTTAAAAGACTGCATTATTGTCCATAATAGAGGTACTAGTACCATAAATAAAAAAGATACTAATATTACCCTTAATATTGCCCCTGTAAATATACTTTTTGGTGTTATTTTATTATTTTTTACCATCATCATCACCTCCTATAATTCTATTACTTCACGTTCTGTAATTTTCTTTACAATCAAAGCAAGTGCTATTGCTATAACAAATACTACAACAGATATAGCCATGGCATACCCATAGTTTGCATTCATAAAAGCTTGTGTGTCCATGTAATTAAGTAATGTTTGAGAAGCATTGTTAGGACCACCCTTAGTCATAACTTTTACAAATATAAAACTTAGATTAAACGCCCCTGTTATAAAGAATGTTATTGTAACTCTCACTACTTCCCATATTAAAGGAAGAGTTATTATAAAGAATTGTTTTATAGGGCTTGCTCCATCTAAAGTTGCAGCTTCATATAAATCTTCTGGTATTCTATTTATTCCTGATATGTACATTACCATATAGTAACCAGCTGCCTGCCATACCATTGTAAATGCTAGAGCCCACATAACAGTTGAACTTTCACCAAGCCATGTTCTCTTTAAGGCTCCCATGCCAACAAAATCTAAAAATGAATTTAATATCCCTAAATTAAAGTCATATATATACATAAATAACATCCCGATTACAACCATTGATAAAACATTTGGTAGGAAAAATACCAATCGGTATAACGTTTTCTCCCATTCGAAAATTTTTCCTTGTGTAAGTATCACTGCGAAGAATAATGCTAAAAGCATAGTGGCTAATGGGAATACACCCAGCAAGAAAAATGTATTTCCTAGCGACTTCCAAAATACTGGATCATTAAACAGAGTTGTAAAGTTTTCAAAACCAATAAAAGTTGGTGCACTACTTAGTCCGGTAGATCTATATAAAGACATTTTAGCTGCGCTTATCATTGGATATATCTTAAATAATAAGAACAATAAAAATGTTGGTGTTACACAACAAAATATAAATCTATTTCTACTTTTCTCTTTAGGAGTTTTTCCTATTATATTTTTAAACTTAAAATCTTTTTTCTGTGGTTTTTTAGATGCTGCTGTCTTTGTTTCCACAGTCATTCCCCCTTTATATATTAATTAAAATTCTATACTTTAATAATAGTAATATTTAACGATTATTAAAATAGATTAATCTTACCCATATATAGATTTTCTTTACTTTTAGTATCTTTATATGTTTAAATAAACATTTTCCTTTCTGATATTCATACTATACTTGCTACTTAATTTTTATAATAAAAGACACACTCACAATATTATGGGTGTGTCTTTTATTATTTATTTAATATTCATCCAAACTAACTCTCCTGATTTTAAAGTTAGCGTCTCTACTAATTCACCTTTTATATAAACATCTGTGGTTTGATTATCGAATGAATTATTTATTACAGCCATTTTTCCAACTTCAGTAAATGCAGCACACTCTGTATTTACATTACTAACATAGTATTCTTTCATATCATTTTCCATATTCTTAACCCAATATATACTTCTTAGAAGCAATCTACAGTTTTCAGGAGTATAAGGAAGACCTGACATATAAACTGCTCTACCTTTACCATAATTATTTGTTGATAATGCGATATCTCCTTTGTGAATAGAAAGTATCTCTACGCTATCTCTCTTTTTAAATATGCCTTCTTTACCTTCACCAAAATCAAATCCTTCTTTTATCTCTTCAGTAATAAAATGTTCTTTAGTTAATTCATTATATTTTCTATATGATAAACCATATGTTAAATCTCTATCTACTCCAAGTACATCAAATAATTGGAATAGCTTCCCTTGTTTTTGATAGGCAGTAGGTTCACCTACTCCTATAAATCCTCCACCTTCATATACCCATCTTCTCAGAACTGTTATTATATCTTCATCTATCCAATTTTCTCCTCCACTCCAAGATGTCATAGCATCCCCTGCATTAATTATTACGCCAATATCACTTGGTATTCCTTTTCTTATATCTTCAAAATTTATAAACTCTACATCTAGCGGCATTCCACTTAAACATTCTATAACACCAACATATGAATATATTTCTTTATACCATAATGCGTGTGCCACTTGATTAGTTTGCCAACTTCTTAATTTACCCCAACAGTTAAGTACTGCAACCTTAAATGGAGCTGTATGAGCCTTTGTCTTTTGTATATTATTGTGTATTGTTCTAAACTCTTCACATATTTTTTCCACTTCATCCACAAATTCAGGGAACTGTAAGGCAAGTCCTAAATATCCGCCATATCCAATTCTATCAAGAGGCTTTCTAAGTATTGCACGTCTTGCTTGTGTCCAGTTTTCTCTGGCCTCACCTACTGGGTCCCCCCCTTCTCTAAATACGTCGGGGAAGAAATATGGTAAAAATCTCCCTTCTGTATATTTAACTCCAGGTATGTCTGATATCATTCTCATTGTAGTACCATTACCAACAGATCCTACTACTGCATCTAATCCTATTGATTCAAAATATTTTCCGTAAGGCTCTGTTCCTATCCAGTTATCACCTAAAAACATCATTGCTTCTTTTTTAGCATTATGAGCAATATCAACGAATTCTTTAGCGTTAGTAGCTACAAACTTTGATTGGAAGTCAACAAAATCTAAATATTCCTTTGTTGGTATTCTAAATGGAGAATTATAATATCCTTCATCTATTATATCTTCTGCTCTTAATCTATATCCCTTCTCTTTCTCAAACTCATCTAGGCATTCTTTACTTAAAGATGAACTGTACCCAAACCAATCTACAAACTTTTCTTTTGCTTGATCATTGTAAATCAATGTAAAATGATAGAAGAATGTTGTAAATCTTACTACATCTATCTCAGGATTTTCATTAATCCAGTTTTGTAAATAATTTTTCATATGCTCAAATGTTTCAGGATGTCTTCCATCATAAGGCATCTCATGTGGTTTATCTCCCCAATTGTTAGTTAAATGATTATACATTTGAGTTGGATCCCATATTTGATATACTAAGAAACTTACAGTATACTCATGAAATGGAATAATATCATTTACTATTACGTAATTTTTTTCATAGTCATAAATCCATTTATTTGAATCTATCTTTTCACCAGTAGTTCTATCAACAACCTCCCAAAGACTTTTGATATCATCCTTAGTATTAGGCTTAAATTGTTCTTTATAAAAACCTTTCATAATATCTATAGAAATTGTAGTATCTAAGGCAATATTACTTTCACTTACAACGTATAATTGTTGAAGTTGATCCATATTACTCTTTGCCCACTCTTGATCATTTCTAGTTGGTAAGTAAGTAGAATACATTTTTAGATTTAAGTTCTGTAAATCACTTGATAATTTTGTACCATCACAGTCTCTAATTGCATCTGCTCCCCATCTCTTAATAACCTCTTGCATTTCTTTATCTATACCTACATCAGTCGGTATAGTTACACATCCTTTAGTAGCCATAATGCTTTCCCCCTATTTTGCAAATTTTAATTTTCATATTAAAACCTACATCATAATATTAAATTTCTTTATGTAAACTTTAATATAAAAATCTATGGATTTATTTGAGTCAAAAAAGACTGCAGTTTTGCAGCCCTTTTTTAACTTTATTTATAATTTATTTCTTATTCATAGCTTCTATAACTTTACTATTAGATCCTTTTAGTGCATCAGTCCAACTCTGAGCACTTTCTTCTCCATTAAATACTGCACCTGCTTTATCGAATACTTCATTTCTCATATTTATTTCAGTATTTTCTACAGTTTTCCAAGCTTCAACTAATGGCTTTACTCCATTATTAAATACAGTTAAACAATTATAACTAGATTCTGGTATATATTGTTTAGCCACTTCTAGTGCATTTTTTGTTGGAACAACTGCTTGATTAAGCTTAGCATTAGCTTCTACCATTTCATCACTGTATAAGAATCTCATAAATTCTTTTGCAGTTTCTATATTATCAGAGTTACCTGGTATATACATTTCTTCTATCATTGTAGAAACATATTGGTCTGCACCTTCTTTAGCAGCTGGTGGTGCCATGAATCCCCATTCCCAACCTTCTTGGATAGCATCTTTCATCTCACCTTCATACCAGTTACCATTTGGACAGAATAAAGCTTCACCCTTTAAATGTGCAGTTTGTGCTTGTATATGATTCATAGCTACTGTACCTTTTAGTAAGTAACCTTCTTTACCTATTTTTTCTATATTTTCAAGTGCAGCCTTAACCTCTGGCTTATCCCATGCTCCATCTTCAAAGTTGAATATATCTGTTACAGCTTGTTCTCCAGCTTGAGAAGCTATCGCTGGCCATATTAATGCTTCTAGATATCCTGGATTTTGTCCTTGGTATGTAAATAATGATATTCCTTCAGCTTTAGCTTTTTTACCTAACTCATAAAATGAATCCCAATTAGTTGGAACTTCCCATCCTTTTTCTTCAAATAGGGCTTTATTATACCAAAGGCCTGTTACATTATAGTAAAGCGGAGCTAAGTAAACTTTTCCATCTCCATAAGGAGCACAAGATGACTTATCTAAAATACCATCCATCATCTTTTCTTTTATAGGAGTATCTTCTCCTGGTGCTGGTTTGTCAAATACATCACTTAAATCTGCTAAGTTTTTATCTTTTATTAATGCCTTAGCAACACTCTGTGCATTTTGTGCACTGTGGTAAATAAAGTCAGGTGAATTTCCACTTGCGATTTGTGGTCTTATTACATCACCTATATTTGCACTTGCATTAATTACAACATCTACATCTGGATATAACTCTTCAAATTTCTTTTCTGCTTCATCCCAAAACGCTGTACCGAATCCCCCTTCGAATACTGCAACATCAAGTGTACCTGTTACTCCGCCTTCTCCTTTTGTACTGTCGTCTCCCTTGTCTGAACCAGTTGATGAACACCCTACTAATGATCCCATAACCATAACTGTAACTGCTAATAATGAACTTATTTTTTTAAATGGATGCTTCATAATACCCCTCCTATAACATTTTGTAAAACCTGTTTTGAAACCGTTTTCTTAAGATAATTGTAACTCGTTTATTCTTATATAAGAATAAAAAATCTTTACATAAGTATGGATAATTCTTACACTTTATTATACTTTTCTCTATATTCACTCGGGGTCATATTAAAGAATTTTGTAAATAGTCTACTAAAATAAAGTTGATCTTGTATACCTATAGTAATCGCTACATCCTTGACTCTCATATCATTTTCTTTTAAAAGTTCCTTAGCTTTTTCTAACCTTGTTTTCTTTATGTAGTCTGATATTGTCATTCCTAACTCATCTTTGAATATTCTACTTAAGTATGATTCGTTCATATTCACAATTTTTG
Source organism: Romboutsia weinsteinii (assembly GCF_002250835.2). Classification (GTDB taxonomy): domain Bacteria; phylum Bacillota; class Clostridia; order Peptostreptococcales; family Peptostreptococcaceae; genus Romboutsia_A; species Romboutsia_A weinsteinii. The sequence goes on from NZ_NOJY02000037.1 coordinate 12,365, forward strand.
CTAGTGATTCTAGAGCTAATTTTTTACCAAGATTATTATTTATATATTCAATAACTTTTTTTATCTCTATTCTACAATTAATTACTCTTGAATTTATTTTATAATGTAATTCGTTTCTTTCTCTCTCTATTAATTGAAGACACTCTTTTATCTCGCTACATTCTTGCTGTAATATCTTTTCAAAACTTATATTAAGATACTGTTTTACGTTTCTAGTAATATTATTTATTAACAACGTTATATCATTAATGTTACTTTCTGTTTTGATAACTATTCCAAACTCATTTCTCCTTATATGAATAAGTGATAGAAGTTTGGAATTAACATGAAGTGCACAGCTATTTATTACATTAGACATAAAAGAATTTAGTTTATTCTCTTGTTCTAAAGTCTCTACATCTGTACTTAAAACTCTAAGATATATGAAGTTGTAATTTGTTAGATATTTCTTTTCTAAAACTTTATCTATGTTTAAGTCAATCTCTCCCTTTAAGTATTTTTCTAAATATTCATTCACCTTTATTTTTTCACTTGATATCTCAATAATATTAGAATCTTTAATTAATTTATTACTTTGCATCAATTCTTCTCTAGCCTTTTTTAATATATTTAGTAATTCATCTTGATTTATGGTAATTTTCAATAGATATTCAAATGCTCCATTTTTCATTGCATCTTTAACTAAACTAAAATCATCATAATTGCTAAGTACAATAATCTTACCTATAAAGTTTTTTTCTTTTAATCTTTTTATTAGTGTATTACCATCCATCTTTGGCATCTTTAGATCTGTAATAACAACATCTACCTTTTCTTTTTCTATAATATTTAATGCTTCTATTCCATCTTTAGCCAGTCCAATTAAATTTAAGTCATGTTCTTTCCAGTCAATAATTGAACTTAAGAAATTCCTTGTTATATACTCATCCTCAACTACTAATACTCTCATATGTTACTCCCCCAATAATCTTTGGAATTATTATTTTTGATACCGTTCCATTTTGATCTTTTGATATTATTTCAAATGTAAAAACACCCTCATAATATAAATTAAGTCTCTCCCTAATATTTTTAACCCCTATACCTGCAAACTTATCTATATTAAAATTACCTTCTTCAAGTTTATCCTCATTTATACCTACTCCATTATCTATAATCTCAAAATTAAGAAACTCTTCATTAGCATATACTCTTATTTTAATATAATTATATTCATCTGTTTCTTCAAATCCATGTAATATACAATTCTCAACTATTGGCTGAAGAATAAATTTTAACATTTTTTGTTCTAGTATAGTTTCTTCTATCTCATACTCAATATTAAAGGTATCTCCATACCTAATTTTTTGTATTGTAATATAATTTTTTACATTTTCTATTTCTTCTCTAATACTTATAAATTCATCTTTGTTTACTATAGTACTTCTAAGAAGCCTTGCTAATGCTTCTAAGCCATTAGAAACAATATTATCATTATTCATCATTGCAATATATCTTAAGCTTCCCAATGTATTAAATAAAAAATGAGGATTAATCTGAGCTTGAAGCATCCTCAGAGTAACTTCTCTTTTTTCCTTTTCTCTTAATTTTACAGTATGTATTAAAGTCTTAATATTTTTACTCATACGGTTATATTTTTTCATTATAAATGATATCTCGTCACTACCACTTACTACCATAGTTTCCCCTAATGTACTTTCATTAACATTATTCATTGCAAATACTATTTCATTTATTGGATTTGATATAGATTTATGAATTAACATGGCAATAAAAATCGAAAGGCCAATAACAATAATACTTACTACAGCGTATGTCTTGTAGATATCTATACAGCTTAAATATATATAATTATAAGGTATAATACCTACTAACTTCCATGTAGCATAACTTATAGGCTTTTCGGTAATTATAAATTTTTTACCTTGATATTTTATTATTCTCGTTGAGTTGTCTATATTTTTTAATATTCTTATATCTTTAGATATATTTGATATTTCTCCTGATTTAGAAATATCTTTATTATTTGAAATGACTATATTATTATTTTCATCAGATATGAATCCAAATCCATTAAAATTTTCATTATAGTTTTTAAACATGTCCAATATGACTTTTTCTTTTATAGCCAAAAATATGTATCCATAATCTCTATTTCCCATCTTGATTGCTTTTGTCATTGCTATATAATTGGAGTTTTCTTTTCTTATAGAAGTCCAATTTATTATTTTATTATTCCTCAATCCTTTTTCAACTTCTTCTATTTTTGCTTCTTGCCCTACATAATTAAAACCTTCGTTATAAACTACTTGTAACTCTTCGTTGAATATTGTGAAATCAGCAATATCTGAAATATAAGTAGTTCTAGATCTTAATATTCTTGCTAATTCATTATTAAATCTATTTTTTTCTTCTACCTTAAGTTGGTCATAGCTTTTTAGGCTATTTAGTAGCTCACTATTCCATATAATTTCGTTGGTTATTGAGTCAAACTTACTTATATAGCTACTTATCGAATCACAAATCAGCTTGGATGATACCTTATCATTAGTTACAATATTATTTTTTATTAAGTTTACAGTAGTAGTATTTATTACTGTAAAAATTAGAATGATAGGTACTATAGAAAGTGTTAAGAAAGAAACTATGAGCCTTTTGCTTATACTAGTCTCCCTTAATTTAGAAATAATTTTTTTTTCCATGATTTTCCGCCCCCTAATTTTATTATACTATAAGGAAAACGCATTGCAAACAACTATACATTTTGTCTATTTCTATCGTTTATTTTGATACACTATATGTCATAAAAATTACCAACTTCACTTTGTATATCTTATATAATTGTATCTCTTTTATATTTAAACAAAAAAAGAAGTAATTATAGTACCAAATAATTTGGCATATAACTACTTCTATATTGACTTAACTAGGCGATTTCTTCTTCTAACTTTATTTTCACAGTTTTTTCTTTAGGTAATATTATATTTAAAACTACAGCCGTAAGTGCTACTAGTACTAATCCCGAATCTCCAAATATAAGTTGTATTGATTCTGGCATATTAACTAAAACATCTGGCACAGATGAAAGTCCTACCCCAAGACCTATAGATAGTGCCACTATTGTACTATTTCTATTGCTTAATGGTTCACTAGTTATTAACTTTATACCACTTACCGCTATCATTGCAAACATCATTATACTAGCTCCACCTAATACACTAGATGGCATTAAAGATATTACAGCACCAATGTGTGGGAATATCCCAGCTAATATTAAAAACCCTGCTCCTAAAGCAATAACATTTCTATTTACTACTTTTGTAAGTGCTATTAATCCTACATTTTGCCCAAATGAAGTATTTGGTAATATACTAAATACTGCTGCTAATATACTTCCAAGACCATCTGCCATAATTCCACCAGAAACTTCTTTGTCTGTTGCTTCACGTCCTACTCCATCATATGCTATAGCAGTTATATGGCCTACAGTCTCAACAGATGAAACTAAATACATACATACCATAGCTATTATTGCATCTATTTGGAAAGAGAATCCAAACTTAAATGGTGTTGGAACAGATATTAATGATATAGTTGATAATTGAGAGAAGTCTACTTTCCCCATTGGTATTGCTATTATGTATCCCACAAAAAGACCTATTAATATTGATGCTAAACTTGTTATACCTTTTGTGTATTGATTAAAGAATAATACTGTTAATAAAACTACTGTTCCTAAAAATAAATTTTCTAATGAACCAAAATCACTTGCTCCAACTCCACCTGCAAAATATTTCATTCCTGTTGGGAGTAAAGATATTCCCATTGCAAGTACAACTGTCCCTGATACTACTGGAGGGAAGAACTTTCTTAATTTCTTCATTCCATTTCCAAGTATTATTTCTACTAAACCACCTATTAAACAAGCACCTAATACGGCCTCATATCCATACTTAAGACCTATTGCTGTTGCTACTGGTAAAAAACCGAAACTAGTTCCCATTACAATTGGTAATCTTGCACCAAATGGACCAAACTTATAGCATTGTATTAATGTTGCTAGCCCTGATACAAACATTGCACATTGCACTAATGCGGTCTTATCTCCTAGGCTCATATTAAGAGTATTCGCAATAATTATAAGTGGTGTTACATTTCCAACAAACATTGCTAGTATATGCTGTAGACCTAATGGCACCGATTCCTTTAAGCTAGGCTTACCATCTAATTGATAAATAACAGACTCTTTTGATAACATTAAATATTTCCTCCCAAATCTCCGTTTAAATAATAAATTTTTTAAGTATTAGTCCCTTTTATAGTTCGTATTTATATCTTTATTATAACAGAACAAATACTTTTTACAACGTTTTTATGAACATTATTTTATTTTTTTTCATAAAGGTACGATTTTTATGATATTGTATATATCATTTACTGTAAATTCTATATTTTAAAATATATATTTTACTAATAACATGAACTTTAATACCTACAAGTATGTATATAACAAAATAAGGATATGACTAAATTTAATATATAAATTTAGTCATATCCTATTATCTTGTTTGTTCTAATCTTTCTTTCATTTCATCAATAGTTTCTTCTTGAATATTTGCATTGATAGCTATTTCATCTATAGAGGAACTACAACTTAGCACATCTTTTGTGAATTCTAGGGCATCTTTATAGTGTCCTATTTTTAGTTTTGTATTTTCCATGTTTTTCACTCCTCTAATTATGACTTTATATTAGCATGTCGGGAATCTTCTATGTTTAGATAATCTATCTCCTACAATATCTGCAATTTTTTTATTTGAACTTATTTCTTCAGCTATCTCCATAGGAGTATGATTTTCTTTTAGTAATTCCTTCATCTCCTTATTATTATCTAATTCTTCTCTATCTTTTTTTGTTTGCTTAATTTCACTCATATAGTAATCCATCCTTTCACTATTATTTTATTTATTATTAAGTTGTCCATATAAAATACTTTTACTACATTTAAGTTTTTCTAATTTTTTGATTTTACTTTCTGTATTTCTATTATTTAGTATTATTGTATTTTGCTAAAGTTTTAATACATTTTAACAAAAATAAAAAACAAGGCTCTCGCCTTGTTTTTTATTTTTATAGATTTCTAAATATTTTTACACCCTTAGTTTTAACAATATTCCATAAAATAATACTTATTATAAAAGTTACTATCGTGCTTATAGCTAAAAATAAATTTATATTTTCCATACTTACATTTAGTAAGTAAAATATTCCTCCAAAAGTTGCAAGGTAAATCATTTCTCCAAATAATACTATCATAACTGAAGCACTTCTTTTTACTACTGCAACTTCATTTTTCCAATCTAAGTTTGGGAATAGTAGATTTGCTAAAATTCCACCTACTGCTGTTAAAATACCAATAGCTATTATTGTTGCAATCATTATCAAAATAAATACAAAATCAAATTTTAACTTTAATGCAATTGCAATAAAACTTAATATAGAAATTGGAACAATTAATATAAGATTCATAAATATTTTTGCCTTAAATATATCTGTTTCTTTTAGTGGTAATGATTTTATTATCCAAAGATTTTTACCTTCTAAAGAAATAGAACAATGAGTCGTACAAGACATTATTACCATGAAAAGTACAGCTATAATTATTTGAGGCTTAAGCATATTCATATCTATATTCAAGTTAAGCAAAGCATCCAACTTTTCTGCTCCAAATATAACTAGCGCTAGAGAACATATTGGCAATAATATTACTCCTATAGACGTATTCAACACATATATATATGAAGAAAAATATCTACTAAACTCTTTTCTTATTAAAGAAGTGATTATATTTGATGTTTTTAAATCTGTAAGTTTATACTCCTTAGACTTATAGCTCTCATTCATTCTAGAATTTATTATTTTAAATTGTTTAGAGAATATACTTACAAATGCCACAAATGGAACTATTGATACTGACATAAATAATAGTAGTGATATAAAGTTATTATTCTTTAATACATCTACATAATAATATGCTGGTAAATATAACTTGCCTATAGTTTCAATTATTGAGGCACTATTTGATAATAACTTAGATGCAATAGGCTCTATTTGTGTTACTAAAGCCATATATCCTATAAGTAAAAATATACTTCCTCCAATTAATACTATATTTTTATGTTTAATCTTAGATGATACACTTCCTAATAAAAATGAAATTATTGATGCCACTATTATAGGTATAAGCGGTACCACTAAAAACATTATTGCTAAATAAGGAATAAATAATAATGATGTCTCTACCTTTATAAAATATACTACTCCAGGAATAAAGATTAGCGGTATTGAGAAAAAATAATTTGTTAAAAGCAACATAATAACTTTACTAGCTAATATCGTTGATTCTCTTATCGGTAAACTTATCAGCATATCAAAGTCTTTAGCATTAAATAAATAAGTAGATCCTTTATATATTGATGTAAACAAAGAAAATGCAATACTCCCTACAAATCCTATTATTAAAAGTAACTCCATTTGATTAACTTGCAATAAATAATCTGACATCATGAAACATAAGTCAAACATGTAATACCCAAGTGTACCAAAAGCAACAACCATAAGTAATATATACCCTAATATCTTTTTCTTTTCGTTTGTATTAATATTCTTTATTTTATTAATTCCAAACTCATTAATTATATTAGTATTTAATAATAATCCTAAATTACTCATTATCAATCAACTCCATAAATATATTTTCTAAAGATCCATCACCCTTAACTTCATCTGTAGTTCCATAAGAAAGTACTCTTCCTTCTTTTATTATTGCTATTTTATCACATATTTTTTCAGCTACTTCAAGTACATGAGTTGAAAAGAATATTGATCCACCTTTATCACAAAAATCTTTCATTATTTCTTTTAAGGTAAAAGATGCTTTAGGATCTAATCCTACAAAAGGTTCATCTAATACTAATAGATTAGGATTATGAATAAATGCAGATATTAAAGCTAATTTTTGCTTCATACCATGAGAATATGATGATATTAAATCTCCTAGGTCTTTTTCTATTTCAAATTGTTTAGAATAGTATTTTATTCTATACTCTCTATCCTTTTTATCAACATTAAATATGTTAGCTATAAAATTTAGATACTGAATTCCAGTTAAAGATTCATATAAGTCTGGATTATCAGGGATATATGCAAGTTGCTTTTTACATTCTATAGGATCTTTTTTAATTGATTTAGAATTTATTAATATCTCTCCATCTTCAAAATCATGAATACCTACTACGGCTTTAATAGTAGTAGTTTTTCCCGCCCCATTGTGACCAATAAAACCAAATATTTCTCCTTTATTTATTTCAAAGGATACATTATCTATTGCCTTTTTATTATTTTTATATGACTTACATACGTTAATTAACTTTAACATTATTACTCCTCCATATATTCTATATTTAATACTTGTTATATATAATATAGAACAAATATTAAATAGTTGCAACTATTTTTTAAAATTTAAATAAAAAAATATTGTAGGCAATCTTATCTCTACAAAAATCACCTACAATTTATCTTACTTATTATTAAATGTTAATTTTTATCACTCCAAAACTTTTCGCACTGATATTTTACATCTTCAGTTTTTCTTACTCTAATATTAGAATGCCATTCATAAGGAAATAATCTTTGATATCTAATCTGAGAATATCTATTATCTAGAAGCAATATTACTCCTTTATCTTGATCTGTTCTTATACATCTTCCTGCTGCTTGAAGTATCTTTATCATACCTGGATACACATAGGCATAATCAAATCCTTTACCATCATCATTTAGATGCTCTTTAATTATATCTCTATCAATGCCTATTTGAGGCATTCCCACACCTACAATTATGACACCAATAAGCTTATCATTAGTCAAATCTATTCCTTCAGAAAAATGCCCTCCTAATACACAAAATCCTACATGAGTCTCTTTCTTCTCTTCTTCGAACATCGATAAAAACTCTTCCTTAGCATTTTCACTCATATTGCTCTCTTGTATTGAACTATTTATTTCTGGATAACAATCTTTCATTTTTTCAAATACTAGATCCATGTATTTATATGAAGGAAAAAATACCATATAATTTCCTTTTTTAGATTTAACACAATTAGCTATATAGTTTACTATCTCATCACTAGTTTCATTTCTTTTTGTATATGTTGTAGCTACGTTATCTCCTATTAATAAAAGTCTATTTTCTATATTAAAAGGACTTCTTAAGTTTACTATAAAATCTTCCTTGCTTGCTCCATACATATCCTTAAAATAATCTATTGGAATAAGTGTAGCTGAAAATATTATTGTTGATTTTGATTTTCTCATTTTTTCTTGTATTACTGTAGATGGATTTACACAGTACATCTTTATACTCATCCCTGAAAATCCTTGTGTAAATATTGTTGTATAGCTTGTATCGTAAATATTATATATAGATAAAAAACTATGTATATCAAAGTAAAAATCCATAATTTTCTCATTGTCTTCATTACTTCTTGACAAATATTCATCCATAGATTTTAAAATGTCATTTAATATATCACATAAATCTACTGGTGCTTGACTTTCTACCAAATAAGTCTCTTCTAACATTTTCATAGTTTTTTCTTTGTCTTTAAAGTATTTATCTACCTCTTTTATCAGTTTAATAAGTTTTTTCTCTTTCTTATTTAAAGATTTTTTTATTTCATTGAACTTTTCTTGAGTTATAGTTGATGAATACATCTCTCTAGCTCTATCTACAAGATTATGAGCTTCGTCTATTAAAAATGTATAGTCTGTATTCTTAACATCAAAAAATCTCTTCAAATATACCTTTGGATCAAATACATAATTGTAATCACAAATTATGACATCGCTAAATAAGGTTAAGTCCAAAGTTAACTCAAATGGGCATAGTTTGTATTCCTCACTAATTTTTTCTATACTTTCTCTCCCATAGTTATTATATTTTTCAAGTATTTCTTTTAAAGAATCGTTTATCCTATCATAGTATCCTTTTGCATAAGGGCAATAATCTGGGTTACAATTAACCTCATCCATTTTACATATTTTCTCTTTTGCAGTAATAGTAACAGCTTTTATATTTAAGTCTTGTTTTCTCATCAACGATATAGTATTTTGTGCTACTTCTCTAGTTATAGTTTTTGCAGTAAGGTAAAATATTTTTGATGTTTCTCCTTCTCCCATAGCTTTAATAGCTGGAAACAATGTTGATATTGTTTTACCTGTACCTGTTGGAGCTCCAGCAAAACACTTTTTACTATCAGTTATACTTTTATAAACTCTTACAGCCAATTCTCTTTGACCTGGTCTATAGTTTCCAAATGGAAACTTCAACATATTTATTGAATTATTCCGTCTTTCGATCCAGTCTCTCTCTCTTTGAGCCCAATATTTGTATTCATCTATAAGAGAGAAGAAAAAAGCCTCTAAATCTTTTAGAGTATATTTTTTCCTTAATATCCTCGTTGTTTTACTATCTATATTATAATAGGTAATTTGTATATCTATTTCTTCTAAATTATTTTGTATAGAATATATATATCCATAACATTTTGCTTGTGCCCAATGCAGAGGATTTGTATCCTCATTTATTAGTAATAAATCTTTTGTCGTAGTTTTTATTTCATCTATTATTATAGTTTGGTTTTCTTTCAGTATTCCATCTATTCTTCCTTCAATCTGCATATCTAAATTATCATATTTAAAGCTATGTTTTATAGATACTTCAGCTTGATAATTCTCTCCATATGATTTTTGAACCTTTTGATGTCCCTTTATTCCCTCTATAGCTTTAACTGATCCTACATACCTGTTATCTATATTACCTTGTCTCATAATAAATTCAACAAGATTTCGTACTGATACTTTTATCTTATTTTCCATTTTAATTTCCTTTTTGAAGTTATTCTACTCATCTTTCATACATATACTTATTATTATAACAAAAAAAGCGAACTCTTTGTTGAGTTCGCTTTTTCGTCATTATCTATAAATTAAGTGTATTAATATTTTCCTTCATAATAGCTATTGATTTATCTAGTTTTTCTTTTTCATTTTTTTCTAGCGGAAGATGTATTACTTCTCTTACCCCATCTTTATTTACTATACTAGGTACAGCTATATACACATCATTATTGTCATATTCTCCATTTAAATATGATGATACTGTTAACACACTATTTTCATTTTCAAGTATAGCTGTAGTTATCTTAGTTAAAGCCATACCTATTCCATAGTATGTTGAATTCTTACACTCTATTATTTTGTAAGCTATATTTTTTACTTCATCTTCTATTTGTGCTAAATCTTCAAAACTTATCTTAGAATCTTTTCTTGATGCTATTTGATATATTGGTTGAACTCCACTAAGAGCATAACTCCATGCCACGAATTGTGAGTCTCCATGTTCTCCCATTACATATGCATTAATATCCTTTGGATTTACATCTAATCTTTCACTTAATGTATATCTAAGTCTAGCTGAATCTAATGTAGTTCCAGATCCTATTACTTTTGATTTATCATAACCTGACAGTTTCCATGCTACATAAGTCATTATGTCAACTGGATTTGATGCTATTAATAGTATTCCATTAAATCCAGATTTTTTTATTTCAGTTATTATAGATTTCATTATCTTAGTATTTTTTTGTAATAAATCTAATCTTGTTTCGCCTTCTACTTGTATTGCGCCTGCTGTTATACAAATTATCGCTGCATCTTTGCAGTCACTATACTCTCCAGAATATATTTTCATCTTTCTTGGTGCAAAACTAAGTCCATGATTTAAATCTATAGCTTCCCCTAGCGCACGTTCTTTATTTATATCTATCAGTACAAGCTCTTCACAAGTACCTTGATTTAACATAGAATAAGCATAACTCATGCCTACCATTCCAGTCCCTACTATAACTACTTTATTTTTCATCTTTACCTCCTCTAATCTATAACTATCTTTAATTGTAATTTTCCCATAAATTTAATGATTAAACTTTATTTTTACTTTTCATATAATTAAAAGGATTGTTAAAATATTATTTTACTATATATTAACTTATTATGGTATTTATGTCAATTAATTGTATACATTATGCAAATTATATATATTAAAATCATTTTATATTTATATATTCAGTTCTTATTTTGTATTATTTTATAGGAAATATTTAATAATAAGTGTATAATTATATGTACTGAATTGGAAATTACATAAAGGAGCAAAAATAATGACATTTGAACAATTAAATTTAAATTCTAATCTTATTGATGGATTAAAAAAACAAGATATAAATTCTCCAACAGAGGTTCAATCTCTTGTTATTAAAAACATACTAGATCATAAGGACCTGTTAGTAAACGCTCAAACAGGAAGTGGAAAGACTTTATCTTATTTACTTCCTATGTTTGAAAAAATAGATACTACAAAGAGAGAGACACAAGTATTAATACTTGCCCCTACTCATGAATTAGTAATGCAAATATGTGAGCAGGCAAACTTACTAGCAAAAAATTCTGGTATGCCTGTAACTGCTTTCTCTTTAATAGGTGAAGTAAATATTCAAAAGCAAATAAAAAATATAAAAGCTATTAAGCCTCACATAGTAGTTGGGTCTTGCGGAAGAGTATCTGACTTAATATCTCAAAGAAAATTAAAAACTCATACAGTAAAAACTATTATTTTAGATGAAGTAGATAGTTTACTTAGTGGAAAGAACACTTCTGTTGTTAAAGCAATTATTAAAACTACTTTAAGAGATAGACAACTTTTAGGGTTCTCCGCTTCTCTTAATGAAAAAACTATTGATATATGCAAGTCTTTAATGAAAGAGCCGCAAATAGTAAAAGCTAATGATGATTTAACTATAAATCCTAAAATAAATCATATGTTCTTATTAGGTGATAAAAGAGAGAAGTTTACACTTCTTAGAAAGTCTCTAGCAGCTACTACTCCAAAAAGAGCTATAGTTTTTGTTAATGATGAAGATAGCATTGAGATAATCACAGATAAATTAAATCATCACGGATATAAAGCCGTTGGTATATTTGGTAGGATGGTAAAGGAAGATAGAGCAAATGCTTTAAATAGTTTTAGATTAGGTAAATCAAAGATATTAGTTTCTTCAGATTTATCAGCAAGAGGACTTGATGTTGTAGATACAACGCATGTATTTAACCTAGATTTCCCTGCAAGTCAAAATGAATATGTTCATAGAGCAGGTAGAACTGCTAGAGGTAATAGAAGCGGTGATGCTATATCTATAATTACTAAAGCTGAGCTTTCTACTGTAAAGAACTATAAAAAAGACTTTGGTGTAAAAATAAAGCCTATGATGTTAAAAGAAGGACAACTAGTAGATTTTAAATAGTCATATTATATAAAAGTAGGGTATTGATATAGTATATCAGTACCCTACTCTATTTATTAACTTTCTTTATTATAAGGTCTTAAGTTTTTAAATGTTGGTGTTGGTTGAGGCATATCCTTCTTTACAGTTCCCATAACTTTTTCATTTTCCTCTTCAAATACATCTACTAAATCGGCTGGATTGTCAGCATGATTTACCCAATCTTTTAATTGAGTTGTTTCATCTAATACTTTTTTGCTATTTTTAAATTTCTGCATAGTACCATCCTTTCTTTTTCTTTTACTATTAGAATTCCACATAGATGTTTTTTTACTACAGTTAAACATTAGTAAAAAAATAAGACACCAATTCAGTGTCTTATTACAATATATTAATCTAATATTAGTTTAGATTTTTGCTTTACATAAATTCTAAAACAAACATCTTCTATTAATGAATATGCACTACTAGTTATAAAGTATAGTCCCAATGCAACAGGAGTCTTTATTGTTAACATTAAGCTCATTAATATAGTAGAAAAAATCATCGGCTTGTTTAAAGAAGCCTTTGTTTTAACCTTAAAATAAGGTATGAAATTTATAAAGTTTGGAGCTAACATAGTTAATGTATATATACAAGGTATTATAAGTAAACTATCAGATACATTTAAACTACTAATCCATGGAATTAATACACTTGTTGCTTCTGCTGGCATACTTAAAAATGTATTGTAAAGTGCATATATTATAGGCATTTGTAGTAAAAGTGTAGAACATCCAAGCATACCTTTCATACTTTCAATTGAATATGCTTGCATTTGCTTTTCAAGTTCCTTAGCATTATTTTTGTACTTTTCTTTTAAATTACCCATCTTTTCTGCTAAGTCTTGTTGTTTTTTCATAGCAAACTTTTGTTTTAGAGATAGTGGTAGCAATAGTAATTTAACTATTAATGTAATAATAACTATTGATATTCCTAGATCTCCTGTAAAACTAAATAATGTATTTAATACTTCTTGTAATATACTTGAAATGAAATTCATTTTAATTTCTCCTTCTTATTTTTTATTTTGGATTATAAAAAGAAATCATTTCAATTAAAATAGACTACTATACCTCCAAATATCGTACTTTATAAAACTTACATACTGCTTTGGTATCAATTCTTTAGAATATATAAATCTATTTAAAAATATATTTTTTATTAATATGTATTTTAGTTTACAATATATCTTTTTACAAAAGTAGGCTATAGATCCTATTACTGATAGTAGAAATACCATATACATCATTATGTATAAAATATTATCTAAATCTAGCTTCACAAGTTCACCTCTTTATTATGTTTATTATTAAAATAAGTATAGTTCAAAAAATATTGAATGTAAATAAAAAATCTAATTTGTAAATATTATGTAATAATTAGACTTTCTTATTTAGTTTCCTTTGGTTTCCATATTATTATATTAAACAGTATTATCGCAAGTAGTATCGCTATAGAGCTTATTATTGTATTATACAAATCAAAGTGTAATCCTTTAAATATAACATTAATAAATTCATCTACTATTAATAATATAGATATTATTAGGATACTTACATAAAATATTCTTTTTTCATTTATATCTCTTTCCTTATAAATTCTCTCCCCTAAACTAAGCAAAATAAATGGGAAAAATAATACTACACCAAAGTTTGGCATTATTCCTAAAAAAAATTGTATTGTACTA
>NZ_NOJY02000038.1 GCF_002250835.2 Romboutsia weinsteinii
TTGGTAGCGTGTATGGTCCTAATACTGTGCTAAGATAAATAGACACTATTATCACTATATTATAAGGAACACTTCCAAATCCAACAGCAACAAATTTATTTTTTATTTGTAAAAATGCAGACATTACACTACTTATACTTATAAATATTATCCCAAATATTAATATCCTTGTAAATTTTACAGTTAACAAAAATCTTTCCCCTTCAAATCCTATAGCAAAGATCTTGACTAGTCCCTTTGAAAACATCATTCCTAAAATAGCTATTACAACACATACTAATAAAACTATATTTAAAACATTATTTAGAAACTTTAATGCTCTGTCTTCACCTTGATTAGAGCTTATCTCTTGATACATCGGAATGAATGTTGTTACTATAGCAGTCCCTACTGCTGCAAAAATAACGTTTGGTATATTCATTGATGTTAAATAAGCCTCCGTATATAAACCAGTTCCATAAACAGATGATAAAACCAATTCTCTCCCCATACCTAAAACCTTAGCAATAGATGTTACTATCATAAGATAAAAGGTCGTCTTCGCAACTTTGCTCATACTTCTCCTCCAGACTTAAGTTTCAGATGTAACAACGTAATATTTATATTATATACCAAAAAAAGATTTTTTTTACATTTTCTTATAGATATCTGCTACACTAAAAGAGTAGGGAAATGTTTCCCTACTCTTCTAATAAAAATGTTTTAGTTGTTTTAATCTGCTTGGATGTCTTAGTTTTCTTATAGCTTTAGCCTCGATTTGTCTTATTCTTTCTCTTGTTACACCAAAAACCTTACCTATTTCTTCTAATGTTTTTGGATCATCATCGTCAAGACCAAATCTCATTCTTAGTACTTTTTGTTCTTGTTCACTAAGACCAGTTAATAGTTCTTCTATTTTTTCTCTTAAATTATGTTGCTCTACTTCGTGCATAACAACATCAGCAAAGTTAGCATCTGAAGGTATAAATTCTACAAGACTACTATCTTCATCTTCTTTAATTGGTGTATCTAAAGATACAATATTTTTATCTCGCTTTAAAATATCTATAACTTTATCAACTTCTAAGTCACAAACTTCTGCTAGCTCGTCTAAAGATGGTTCTCTTTGAAGAACATTAGCAAGCTCTTGCTTCTTTCTTTTTACAAAGTTTATTCTTTGATGAAGATGTACAGGTATTCTTATCGTGTTTTCACAATCATCTATATACCTAGTAATGCTTTGCTTTATCCACCAAGTAGCATAAGTACTAAATTTATATCCTTTTTTATAATCGTACTTTTCTACGGCCTTTATAAGACCTATATTACCAGCTTGAATCAAATCTAGCATATCAACACTTTCTTTTCTGTATTTCTTTGCAATACTTACCACTAGCCTGTAGTTAG
Source organism: Romboutsia weinsteinii (assembly GCF_002250835.2). GTDB lineage: Bacteria > Bacillota > Clostridia > Peptostreptococcales > Peptostreptococcaceae > Romboutsia_A > Romboutsia_A weinsteinii. The sequence continues at coordinate 1,387 of NZ_NOJY02000038.1, forward strand.
CATTGATGAATTTTTCCTTAGCTTCCGGTGAAGAAGCAATTATTGCTTTAGCTAATTCAACTTCCTCCACTGCAGACAACATTTTGTACTCTTCTATTTCCTTTAAGTACATTTTCATAGCATTTGATGCATTTGATGAGTCTCCATAAATGTAATTTTCATAAGTATGTTCTCTTTTAGCCCCCATAATTTTAACCCCTTCTATACATATAGTTTGTTAATCGAGATAGTAAGTGTCTGTAGTTTTATATAATTTATAATATGATTATTATAATAAAAAAATGCCTGTTCAATTCCCCTTAAATGTCAACAACTTTCTTTATCTATTATTCTACAATGACCTAAAAAAACCTTTGTTTCTTTATATTACATTTGCAAAATTATATTATATTTTTACAATTACTTAATCACAACACTACTTTCTTATATATTATTTATGCATCTATTTACAAATTTTATTTTATCGTAAAAAACAACTACTTTCATAATTCTACCCCTAGTATTATTTTTCCTTCTTTTTATATATACTTTTGTATAAATTTCGCCATAATAATATTAATTGATGAATTTATATAATTTCTATACTGTATTTTTAAATATCTTAATTATGTATAATTAAATATGTTAACTTAATATTTTATTTTGGATAGAATAAAAGACCACACAAAATGCGCAGTCTTTTATTCTCGAACGACGTTATAAATCCCTATATTAATAAATCCTTAGCGTTTTTGCCCCAACACTTACGGTTTTATAGAGAAATTTTTAACTATCTAATGATAACATCATTAAAAATTATAGTCAAGTTATCATATGTAAATACTACTTATGATTGTGTCCTCCACAACATCCACCTTCTGAGTTACCACATCCACATTCGTGATCTTCTCCGTGGTGTCCTCCACATCCGCAACCTTTTGAATGTTCATGATGATGTTCAGCTTCTGCCGCCTTTACTTGTTCTTCCATTTCAAAAAATTCTTTTACCATTGTTTCATAAGTTGGAAGTTTAGCTTCTGTATCGTATTCTTCACCTGTCCAGTCAGCATACATCATAGCATCTCCATTAGTTAAAACTAATCTACCTGCCATAGTAATGTTATCTACGTCTTCTAAGAAATCTATTTGTTTTTGTAAAGTTTCACCTTCTAAAGCTATATCTTCATCCATACATTGTACTATCATTACTGGTGCAAAATAATCTTGTTCATCTTTAACATTTACCATTATATCTAAAACACCTTCTGCACCTTCTTCAAATTCTGATAAAGCTACATCTGTATCTATCATATCTTGAGGTACTAATAAATCCTCCATTAAATACTTTATTACTCTTTCTTTTACTAATTCTTTTGACATTGTAATTCTCCTTTCGCTTTCTAACTATAGGTTGTCCAATCTTTTCCTTATCTATAGTATAATACATTACTTATTTTTTTCAATCTCTTCCTATAAAATATTTCCAATTATACTTTAAATATTCACATATTTTGCTTTATTTTCCTAATTTTTCATGGTATGTTACAATCTTGTAATCGCATTAAGTCTAAAAATAGTTTATAGTATATTGAGTAGATATATTAAATATACTACAATTAGGTAAAATGTAAAGGAGATTGAATATGAAATTTAAAAAGAAAATTAGTTCACTTATTATATGTGCTACTTTAGTTTTAGGTAGCATCAATTTTGCTTTTGCTGATAGTTCAAAAGTTGTTACTTTGGGGGCAAACTTAACATCTGAACAAAAGCAAAAAATGCTTGATTACTTTGGTGTAAAAGGCGATGAAGCTGTAATACTAGAAGTTAATAATCAAGAAGAAAGAAAATATCTACAAGGAGTTGCAACTGAAGCTCAAATTGGAACAAAGACTTTCTCTTGTTCTTATGTTGAGCCTACTACTAGAGGAAAAGGTATAAATGTTAAAACTGCCAACCTTACTTGGGTAACAAGTTCAATGATAGCTACGACACTTTCTACAGCAGGATTAGAAGATGCAAATGTAGTTGTTGCAAGCTTATTCCCAGTGTCTGGTACAGGTGGTTTAACTGGTGTTATGAAGGCTTTTGAAGATGCAACTGGAGAAAAACTTGATGAAGAGAAAAAAGAACTAGCTTCTGAGGAATTAGTAACAACAGGAGATTTAGGTCAAGATATCGGTCAAGATAAAGCTACTGGTGTAATAAATGATATAAAAACACAAGTAATAAAAAATGGTACTAGCGATGTTGTACAAATAGCTGATACAATTAATAATATTACTAATAATTACAATATAACTTTAACTGCTGAGCAACAAAAACAAATTGAAGATTTAATGCTAAAGATCTCTAAACAAGATTACGACTACAATAAAATAAAAGAAACATTAGAAAATGTTTCTGATAATGTTGATCAAAACTTATCTGATATGGGTGAAAGTATAAAGGACTCTGGGATACTTGATACTATAAAAGGTTGGTTTACTAGCATTGGTGATTGGTTTAAAGGATTAGTTTCAAGTAATGATAAAGACTTAGGTATCTTAGAAAATACTAATGATAGTTTACTTGGAGATGGTGCTAATATTGATGCAACAGATAAAGAAGCAATAAAGTTACCAAGTAGTGATGAGGTAGAAGGCTTCTTTGCTAAGATATGGAATTGGTTCACTGGATTGTTTAATAATGATAACAACAATACCGAAAATAGTGGTAACCAAGAAGATAGCAATCAAGAAACTAACAATGAGATAATACCATCAGATGCTGAGGAAAATACTCATTTTGAAAATAACTCAGATAATGAAGAATCTGCTCCTAGCAAGGATGATAATTCAACTGAAAATAACAAAGAAACTACAAATAATAGTGAGAATTTAGAAAACCCTAATGATAATACGACACAAAATAGTAACTAAGAGATTTAATTACGAAAATAAAAAAGCTCCTAAAGTATAGATTTATATACTTTAGGAGCTTTTTTCATATATTATACCTCAACAGAATACTTTTATCATACTGTGAAAGTTTTATTCCAAAATACATATATAATTATTGATAGAGCTATTAAATAAATAAGTGTAAGTAGCAAGCTTTTCATCACAAAGAAATGTATTATTCCAAGCATTCCTACAACAAACATTGATTTTAATACTACAATAATATTTGAGGATGTACCAGCAATTATATACTCAACAGAAAATGGTAAATTCTTTTCATTTATCTTAAATGTAAACATGGAACATAGTATTGCTACTAAGAACATTACAACTAGATGAACTATCATTTTAATATTGAATATTAATGTAAACATAATCCCTACGATTAAAAATATTGGAAGTACTAATCTATACATAGTAGCTTTGAGCATACCGGAGTATATATTTTTCTTTTCCTTTATTGGAAGTATTTCATATATCCATGATGCTTCAAACTCATTTGAGTACTTTATCATAGTAATCATATTTTGACTTATTATAACTCCAAGATACGGTACTAGCATCATAAAGGAATTATCAATACTATTAATATAATTCCTTATGCCACTTTTATCATAAGATACTACTATCATTAATATAGGCATAAATGCAGCCATAGCTAATGATGGATATATTTTAGTTTTAAACTCCCTATCCTTAGATAAAACATTATTTACGAAGTTAAAGAATACTCTTTCTTCTTTATTCTTGCATATTATTTTACTACATTTAAATGATAAAGTATCTTTCTTCTTAACTTTAGTATAAGTATTATCATTTAATTTCTGTAGATTCTTCTCAAATCTAGGTATTGATTTTATGTATAATACTAAACAAACTACAGGAATTACTATAGATAAAACTTTTAATGTTATTATTATTTTATTTAGTTCTCCATACTGTAATAAGCTAAAGTTTGCTGCAAACCACATAGGTGGTAGGAAAATATTAAATACACTTGGTGTGTATACTAGTTGTAAATCTATTAATTGAAAGGCTTGAACTACAACTTGATACCCAACAGTAAATATTAATAAAAATATTATTTGGAATGTATTTAAGATATCTTTTAGCTTTTCTCCACTAAATAGTTTAAGTATTATAAAGTACATTATAGCTGTAACTATTATCATTAAGATATCAACTAAAAATATATTTACTAAAAATAGTGCAAAAAAACCTATTCCAAATCTAAGAGATGCCAATAGTGACGCACCAGATATCGCTAAACTTAACATACTTATGTATATAAAAATATGAGTGAACTTTGCTGCATTTAATGTTTTTGGATCTACTCCCTTAGTCGATAATATATCCTTATCATTTACATCTAGTATTACAGACGAAAAATCAGATATAAATACTGTTAATATCATTATCATAAAAAATCCAAAATACATACTCATCTTTATCATGGGATCTATATTCATCATTATAATAACTGCTGAAAAAATCCCTATTATAGCATATACGATTAGTGATCCATAGAAATAATTCTTTTCTTTCGACTCTTCACTATTTGTATTTGTATTATTCGTTCTTCTAGAATCCATAAGAAGCTTAGATTGAAGTATCAATCTCATTTTCTTATAGTCTACTCCACAAGCTTTATATACTCCCTTAAAAACGTCTACTAGTTTTAAAATTAAAAAATCTCTCATAGCCTATACCTCATTTAAAATATTTACAAATTCACTAGCTAGATTTGAATGTTCATCAAATCCTGTGATTTCATTAAATATTTCTTCTAAAGACCCATCAAAACTTGAATTTTTTATTTCTTCAAAATTACCATCAGCAGCTATATTTCCATCATTTAATACTATTATCCTGTCACTAATTTTTTCAACCACTTCCATTATGTGCGATGAGTAGAAAATTGTTTTTCCTTGGTTTTTAAGATTTTGTATTATTTCTTTTATTAGAAGTACACTATTTGCATCTAATCCACTTAATGGCTCATCTAAGAATAGTATTTCAGGATTATGCAATAGCGCAGAGATTATTACCACTTTTTGTTTCATCCCCTTTGAAAAAGAAGATAGTCTAGATTCATAAGCCTCTTCTATACCTAATACTTTCATAAGCTTTCGTGCCTTATTATCACAGATATCATAATCTATATCATATAATTGACCTACAAATGTTAAGTATTCTCTTGCAGTTAAAGTTTCATATACTTTTGCTATTTCTGGAACATATCCTATTTTTGACTTATAATCTTCATCCAAATCAGATATGTCTTTCCCAAATACTTTAACTGAACCACTATAACCATTTACAAGGCCTAGAAGTATTTTTATAGTTGTACTCTTTCCAGCTCCATTAGGACCTATATAACCTATTATACTCCCTCTATATATGTCTAAATTAATACCTTTTAAAACATCCTTTGGACCATAGCTCATACATAAATTTTCTATTTCTATTATTTTCTCTTTATTATCCATTTTATCTCCCACCAATAATATACTTTTTACTATATTATATTATATTATATTATTACTATACTTGCTATGTATTTTCGTATACTCTATCTCACTTATACTGGTAGCAAAACATATTTTTTATTAAAATACATCTTGCTACCTAAGCTTAGTTGTTGGAATTATAAAAATGCTGAAGATATAAAACCACCAGCATAATTTTATTGATATAATTTAAATTTTCCACTAAATAACTTTCTTATTATACAGTTTATAGCTATCGTTACTCAATTTATTCAGATATTTTGCAATTAAATTTCCCATTGCCTCTGTACCAACTAGTATTTTACCTTCGGTGTATATATCTTCGGTTGCATATCCACATTCTATTACACTATCAACTGCGTTTTCTATAGCTTCTGCTTCTTCTACTAATCCAAACGAGTATCTTAACATAAGAGCAGCTGATGTTATCATTCCGATAGGATTTGCTCTGTCTAAGCCTATAATACTTTCATCTGGATGATGCAATTGATTCGGCGTATATAAACCTTTACCGTTACAATCTACTTCAGCTGACGGTAGCATAGATGCGGTACCTGTTATTTGACTTAATTCATCAGCTAGTATATCTCCAAACATATTTGATGTTACGATTACATCAAACTTATAAGGTTCTAAAATAACTTCCATAGCTGCATTGTCTACTAGATGATGTTTTATTTTGATGTCTGGATAGTGCTTTGATGTTTCGTTTACTATTTCTTTCCATAACATTGAGCTTGCAAGCACGTTTGACTTATCAATACTTGATACTATCTGTCTTCTTTCTTTAGCTAGGTTTAAGGCCCTTAGAGCTGATTTTCTTATTATCTCTTCATTATAATACTCCAAATCACTAGCTTCTCTACCAAACATACCTACTCCTGATTCTTTTTGAGCACATAGCATGCCTCCAGCAATGTCTCTTACTACTATAACATCCATTCCTTTTTCTATTATTCTTGACTTTAGAGGTGATAACTCTTCAAGTCCTTTTCTTAAAGTTATAGGTCTTATATTTGTACTTACATTTAATGCTTCTCTTATCTTAAAGATAGCCTTCACTGGCTTTTTCTCAAGAGGATTTTTATCCCATTTCTTACCTCCAAGATTACCTATCATTACACTGTCACTTTCTAAGCATGCTTGTAAAGACTCTTCTGGCAAAGGATCTCCACACTTATCTACAGCTTCTCCAGCCCCTATCACTTCATTAAATTCAAATTTATGACCATATATATCTCCTATAGTATTTAATACTTTAACAGCTTCCTTTGTAATTTCAGGTCCGATACCATCCCCTTTTATTAATGCTATTTTATATTCCATGTCTTAACCCTCCATCTAATTGTTAGTTTACTTATCTAAAAATTTTAAAAAATCTATTTATCTACGACCATTTTTTATTTTCTCTTATGTTTAAAGTTTATGATATATTAATTTAATTGTAAAATACCTATTTTTTATGAGTCATATATAAAAATTTCTATATGCTACATCATTGCTTTTTCATATAATTATTTATTTTGATAAATATTTATATTTGATAAAATATTTATATTTGATAAAATTATAAGTAAAGTATTATGAAACATAGTCAGAGGTGATTTGAATGAATTTTAAGAAAATAAAATATATTGTTGCTGTAGCCGAACTGCAAAGTATTTCAAAAGCTGCTTCTGAATTATATATATCACAACCATCATTAAGTTATATAGTCTCAAGTGTTGAACAAGAATTGGGAGTTCAAATTTTTAATAGAACTACTAACCCCATTTCTCTTACTTACGCAGGAGAAAAATATATTAAAACTGCCAAAGAAATATTACAACTTGCAGGTAATATGTCAAAAGAGTTTAGCGATATTTCAAATATGAAAAAAGGTAAAATAACTATTGGTATACCTTCAATAAGAGGACCACTTATGCTACCGTTTATATTACCTAAATTTATTGATAAATATCCTGGAATTAATATTGAGATTGTAGAGGGAAATTCTAATTTTTTAGAGGATTGTTTATTAAATGGTAAGGTTGATTTAGTTTTCACTTCTTTACCAAGTAAAGATAAAAGAATAGCTTGTGAAATTTTATATGAAGAAAAAATAATGCTTGCCGCAAAAAAAGGATATTTAAGCTCTGAGTTTCTTATACCTAACACTATAAATAGTATTGATATTGATAAGTTATTAAACATTGATTTTATATTTACTAAACGAGGTCATAGGATGAGAGATTTTACCGATAAGCTATTTGATACACATAAGTTAAAACCAAAAGTGATTCTAGAAACTTCAAATACTGCTACAGCATTTAGGCTTGCTACATCTGGTCTGGGTGTTTGTTTTGTCTCAGATATGGTAACCCATACGACTAAAGCTGTCAATGATTATGAGCTGTTTGAAATAGAGAATATTCCTGTTAAATGGGATGTTGCGGTATCATATTTAAAAAATTCCTATTTGACAATAGCAGAAAAGTGCTTAATAGATATCTCAAAAGAGATGGCTATCAAATTATAAAAACGTATGAATAATCATACGTTTTTATTTTGACTTATTTAGAGATACATACTTGTTATTTTTTATAAAAAATCTCCATAGATAATCCTTAGCCTCCTCGGCATAATCGATATTTATACGCTTACTGGATTCTATGACAATACTCTCATCACAGTATATTTTTTTATTATTTTCAATATAATAATCACTAATATATAATTCACTATCTAGTATATCTTCACAATTTAGGCTTTTATCGATATTTAATGCCATACAAAGCTTTCCTGGTCCATTTGTTATATTTTTCTTCTGATAAGAACTTAAATCTTCATAGTATTTGTTATATCTATTATTAGATATTAAATTTAGATTGTTTATTGGTTCTACTGCTCTTATTAATACACATTCGGGAGTATTTACAATATTTGCTGATATATTTAGACAATGATACATACCATATATCAAGTATACATATATATGTCCTCCATCTAAGTAAAGTGGCTTTGTTCTTTCCGTTTTTTTATCTCCATATACATGTGCACCTTTATCATCTACTCCCATATATGCTTCTGTCTCAACTATTTTGGTTACTATTTCTATATCTTTATATCTTCTTATTAGATACTTTCCTAATATACCTTTTGATACATCAATACCGCTTTGCCTAAAAAATTCTCTTTTCAATATATCATCTCCTCTCTTTACATATATATTTTTACTTATCTAGATATTTTAATACAAAAAAGGATAGATATAAATCTACCCTTGGTTATTATTTCTACTTTCCATAAATCTTTTTTTAGCATTAACAACATGTATTCTTGCAGCTTCTTCCGCTAATATCTCATTACCTTCTTCTATTGCATTAACAATTTGTATATGTTCTTCTAAAACACCTTGTCTTTTGTCTAAATTATGCAAACTCACTTTTCTTAAGCTTTTTAAGTACTCATATATATTGTCCATTTGCCCAAGTAATCTCTTATTTTTACTGGCTTTTAATATTATTTCATTATACTCATTATGAGCTTTTATGTATTCATTATAGTTATCTTTTTTCATATTAATTTCCATAATATCTATAATTTCTTTTAATCGTCTTATCTCTACTCTTGATATATTTAAACAAGCAAGCCTTACAGCTAATCCTTCTAACACTTCTCTTAAGTCATAGATTTCCATAGCATCTTCTAACGATATCCCCTTTACTAGGGTACCTTTTCTAGGTACATTTACTGCTAGTCCTTCTATTTCAAGCTGTCTTAATGCTTCTCTTACTGGCGTTCTACTGACACCCATGCTAGAAGCAATAATATTTTCTACTAATCTATCTCCGGGCTTTAATTGGTTTTGGAATATGGCACTTCTAAGTTCCTGTAATACTATCTCTCTTATAGGTCTTAAATCTGTGTTTTCAATTTCTTTAAAAATAACGTTCATTTATAAACCTCTCAATTTCTATCTATATAAATATTATTAATAAATAATAAAATCTATATTAAATTATTATTTATATTATTTTTTTATTAAATTATATTATATCATATTTATTTTCTTATAAAAAGATGCACTTGTTAGTAATATTATACCCACAAGTGCATCTTATATCTATATTAAAATTTAATAAAGTAGGCTTAATTATTACGCGAAGAACTTAAGTAATATCCCCGCAGCTACTGCTGATCCTATAACCCCTGCAACATTTGGTGCCATTGCATGCATTAATAAGAAGTTAGAAGGATTTTCTTCTTGTCCAACTTTTTGAACAACTCTTGATGCCATTGGTACTGCAGAAACCCCTGCTGCACCTATCATTGGATTTACTTTTCCTTTAGTTAATTTGCACATTAACTTTCCACCTAAAACTCCTGCTGCTGTACCTATAGAGAATGCTATAAGTCCCATAGCTATAATTCCTAAAGTTTGAGCACTTAATAATGTTTCAGCATTTGTAGTTGCTCCAACTGATAATCCTAATAATATTGTAATTATATACATTAATGAATTTTGAGCAGTTTCAACTAACTTTGGAACTAACCCTGATTCTTTTATTAAGTTACCGAACATAAGCATACCTACAAGTGGTGCAGATGTTGGTAATAAACCTATAACAATTATCATAACTACTATTGGGAATACTATCTTCTCTGTCTTAGAAACAGCTCTAGTTTGTTCCATCTTTATAGCTCTTTCTTCTTTAGTAGTTAAAGCTCTTATGATTGGCGGTTGTATAACTGGTACTAGTGCCATATAAGAATAAGCTGCTAATGCTATTGTTCCTAATAAGTGTGGTGCTAATTGTCCAGTTAATTGTATTGCTGTTGGTCCATCTGCTCCACCTATTATTCCTATAGATGCTGCTTCTGGTCCTGTGAATCCTAGAGCTATTGCTCCTAAGAATGCAGCGAATACTCCAAATTGAGCAGCTCCACCTAATAACATTGTCTTAGGGTTTGCTATCATTGGTCCGAAATCTGTTCCCGCACCTATACATAAGAATATTAATGGTGGGTAAATACCAAGTTTAACACCTTGATATAGATAGTAGAATAATCCCCCATTTGCTCCATCTGTTGCTGGATCCATTAAAGTAACACCTGGTAAGTTTGCAAGTAACATACCTGACGCTATTGGTATTAATAAATAAGGTTCATAACCTTTTTTGATAGCTAAGTATAAAAATACACAAGCTAAAGCTATAACTATTAGTTGCTTATATGTCATCATTGCAAAACCTGATTCTGCAATGAAATCAATTAACATTTGTCCCATGTTGATTTCCTCCTTTAACTTGTATTACTAAGCTATTTTTAATATTACATCACCAAGATTTACATTTTGACCTTTGTCAACGTTTATAGAAACTATTTGTCCATCAACTGGAGCAACTATTTCATTTTCCATTTTCATAGCTTCAAGAACTGCTACTACATCACCTTTTTTAACTGCTTGTCCTTCTTTAACTAATATGTTAAACATACTTCCTGGCATTGGAGCTGTTACTTCTTCTCCTGCTCCACCTGCTGGTGCTGCCTTAGGTGCTTGAGTTACTGCTGGTGCTGCTGTTTGCTTAGGTGCTTGACCTGCTTGTACTTCTTCTATTTCAACTTCATATACTTTTCCATTTAATGTTATGTGGTATGTTTTTGCGCTCATTTTGATCTCCCTTTAATATAAAATTTATAATTTTTATTTTTTAAAATTTCAATCTATCTAACTTGTAAATAACAAGCTAGATAGAAAATAATATTTTATAATTTCATTTATATAATCACTAAATTTTTAATTACTTTATTCTTGTTACTCTTTTTATATAAAGATTTGGATTTAATTTTCCATCTCCAGCCATTGCTGAAGCAGCTAAGCAAGCTACTAATCTTTCTTCTTCATCATTATCATCAACCACAACTGTATTTGAGACTGGTTTAGCTTCTGCCTTAGGTTTTTCTTTAAATATAAATTTAAATGAACTTAACACTAAAGATATTACTGCTAATGTTAGTATTACTATTGTCATACTTGATATTGTGATAGATATTGCTTCCATAAATGTTGTATTCATATTAATCACCTATTCTCTACATAGTTACTGTTATATATTGTATTCCATCATTAGTAGTTTCTTCTTCTACTTTTTCATTGTACTTAGATTCTAAGAACTTAGGAGCTACCTGTGGGAATAAAGCATATGCTAATACGTCTTCATCACATTTCGCTAACTCTCCTGCTTCCTTCTTCATAGCTTCAAATTCTGGAGCTATTAAGTCTGCAGGTCTTACAGTTATTATTTCTTCGTCTCCGATGATTTTTTTCTTTATTTCTTCATCTAAAGCTGCTGGAGCTTGACCATATAGTCCTTTTACATAATCTTTTATTTCTTTTGGTACTAACTTATATCTTTCACCTGTTAATACATTGAATAATGATTGTGTTCCTACCATTTGGCTTAAAGGAGTAACTAATGGTGGGTATCCTAAGTCTTTTCTAACTCTAGGAACTTCATTTAATACTTCTTCATATTTCTCTTCAGCATTTTGTTGCTTTAATTGAGATAATAAGTTTGATAGCATTCCCCCTGGAACTTGGTATTTTAATGTTTGAGGATCAGTTAATAATACCTTTGCATCAAGTACACCTTCTGCCATGTATTTATCTCTTATTGGTTTGAAGTATTCAGCCACTTCTAAAAGAGCTTCCATATTTAAACCTGGATTTCTATCCATTTCAGATAAAGAAATCGCCATTGATTCAGTTGGAGGCTGGCTTGTTCCACCACTAAATGGAGATATTGCAGTATCTATTATATCAACACCAGCTTCAACAGCCTTCATGTATAACATCTCAGCTATACCACCAGTACAGTGAGAGTGTAACTCTATTGGTAAAGAAGTAGCTTCTTTAACACGCTTAACTAAGTCGTAAGCATTGTATGGAGTTAAAACTCCTGCCATATCCTTTATACAAATAGAATCTGCTCCCATATTTTCCATTGTCTTAACTAATTCTACATAGTACTCAGTAGTATGTACTGGACTTGTAGTATAAGATATAGCACATTGACAATGTCCATTGTATTTCTTTATTGCTTTCATTGATGCTTCTAAATTTCTAACATCATTTAATGCATCAAATACTCTTATTATGTCGATTCCGTTCTTTATAGATAACTCTATAAACTTTTCAACAGTATCATCTGCATAGTTTCTATAACCTAATAGGTTTTGACCTCTTAAAAGCATTTGTAATTTTGTATTTTTCACATGCTTTCTAAATAGTCTTAGTCTCTCCCATGGATCTTCATTTAAGAAACGTATACAAGCATCAAAAGTTGCCCCTCCCCATACTTCCATAGCATGGTATCCTACTTTATCCATAGTTTCTAGGATTGGTATCATTTCTTCTGTTTTTAACCTAGTCGCCATTAATGATTGATGTCCATCTCTTAATGCTGTTTCAGTTATTTTTAACTGACTCATTTAACTATCACACTCCTATACAGATTTTATTTAAAATAACATTTTCATTTCGCTTAAAAAAACAATTCATTTATGTTATTTATATTTAATTTATTCTACAATTTTATTATATAGCCTTATTTATTGTATACCAAGTTTTTTTAGTGTTTTTTTTGTATTTTTTATGTTTTTTTGTATACAATCATTTATTCATTGTATACAATCCTTGAAATTTCACAAATTCAACAATTTGATTTTATAAATATTTTCCCAAGAAAATTATTACAAATTAGTTTATAAAAAACCTTGTTAAATTTAAAATTATTTTGTCGAAATACCTTGGTATTTGCGCTTTTTTAGTGTAAAATTTAATATAGAATATATGAAACAGAAGGGCGGTAAAAATGCAAACTTGGATGGATGAATTTGTGAATAATACTGATTTATCTCAGAATAGACCTCTTAGGGATGTTGTATGTGAAAGCTTAAGAAGGACATTAATCGAGGGTAAAGTTCCAGTAGGAGAACGATTTGTTGAAAAAGAATATTCACAAAGATTAAATATAAGTAGAACCCCTGTTAGAGAGGCTCTTAAACAATTAGAATCTGAAGATCTAGTGGAATATATACCTAGAGTAGGTGTTGTTGTTAAAAGAATATGCAAAGAAGATGTCATTGAAATATATAAAATTAGGCTATCTCTAGAGGTATTAGTTGTAAATACCGCTATGGAATGCATTACCCAAGAAGAAATAGATAAGATATCTAATTTACTTGACTATACAGAAAAAGTTAATAATGAAGGTAATCTTGAAGAAGTTATTCAATTATTTGGTGAGTTTAATTCTATTATATATAAATCCAGCAAAATGAAAAGGCTTCCCGCAATGATTTCTAACTTAAATAATTATCTTCAAAGATTTAGAAATATATCAATAGAAGATGATAACAGACGAGAAAAGGCTTTATCAGAACATAGACTTATCTTAAACGCTATAATTTCTAAAGATAAGGAATTGGCTGAAAGAATTATAAAGACTCATTTGGAAGACTCTCTAGAAGTTGTAATAAAGGAAATTGATTAAATTTCGATTATCGAATAATATTTTAATAAAAAAGAGCAATATCTAGTTTAAGATATTGCTCTTTTTTATATCTATTAAAAGAATACTTATTGCAAGTAAATCTGCACATCCACCTGGACTTATATTTTTCTTTATGTATTCTTTTTCTAAGCTTAAAGCTTTATTTTTACCATCTTCAGTAAATACACCACCAATACTAAGTAACTCTTTAGCATCTTCTCTTACTTTATTTAATGTATCAATGTCATGCCTATAAACTATCGTACTATCTTCAACGATTGCCATAAGCTCAATTAATATTTGTGTATATAAACTATTTTTATCTAGATTGCAATCTTTGTATTTATCCACAATATTATAAAATAAAATACTCAGACCATCTTTTACCTGACCTCTTATTCCAGTGAATCTATGTTCTATATACAATTTTTCTCCATGAGTCAGCTTTTCTTTTTTATCTAGATGCTTGAAGTCATCTAGTATGTTTTCTACCATTTCTTTCATTATATCATTTGCTTTATTAAAGTTATAATTATGATACGAAGCTTTTGCTATTGCTGAAATAGTTATTCCCATTAAAAATATCATACCTTTGTGTGTATTAATATTTTCTGTAGCTATAAACATTTCTTCCTCACATGTCTTTCCAACTTCTCTTATTGCATCAAATATATATTTAGGATCTTGATAAGTATATGCAACTTCAGCCATTTTTTTTAAATATGGAGTTATAGCTATAGAGCTATCTAAAAATGTATAGTAATTCATGTCTTTGTGTGACCCTTGGCTTATAGGTGATACTAGTCCAAAAGAAGGATATGTTGAAACTTCACTTATCATCGCCTTTAAGGCCATCTGTGATATCTTATAACTTAAAATTGTTCTTTTTTTTTCCTGATCCGTATATTCTGAGTATATATCTTCAAAATATTTTTTTATATCTTCTACGCTATGAGTCTGGGCTCTAGAACAAATCTTAGCATCTAGGTTACAAATAAAGCACTTTCTTGTTTTTTTATACAAGTGTGATCTTGATATACCAATCACTTTATCATCCTTCATAGTGTATACATCAATATCTACGCATCTTCCTAATATATGTTTTTCCTCTATATCTATCATTAACTTTTTAATTGTAACAAAGTCAACATTAAATAAGAAATGGCATATTAAGCCTTCCTTATTTTTATATTTATCATAATAAACTATATACTTGCTATAATAAGTTAACATTTCATTGTATATTATATTAACTATATCATCAGTAATATAATTTGATTTTTCAATTCCGGGATAGTTAATTCTAACTGTTACTAATGTTTTATCTTTATTTTTTTTAAGTAAATCTTCTTGGTGCCAAACTCTTTTTTCTCTATCAAATAAAAATTCTTCTATTAAACTTGTATCCATATTTGCTTTGGTAAATTTATAAGCTACAGCTTACTTATTACCTCTTCACCTTCCTCACTAAGTAAAAAATCTAGCGTAGTCTTAGGTACTAAACTTTTTATTTTTTCAAAATTACCTTCTTTTAATAGTCTTCTTACTCTTGATGCACTTATTGCATCTTCTTCAACTTCTTTTCTTTCTATTAACTTTACTTCTACATTGTATTTAGGTAGTACTTCTTTAATCGTTTCATTATAAGTATTTGTCACTTCACAATGAGGCTCAGTTCCGACATATCTTTTTACTATATTAAACTTAGGAACAAAATACTTTCCAAATATATTACAATCTACTCTTGTATATTCTTTTAACGCATTATCATTTTTCTTTAAGAAATAATTTGGGAAAGTTGCTGATGATATTACATATTCCCCAGCTGGAACTACTACGACATTTTCTAAATCTTTAGTTCCTTCTTGTATTAATTTAAATCTTGATTTAAACGGGAATACTGACTTATCTTCTTCAACTACAAATATTATAACATTTTCATTTTCTTTGGCTGCGCTTTCTATTATATATCTATGCCCTAAAGTAAATGGATTGCAGTTCATTACTATTGCTGCATATTCTTTGTTACTATCTATTTTATAATCCTTTTTTAACTTATCTAAACTACTATTTATATTTTTATTTCCACTTTCTAGCAAGCTTACTTTTTCTGTAGTGAATATATTTTTATAAGCTAGACCTTCAAATAAAAACTGATTCTCAGGTTTTGTAAATATAAAACTATGATATCTACCTTCTAAGAATAGTTTTTCAGTTACTTTAGAAATCAAATTGTTAGATAAGCCTAAGCCTTGATAATTTTCATTTATTGCAAAACATTTTAATATATTTTCTTTTTTTGAGCATGTAGCTATTACATCATCATTTTCTCTTATTACTACAGTATAGTCAACATCTTCATACTTTAAATCAAATTTTTCTAAAAATCTACTTACTTCACTAACCTCATACTTTGATTTTAGGTTAATACTCTCTACATTATAATACATGCTCTACACCTTCCTTATAATCTAAACTCCAAAGATTCTATTTATAAATATAAATGCTAAAAATCCAATCACCATAATTACATAAATCATTATATTATCTTTTTTACTAGCAGCTACATATTTTTTCTTTCTAGTAAACTCTCTGGCTTCTTTAAACATACCTTCTTCTCTAGCTTCTTTTAAAATATCTTTGTTACTTTTTCTCTTTTCTTCTTTACTCATAATATTTCACCTCTTAGTTTATATTAGTTTTATTATATAATATTTTTTATTAATTACGAGAAAAAGGTATTGTAATTTACAATACCTTTTTCCTTTATTATTAATGTCCCAATAATCTTTTAAATTTAATTATTAAGCAAATATACCAAATACTACAGATGCTATTATAAGCATTAATCCTCCACCTAAACGAGAAGATATTTGTGCAAATGAGATTAATTCCATTCTCTTAGCTGCTCCAAGAACTGCTAAGTCTCCTGAACCACCTCTGTTTGCCATACATAAACCTGCAGTTATAGCAGTTTCTATTGGATAGAATCCTACTAACCATCCCATAGCTCCTGAACCTATTATAGCTCCGAATACTATGAAAGCAGCTATTACAACGTTACCTAATGTGAATGCAGCTATTAACTCACCTAAATCAGTAAGAGCTATACCAACACCAACCATTATAACTAATAAGAATTGCTTAGTGAAGAATCCTTGTAACTTGTTAGCACCAACTCTTAATTCAGCTGGTATTACACCTGCAACGTTAGCTATAGCAACTAATACAACCATCCAAGCGAATCTGTGTATATCTATCTTTAAAACAGAACCAAATAATGTGAATTCTGGTATTACTACAACTTTAGATAATATGTTACCTAATACGTAGAATGAACAAGCTAATATTAATCCACCAGCTATTTCTCTTTGAGTAACTTTTATTTCTTTAGTATCTTCTAATTTAGATAAATCGTCAGCATTTCTTATTAATTCTCCGTTACCGTTTAATACTTTACCGAACTTTAATTCACCTATCTTATTTAATACACCAGCAGATATTATAGCTATTATGTTAGCTATAGTTAATATAGATAATCCGAATGATAACCATTGTGCTGGATCATTTCCAGTAGCGTTTGCATAGATATCAGCCATTGGTATAGCACCTGCTCCAGTACCACCACCCATTATAGGTAATACGTATCTAGTTGCTATATCAGCTGGAGAAACTCCAAATAACATACCACCAGCGATTCCTAATACTATCGCACCAACTACCCCTGCAAGTATTGCTGGTAAGTATCCTGCGAAAGCTTTTAATAATAATTTTCTGTTAACTGATAATATAGAACCAGTTATTAAAACAGCTATAAATAAATCTAAGAAGTCAGTTGTATCCATAAATATTTTTACAGTTTCAATTGTAGCTTCTGGTATTACACCTATATAAACTAAATATGCAGATCCTAAGAATGCAAGTATAGAACCACCACCGATGTAAGTATTCCATACAGGTATTCTATCACCTATCCATCCTAAAGTTATACCTAATGTATAAAGTATTGCGAATGCACCTACTGTGTTATTTGGTAGGTAGTCTCCCATCATTGCTATGATTGCTATCCCTGCTACTGCAGCGAATATGTACCAAGCCATACCAAAGATCTTAAATGTCTCTTTTTTTGTAGCTTGAGCAGAACTTAAAGTTGCCATTTTTTAATTTCCTCCATTGAATATAATATAATCATAATATCTATATGCTACGTTAATATCTAGTTATATATTAACGTTAACAAACTAATTAAACCATCGTTAATATTATCCAATTGGTTAAGTTGCCAGCCATCTACTCTTGCAACTTAACCATTATATTTAATAATCTGATAGTATCTATAAAGCCATGCCATCTACTTCATGCTTTACATTTTACTTATTAAGTACTACTTAACTTTTCTTATAGTGTCTATTACGCTTCCGTCTCTGTATTCAACTACAGCAACAACATCATCACTAAATTCTATCTCTTTTGGTTGACCAACAAGTCTAACAGCCATCGCTCTTAATTCTTCCATAGTTATTAATGGAAGACCTGCAGCTTTGAACTTTTCTATTAAGTCTTGTCTTCCTGGATTAACAGTTACACCATAATCTGTAACAACTACGTCAACTGTACTTCCCGGAGTAACAACAGTAGTAACCTTATCTATTATTGTAGATAATCTACCTCTTGTAAGTGGCGCAGTAAGTATTGATATTTTAGCCATACCAGCTGTATCACTATGCCCACCTGAAGCAGCTCTTATAACTCCATCAGAACCAGATATAACGTTAACGTTGAAATCTGTATCTATTTCAAGAGCACTTAGTATAACGAAGTCTAACTTGTTAACTGCTGCTGATTTATTTCCTATAGATGCGTAGAAGTCAGCACTTACTTCAACGTGTCTCTCGTTTCTTCCAACAGACTCAGCTGCAGTTAAATCGAAACTTTGAGTATCGAATAATGTAGATACATATCCTTCTTCTAATAACTCAACCATTGGTCCAGTTATTCCACCTAATGCATAACTTAATTTTATATCTCTCTTTTTGATTTCTTCTTTAACAAATCTTGTAACTGCTAGAGAAGCTCCACCAGTACCTGTTTGCATAGAGAATCCATCTACGAATAATCCAGAAGCTGTCATTACGTTTAAAACTCTCTTAGCCATTAAAAGCTCTTTAGGGTTGTTTGTAAATCTAGTAGCACCAGACATTATTCCATTTGAATCTCCTACTTCATCAACTACTACTACGTAATCAACTTGTGTTTGAGGTATACTTTGTGGGAAGTTTGGATAAGCAACTAATGTATCAGTTACAACAACAACCTTTTCAGCATGTTGAGCATCAACTTTAGCATATCCTAAAGATCCACATATAGATTTTCCTACAACACCGTTTGCATTACCCATACAGTCTGCTGAAGATGCAGCTAAGAATGCTACGTCTATCTTAACATCACCTGAAGATATAGCTCTTGCTCTACCACCGTGTGAACGTATTACTGCTGGATACTCTAATATTCCTTCAGAAACTGCTGTTGCTAGTTTTCCTCTAACTCCACTAGTTTCTAATCTATTTACTACACCGTTTTCAATGTGAGCAACAAGACCATTATGAGCACTTGTTAACGAAGAAGCTGCTATTCTTAGGTTCTTTATTCCCATTTCAGCTAAAGTATCAACAACCATCATTAATAACTTATCACCAGCTCTGAAGTGATGGTGGAAAGATATTGTCATACCGTCTTTTATTTCACATTTTTCTATAGCTTCCTTTAATGAAGCAACTATTTTATCTCTTCTTACGTGATCCTTTAAGTTATCGCTATCAGTGTCAGCCATTTTGTGAGCTGGTTGCTTAGCAAAAGGAGCAACGTAAGCATCTCTATCTTCGTAACCTTTTATGTTTTTTAATAATTCGTTAGTAATTCTTTTAGTTTGCATATTAATTTTCACCTCCAACTAATACACCTGCAGCTTTAGCAAGTTCTAGAACTCTTTGAGCTCTTTCTATTATTGGCTTATCTACCATTTTACCGTCTACAGTAAATACCCCTAAGTTTTGCTTTAAAGCTTCAGCAGTAGCATCAACTATCTTTTGAGCTTTTGCTATTTCTTTTTCACTTGGAGTGTAAACATCATGTATAAGTTCAACTTGTCTTGGATGTATAAGTGATTTACCACCGAATCCCATTCTCTTTATTAAGTTAGCTTCTTTTAAGAATCCTTCATCGTTGTTTACATCAGCATAAACTGTATCTAACACTTCAAGTCCACAAGCTCTACCTGCCATAGCTATCATTCCTCTAGCAACATATAACTCGTCTCCTTCTGGAGTTCTTGTAGTCTTCATACTTGTTACGAAGTCTTCTCCACTTAAAGCCATACCTATAAGTCTCTTAGTAGGAGATTTTGCTATACTAAAGCAATTCATAACACCTAATGCAGTCTCTATCGCTACCATAATCTTAGTAGTACCAACTTCTATACCACATGCTTTTTCTACTCTTTCTATCTCAGCATCTACAGCCATAACATCTTCAACTGACTCAGTCATTGGTATTCTTATTACCTCAACTCCACCAGTTACTACAGCTTCTATATCAGCTTGCCAGAACTCTGTAGCAAGTCCATTTATACGAACTACAGTTTCTATTCCTAATTCTTTGTAATAATCTCCTAAGTTCTTTAACATGTTATGTACTAAGAATCTAGCAGAATCTTTTTCTGTTATTGCTATTGCATCTTCTAAGTCAAACATAACTGAGTCTGGCTTATATATATGAACATCTCTTATTATTCCAGGGTTATTTCCAGGAACAAATAGCATCGAACGTCTTAATTTCATAATTGCTCCCCCTTACATCCACTTGTAATCGTTGCATTCAGCTGAACGATATACTGCAGTTTGTACTCTACTTTTTATTACAGGATCTATAGCTCCTTTGTCATTTACAAATACTTTAACGCTTTCTACATTTAGCGATTTAAGCGTCTCTGTAATAACGTTTTCAATCTGATCTCCAAATTGAGCTTTTACTGTACTTTCAAGTTCTATAGCTATTCCATTTTCACTTGGTTCTATTATGATTTGGATATCACTTGACTCTAATGTACCAGCACTAGCAACTACTTTTAATTCCATAGCTAGTATTCCTCCAATCAATTCTACAATAGTATCCTGGTATACAATGCGTTTTTTTTGTATACCAACTTTATGAGTTTATTATATAGCCTTTTTTTTCTTTATTCAATACGATTTACACACTTTTTTAACAAGCATTTCAAAAAAACGCTACAATCGTGTATTTTTCAATATTTAGGTAGATGTTTTTTTAGTGTTCTTTTCATTTTTTCGCAAACATTTTTCAACATATTATATAATATACACCTTTTTTTCGACATTTGATACTAGTATTTTTTAGAATTTTTTTCAACCATGATTCACATTTTTCATTTTTATTCTCATTTTATCAAAATAGTCATACATATTAATCGATATCTTATACTACAAATAACAATCTTTACTTGCAGCTTATTTACAATAAAAAAAGACAATCAATGATCTGATTATCTTTTCCTAACATAATAAAACTAATGAGCCTTAATAGTTTTATTCAAGGCCCATTATTAATTTTTATCTAATACAGTAATTGTAAATCAATTTATAAGCCTTATATTTATTAGTAGATGGAATACAAGCCTTAATACCTTTGATATATAAGTTTATGTAAAACTTATATAGTTTAACTTATATTTAGATGGAATATAAATTATTAACGATGGTTTAGATTATACTATACAAATTAGAATAACTAGGTGTTTAACATATTACCTATGATTTTATGATATCAGTTTTTGATATCTATTTCAATATTTGCCAATAGAAGAAATGCTTAAATTCCAATAGGATATTTTTATATCTTACCATAATTTTTTTATATTAAGAAGTTGATTAATTGTAACTTTTCTTATTATTAAGTACTTTTCTAATAAAATTTCATATATTATAGTAAAAGGAGTTGATTTTATGCTAGATAGCAAATATCAAACTTCAAATGAATTCTATGAATTTCTCAGACAACAGTTAAATAAGTTTGTAGAGGTTAAAACTTATTTTACTAGCATTACTTTATATGGTAAAATTGTCGAAGTTACTCCTTTATCTATAACAATCTCATCAATTTACGATAGTGAGAAAAAGTCACATTCTGATGAATGTTTTAATTATTATTTACCACTGAATTCAATAATTTCAGTCAGAGTTATTTGATATTTATGAATCACAGGCCATATAACCTGTGATTTATTTTGACTAGCATTTAATCTAAACTATATACTCCTCTCTTTTTTTAATACAAGCATGTTTAGAAACATAAATACTAATATAAATAGTACTAATACTATCAAGTCCAAGTATATTGCCCAAAATCCATTCCCTTTTATCATGATTTCTTTCAATGCATCTGCTCCAAAAGTTAGAGGAAAAATATTTTTAATATTTATTATCCAACTTGGAAGCCCATCTAGAGGAAATACTCCTGTAAAAATTATTTGTGGTACTATAATTATTGGTATCATCTGCATCATTTGAAATTCATTCTTTGCAAAAGATGATAAAAAAGTACCTAATGTCAATGAAGAAATAGAAATTAAAAATGTAGTTAAGATGACTAAATAGAAAGACCCTTGCATATACATACTCAATATTTTAACCGAGAAAGTTACTATTACTATAGATTGTATAAGTGCAAAAAATCCAAATCCTATAATGTAACCTAAAACTATTTCATACCTTTTAGTTTGAGTAACCATTATCTTTTCCAATGTTTTAGTGGTTCTTTCTCTTACAAAAGATATTCCTGATAAGAAAAATACAAATAAAAATGCGAAAAATCCAATAAATATAGGACCTATACTTTCAAACATACTCAAATTATCACTATTATATAAATATGCTACTTCTAAATCCACAGTAAGATTATTGTATTTATTCGTAATAGATTCTTGTAACTTACTTATTACATTTTTTGACCTATATATTTCTGAATCATCTAGAGTCAATATTAACTTACTATCTTTTATTTCTATATACCCATCAATATTATTTTCTTTTAATTTATTCTTTGATTCTTGTAAAGAATACTCTTTTATATCTAGTTCATTAGTATCTAATGCAGTCTTTATATTTTTATTTCCATCAATCAATGAGATAGTTGGAGTATAATCATTATCCTTTAACACAAAATAAAACAATGTCATAAGTACCATTGGAAGCACTATAATCATTGCAAGAGATCTTTTATCTCTTAAGACTTGCTTTATTATTTTTTTTCCAATAATTAAAGATTTCATACTTTTCCCTCACTTAAAAAAACAAATTTTCTAATTTCCCATCCTTTGCTTCTTTCTTTAAGTCTTCAGTCTTTCCTATAGAAAGTATTTCACCTTCTCTAATTAAGCATATTCTCTCACATCTATCAGCTTCTTCCATAATGTGTGTAGTTATTATTAATGTCGTTCCTATTTTCTTTAAATCCTCAAATAAGTTCCATATTTCTTTTCTTAAAACAGGATCAATTCCTACAGTAGGTTCATCTAATATAAGTAGCGAAGGATTATGAATAAGTGCCAAAGCCAGGCTTAATCTTTTTTTCATTCCTCCTGAGTATTTACATACAAGTTTATCTATATCTTCCTTTAACCCTAATCTTTCTATTATAGGATTAATTCTCCCCTCAATATCTCTTCTCTTAATATTATTTAGTTGGCCAAAGTATTTTAAGTTTTCCATTCCCGTCAAATCTTCATATAGCGAGTCTAGTTGTCCCATGTATCCTATCTTTCCTAAGATATCGAAACTTGGCATTTTTTTATCAAGTACTTTTATTTCACCTTTGCTAGGCTTTTCTATACCTACTATCATTTTGATTAAGGTAGTCTTTCCTGATCCAGATGGTCCTAATAGTCCAAATATCTCTCCTTGATTTATTTGTAACGATATATCTTTTATGACACTGTGATTCTTAAATCTCTTTTCTACATGTTTTAAGCTAATAACATTCAAATCTATCATCCTTTCTAAAGTTGTAATACTTTCTATATCTATCTATACTACAAATAGAATTGGACTATTATTAAAATATCTGAATTTAAAATAAAAATACTATGGTACCCACGATATAGGTCCATAGTATAAATTTATCTAAATCCTATTACAGCAGCTCCTAATGCCCCAATTATTTGAGTATCCTCTGCAATAAATATTTTCTTATTTAGTTCTTCTTCTATCATACTTACAAGTATACTGCTCTTTGCAAGTCCACCTGTAAAAGCTATTTCATCTACTATATTACCTCTTGATAACATAGCAGTAGATTTCTTTGAAATAGACTTTAGTATGCCAGATGATATTTTCCCTTTCGATACATTCCTTGCAAGTAAACTTACAATCTCAGATTCAGCAAAAACTGTACACATACTAGATATATTTTCTGGCTCATTTCCCCTAGCCAAATCATCAATATTAGCTATGTCACTACCTAATAAGTTTGATGTAATTTCGAGAAATCTTCCTGTTCCCGCTGCGCACTTATCATTCATTATAAAGTTTGCTATATTCCCATCATCATCTAAATTAATAACCTTACTATCTTGACCACCTACATCAAGAATAGTTCTTATATTAGGATTTATAAAATGAATACCTTTTGTATGACATGTTATTTCTGTAACTTTTTTATCTGCAAAATCCATTGCAATACGTCCATATCCTGTGCCTACTACCTTTTTTAATTCACTTTTATCAATGCCTTCTATTAATAAATCATAGACTTGCCTAGATGTTGTCTTAGGGCTCCATCCTGTTGGTATAATTATTTTCTTTACTATTTTTTGACCATCATATAACACTCCTTTTGTTGCTACAGAACCCGAATCAATCCCTATACTATACA
>NZ_NOJY02000039.1 GCF_002250835.2 Romboutsia weinsteinii
CCAAAGTGATTTAAACCAAAGTAGTCATAACGTATATTATGAACATCTTTTATATTCAGTGATTCAGCTATAATATCTATGATAGCTATTGGCATATCACATATATTTATAATTCTTGCATTTGGTCTTAATTTACGGCAAGCTTCTGAAACAATTGCAGCTGGATTAGAGTAGTTTAATATCCAGTGATCTTTCTTAGCATATTTTTCTACATCATCTATAAGTTTTATCATTGGGTTAATTGTACGAAGTCCATATGCCATACCTCCACAACCGCAAGTTTCTTGACCTACACATCCATATTTTAATGGTATTTTTTCATCTTGCTCACGCATTTCGTACTTCCCAACACGCATTTGTGCAAATATAAATGTAGCATCTGTATAAGCTTCTTCTACATCATTTGTTACAGTTAATTTAACATCTGTTTTAACATCTTCTCTTAATATCCATTCAACAACAACAGCTACCTTATCTTGACGCTCTTTATCAATATCGAATAAACGAATTTCATCTAATTCTAACTCTTTTGCTCTTTGTGCTATTGACTTAACAATACCTGGGGTAAATGTGCTTCCTCCACCAACAACAGTAATAATCATAATATATTCTCCTTCTCTGTTATATTTATATCTTAATAAAATTTATATTTAGCATATCTCTAGATAATCTTCTACTTCACGTCTAACATCTGGTACATGAAGTCCAAAGATTATTTGTATATCTTTTCCTTTTCTCACAATACCACTATTTGGTGTACAATTAATTATATCTTCATTAATCTTACTTTCATCTTTTACATTAACACGTAATCTAGTAATACAATTTTCTACTGTGTTAATATTTTCTTTTCCACCTAATCCATTAACTATATTTTCTATATCTTTATCTAAATTAATCTTTTGTGTTTGTTCTTTATCTGTAGTAGTATCCTCATCTTCACGACCTGGTGTTTTGTAGTTAAATTTCTTAATTAAGAAACTAAATACTACGAAGTATACAATAATTTGTACAATGCCTAATATCATCATAACTGGCCAATGTGTTTTTTCTACACCTACTGTGGTGTTCATTATAATTGATACTAATAGATTTCCTCCACAGAATGCTGTAACATCAAATATTTTTAATAAAGCTATAAATATCCCAGCTATAGCTGAGTGTACAACGAATAATAATGGTGCACAGAATACGAACATGAAGTCTAACGGTTCTGTTACAGATGCTAATGCTGCTGTAACTATTAATGGAATAATAGCTGCTTTAACTTTTTTCTTATTATGCTTATGTGCAGTATGAATAAGTGCAGCCCCTATACCTATATAACCAAACATCTTTGTAAATCCAGTTGCCATGTAGTATATACTATCTGAGAAACGTTCAACTGGTAGATTCATTTCTGTCATAACTATTGCATACGCTCCTGCAACTGTTTCTGAACCTACTTGAAGCACTCCACCTAAATCAGAGAACTGGAATGGTGTATATATTAAATGGTGTAGCCCTGTTGGAACTAATATTCTTTCTAAGAATCCATATAAGAATAAACCAAATGTACCTGTATTCTTAATAACATTTGCAAGAGATGCAATTCCTTGTTGAGCTAAAGGCCATAAAAAGTTCATAACTACACCAAATGAAATAGCTATAAAGAACATACATATAAAACTGAAGTTCGCTCCAGAATATATCTGGAAAGCACCTTTAAATGTTTTTTTGCTTGTAGCGTTAAATACATATCCTGTTATACATCCTAAAATAATACCACCAAATACACTAGTATCTACAACTTGAATCCCTAAAATAGTAGCCTGCCCAGTTCCTACCAACCCAAGCATTTCACTACCTTGAGCCAACTGATCTAGCGAAGTTAACATAGTATTAGAAGTTGTAATATATATGAAGTAACTCATAAACCCTATTAATGCAGCTTTATGTTTTTCTTTTTTTGCTAATGCTGCTGGAATACCTATAGCAAATATAACTGAAAGGTTATTAATAATAGCCATTACACTGTTATAAATTAAGTTTCCAAATATTTGGATTGGCTCCCATTTTAAAAATGGAACTGCTCCTACTAACATATCATTTGTAAGCAATACCCCTATTACCATTAATATACCTGCACTTGATAGATACATTAACGGTTGAACCATTGCTTTAGCAAATGTTTCTAATCCTCCAAATAATTTTTCTCTCACCATTATACCTCCTCCTAAAATTATATAATTTTTATCTTGTTCTAAAAAAAAAGACCCAAAAATGCATATACTATGCTAATTTTCTGGGTCTTGCCTGCATTACCAGTCACAATCCATTTTACTTTTTATAATATTTTTGTTAAGTGTAATAATAAATAAATCTTTTCAGGTTTATCTAACTTATACTTAAATTCTTTTTCAGTATAGTCATTTAACTTTTCTAAATACTCTACATTCTTAGGATGATTATCAATTAAATAGTCATACATTTCAATCAGTTTATCATCCTGATAAGTTTCATTCTTAAATATTCTTTGAGCAAGAAACTTAAGATGAGTCATAAAACGTATTGTATTTAAATTTGATTCATCTAATTCTAGTCCATAGCATTCTTTAACTAAATCAATATTACCTTTTACAAATTTTAAAGTATCATATGCTAAGTTATGATTTGCTTGCAAATTAACAAAATGTAGTGCTATGTACCCTGCTTCATCCTTAGGTAAACGAATATGGCATATTTCATCTATAATATCTAAAGCTTTTGTTCCTAGTTCAAACTCTTTCGAATACATCATCTTTATATCCGAAAGCATTAAGTTAGGTAAAAATATATTTTTTTCTGTTCTCTCTATTGCAAAACTAATATGTTCTATTAAAGATAATATTCCTTTGTTATTAAACTTTCCTTCATTTCCTGGAATAAGACTTATAATTTTTTGCGATGCATCCATGACTTCTGTATTAACATTCTTTAATAGTTCTAAGAATTTTGTTTGCATATGGTTTTGAACATAATAAATTTTTTCTATTTTATCTTTATTAACTTCATCCCCTGGACGTTTGTTAAAACCTATACCAAGTCCTAGTAAAATAGCATCTTTCCCATCATCAGTTACTGTAGACAGTGCATTATTATTAAAAATTTTTGTTGCTATCATATAAAATTACATCCTTCCTATTATTTCATAATTTCAATAACAGTATCTTGTCCAGCAACAATATCATTCTCTATCATGCAACTTACATTTGAGAATTCAGTATGATTTAGTACAATCATTACTGTTGTACAATCAATTCCTTGAGAAGCTATTTTTTCTCTTTCAAAACATATTATTGGATCACCTTTTTTAACAACAGTTCCTTGAGATACTTCATTTTTAAATCCATCACCTTTTAAATTAACTGTATCAATTCCTATATGAACTAATATTTCAACTCCATTATCTGAAACCATACCAAAAGCATGCTTAGTTTCAGTAAGTACAGTTATCTTACCATCGCAAGGAGCTACGATAACATTGCTACTAGGAATAATTGCTACTCCATCACCCATTATTTTTTTTGAAAACACTGAATCGTTCACTTTCTCAATATTAATACTGTTACCACTAACTACCGCATGTAACCTATAACTTTTATCTTTTTTGAAAAAATTTAACACCTTATTTCCTCCCTATTAAATAAAAGGATTTCCTTTTCCATGCAAAAAGGCACAAATCCTCAGAATAAATATCCAAGAACTCATGCCTAATTTAATAGTTACACGTTTCAAATTATAAATTTATTATAAAACGTTTTCAAGGATATTGCAATACTTATCTAATATAAATTTAAATACAATATAAACTATAATCTAATTAATATTTATTTTTAGCTAATTCTACAGGCTGTTGTTGAGTTACACAGTGAATCATCCCACCGTCTTTATATAATTCTCTTATATCTATTCCAACAACTTCTCTATCAGGATATAACTCTTGTATAATCTCATTTGCAATTTTGTCATTAGAATCATTATAATTTGGAACTAATATAACTTCATTACCTATATAGAAGTTCATATATGAACCTTGATATCCTAAGTTCTTTCCATTTTTTAATTTAACATTGTTTCTTGTAAGTGGTAGATATACATAGTCATACTTTTCTTCATTTACATTTGTTGAATTCAATAATGTTTTAATATCTTTTCCGCTTAATCCCCAATCTCTTAACCCTTCTTTGTCTAAAGTTATAATTGTTGATTCATCATAAAATTTTGCAAATCCATCAATATGAAAATCTGTTATATCTAAGCCAACTACACCGTCTAACCATATAAATTTTCGGGCACCATAGTATTTCCTTATATAATCTTCTATTTGAGATTGGCTTAAATCTTTATTTCTATTCTTGTTTATTATAGAGCTTTTAGTCGCTAGAAAAGTTCCATTCCCGTCTAGTTCCATAGCTCCACCTTCTAAAACTACTCCATTTAAGCTTATACTTTTAATACCTAAATCATTACTCACTTTGCTAGGTATTTTATCTGATTTCTTATATGGTTCCTTTCTTCCCCAACCATTGAATCCCCAATCTAATATTGCAAGTTCGTCATTTTCATCATAAACAAATATAGGTCCGTTATCTCTTACCCATACATCATCAGTCTCATAAACATAAAAATCTACATAGTTCATATCAATATTTTCTTTTTCTAATAATTTCTCTATCCTATTTTTTTCTATATTATTATAAGCTACTATGTGCACATTTTCACCTTTTGATAAATGTTTAGTCATTGTTACCCATATATCTTCTATCCCATTTTGATAAGCTTTGCCATAGGTATAGCTGTGCGGCCATTGTAACCAAGTTCCTTCATGTTCTTCATCCTCTAGTGGCATATAATAGCTAGACTTATCTTGATTTTCAATAGCTTTTATTTCATATTTATTTGTAAATCCCATCATTATAAATAGTACTGGCAATGATAAACCTAATATAAGTGTTTTTTTATTCATAACAGACCTCCCTTATTCTTATAAATTCAGTATAAAGGTTATCATTATGTTAAGGTCAACTATATTTTTGAAACTTTTACAGATACTTCCGTTATAAATTCATAACTATATGAAGTAAAAGAAGAGTCTACAAAATATTTTTCCATAAAGTTTCCCTTAATTTCATAGTTATTATTTTTAGACCATTTGTATAAAGAACTGTATGCATCACTTAATCTTTCATAAGGCCCATAATGAGTTGTGCTAATGTAAGTATTTCTTTCAACTATCTTAGTATCAAAACCATCTATTTCTTTATGGCTTACAATAGGTTGATAATATTCTATTTCACATATATTTTCATCTAAATTTTCATTCTCACAGAACATCACATAATAAGCTCCTAGTTTAGTAACCTTATTCTTTGAGATTATACTATATGAAGATTCTATAAATTGTTCTATCTCTTCACAATCGATAGTAGCTCCTTTACATAAAGCTTTAACTGATTTGTTTTCACATACGTTAACATCGTAATTATTTATAATTACATTCATCTCTTTCATTTTATTTTTTTCTTCTAATTCTGAAATTAAACATCCATATTTATTTATATTCTTCTTTAATTCTTCAATCTTATTTATGTATATATCCATACTCTCATATCTATTATTATCTAGTATTTCTTTTATTTCTTCATAAGAAAATTCATATCTTCTTAAGTTTTTTATTTTTGATATTATACTAATATTTTCATCTGTATAATATCTATATCCATTATCACCTATATAGCTAGGTTTTAATATATTTTCTTTATCATAATACCTAAGCATACGAGTTGATATTTTAGCTATATTTGAAACTTCTCCTATTTTATACATACAACACCTCTTTTGTTTACTTTATTAATATTTTATAATATCTAGATTAAAAATACTCTTCACAAAAAAATGGAACAATAAGAGTAAAATATTTCCCCCATCACCTTTGAATGTTTTGATTAAATATAAATTACTTTTTACAATAATCTTTTAATATCGCTCTATATATTGTCTTAAGTCCAATTCTCATAGATTTATCATCTTGGTAATCCGGTCATAGCCTACTGACTATTTGCTCTGCTAATTAACTTTCATTTAAATTATTTTCTATAATACTCAATTAGTTTTGTGATTATTATAACTGTAACATTAAGATAAACTTATGAGCTACTTTTTAATTATTTTAGGTGTCACACTTAATATGATAATTTATCAAATAAAAAACACATTGATAATTTATCAATGTGTTTTCTTGGATTTAAATGGTGGAGACGAGGGGAGTCGAACCCCTGTCCGCAAGTCTTTTCCCTGTTGCATCTACGTGTGTAGCCAACTGTTTTAGCATCTCGTCTCACATAGCGCCCAGCGGCATGCTCTATGATCGACCAGTCCCAATTAATCCGCTTTTAGTCGAGACGCCCTAAAAGTAGTTCCCTGCATAAATGACGATCAGGCCTAGCCGGCAGGAGGGCTTAGGCGGATCGAGCAGTCAATTAAGCTGCTAAAGCGTAATTATCGTTTGCGTTTGTTTTAAGTTCCCCAGTTTTTACGTGACCCAGAGTAACACGACACGCAGCCCCAAGTTCCAAACCCACGTCGAAACCTTTACGCCCCCGTGGTAGTTTAAAGTCTTAGAGACTATCTTGAATATCGCAAACTTTTTTGTTTTCACCATCAATATTTAGTTTTAATGTATTTATAATATACTACTTTTGTAATTAAAAATCAATGTAAGTATATAGATTTTTAAGAATTATTTACCTAGACATCTATTTAAATACAATTTCATATAATTATTAGCTTTTATCAGTTGAATTACTGATTTATTAATTGTTATAACCTTAGTATTTACCAGTCATCTCTCTTTCAATACGTCTTTGAGCATCTTTTTTAGCTAAGTCTTGACGCTTATCGTATAACTTCTTACCTTTTGCTAGAGCAAGCTCTACTTTTACCTTACCATTTTTTAAATAAACACTAAGTGGTACTAGCGAATATCCTTTTATAGTAGTAAGTCCAATAAGTTTTCTTATCTCATGCTTATGAAGTAGTAACTTTCTAGGTCTTAGGGCATCCACATTGAATCTATTTCCTTGCTCGTATGGACTTATATGAACTTGTTTTAAAAATACTTCGCTATTGTCTACAGATGCAAATCCATCACTTAAGTTTAACTTACCTTGTCTAATTGATTTTACTTCTGTTCCTTTTAGCTCTATACCACATTCATAAGTTTCTTCTATAAAGTACTCATGTCTTGCTTTTTTGTTTGTAGCTAACATTTTCTTACCTACCATAATCCAAGTTCACCTTCTCACCTAAAAATTTCTTACTTCAAATCTTATATGTTATTAATAGTAAAAATATACCATAACTTACCCGATTAGTCAACCTATGGTCAGTGTATCACTTATTGTTATCAATAATTTTTTAAATATTAGAGGAGTAATTAGCTCCTCTAATATTGTTCAATTTATATATATAATCCTACTCTTCTGTAGATTGATTTTGTGTATCATTTTCTTCTATTTTACCAAGTAATTGGAAGTCTATCTCTCTAAAGTCAACATTTACACCAGCAACCTTTATTCTTACAGGGTCACCTATTTTATATGCTTTCTTAGTTCTTTCTCCCATTATAGTATATGTCATTTCGTCATAGATATAATAATCATCATTCATATCTGCAAGTCTACTTAGACCTTCAACAGTATTGTCTAACTCTATAAACATACCAAATGAAGTTACACTAGATACAATACCATCATATTCTTCACCAATTTTATCTAACATATACATACACTTGTAGAAGTCATGTACATCTCTTTCAGCAAGCTCTGCTGCTCTCTCTCTTTCAGATGATTGAGTAGCTGCATAATCAACTATTACCTTAAGCTTTTCTAATCTCTTAGGATTAATTTTGTTGTTTAGTTGCTCTTTTATGATTCTATGAATCTGTAGGTCAGGGTATCTTCTTATTGGAGAAGTAAAGTGACTGTAGTACTTAGCTGCAAGACCAAAGTGACCTGTACAATCTGGTGAATATCTTGCTTGCTTTAATGAACGAAGCATGATTGTACTTATAGCTTCTTCTTCTCTCTTACCTTTTATCTGAGCTATTATTGCTTGTAATGCCTTTGGATGAACTTCTTCTGTATCACCCTTTATAGCATATCCAAATGTAGATACGAACTTACCTAGTGTCTCCATCTTCTCAGGAGAAGGAGTCTCATGTATTCTATATAAGAATGGTAATCCTAACCAGAAGTAATGTTCAGCTATAGTTTCATTACTTATAAGCATAAATTCTTCTATCATCTTATTAGATATTCTTCTCTCGTAGTGTTTAATATCTACTACTTCACCTTCTGCATTTAAGATTATCTTTGCTTCAGGGAAATCAAAATCTAATGCCCCTCTTCTATTTCTTCTTTCCATAAGTATTCTAGCTAATTTCTCAGCATCGTGGAATTCTTGTACTAGGTTAGAGAAAGTAGATTTAAGCTTTTCATCGTCTTTTTCTAGTATGTCAGATACTTCTGTATAAGTCATTCTAGCTTTTGAATTTATTATTGTTTCTTTTATATCATATTTTACTACCTTACCTTTGTGGTCTATTTCCATAAATACTGATAACGTAAGTTTATCTTCAAATGGATTTAAACTACACACTCCGTTAGAAAGTGTCTTAGGTAGCATAGGTATTACCTTATCAACTAAGTAAACAGAAGTAGCTCTTTTTAAAGCTTCCTTGTCTAACTTACTTTTTTCTTTTACATAGTGAGTAACGTCCGCTATATGTACTCCTAAGTAGAAGTTACCATTTTCTAATATTTCTATTGATACGGCATCATCTAAGTCTTTTGCATCTTCACCATCTATAGTAAATGTTTTTAGATCTCTTATATCATATCTTCTTTCTATTTCTTCTTCTGGTATAGGTACAGCTACAAACTCAGCTTCATCTAGTACCTTCTTAGGGAATTCTTCAGGTAGACCATGTTCTCTTATTATAGATTCTATCTCTACTCCTCTTTCTCCCTTTTGACCTAGTACTTCTACTACTTTACCTTCTGGCTTTCTATCTTCTTGTGGCCATACAGTTATTTCGCATACTACCTTGTCATTATCTTTTGCCCCAGAGAAAAATCTCTTTGGAACGTATATATCTTTGTTGAATTTTTTATTATCTGGAACAACGAATCCAAAGTTTTTGTTACTAAGTTGGAAAGTACCTATTATCTTAGTCACTTCTCTTTGAATAACTTTAATTATCTTTCCTTCTGCTCTTCTTTCATCAGTTGCTGCTGTCACTATCTCCGCCATAACTCTATCATTATGCATAGCTCCATTTATCTCACTAGCTGGTATGAATAAATCTTGTGTGTATTCTACATCCGATTCAACAAACCCAAATCCTTTTCTATGAGATACAAACTTACCTACGAAGTATCCCATTTGATTTGGTGATATTATTTTTCCTTTTTTAGTTGTGCATATATATCCATCTTCTTCTAATTCATCTAAAAAATTATAGAACATCGGCATCTCTGATGCATGTATATCAAATATGATTGCCAATTCTTCTTTTTTTAGAGGATTGTATGCACTTTCATTTATCAATCCTATTAAGTTCTCTTTAAGTCCTGGTAACATTGATAAGCCTCCTACTATTGTATTTTCTGTCTTATATTAAAATCATTTATATTACATATTATGAATCTTCTTTGATTTATATAATTGATATTAATTTTGTATAATTATATTTATTATTTCCAATTTCTTTATTATACACTATTAGCATAGTTTGGTAAATTTACTTATATATGTAAGTGTTGACTATTAGCCATTTTCTTATAACTTAACATATTTACAGCAAAAAAATACTACTTTAAAATAAATTTTACATATGGCTTCTGTAAAACATTTATTTTAAAGTAGTCATTATTTTATTTTTTACTAATATCGATATCCCCTATATTAGCTTTTATTTTCATAGTACTTGATCCATTTTCTCCTACAGATGCCATTACCTCTTTCCCATTCTTCTTTGATGTAGTAATTGGAAAATCTGAATCTAAATCTCCTACACTACACTTAGCATCTAGTTCAAAACTAAGTCCATCAGCTACTCTTACTTCTACATCTCCCACTTTTGAATCAATATTTATATTTCCATCTATTCTATCTATCCCACAATTGATATCTCCAGTTGAAGCTTTTATAGTACCTTTTCCGCTAAGTCCAGTACAATCGATATCTCCTACTGATGATTTAATATCATATTGTTTTGTATTTATTATTGATGCTTCAATATTTCCTGTACTTGATTTTGCAGAGAAATTATTGCAACTTATATCTCCCTCAATACTTAAGTCACCAACATCTAGAGAAATGCTAAATTGATCTAAGTTTAAATTTGACAACACGTCGATATCCCCTACATTATTATCTACATATAAGTTTGCTTTATAAGTTTCAGGTATATAAATATCTAGTCTTCTTGTTTTGTTTCTACCAAATGATAATCCACTTAATATATCATGATTTCTATAAATTTTTACATCCTTGCTTTCTTCTGATATTTTTAATTTCTCTTTTTCACTTAGTTTATAATTGCTACTTTCAACTATTTTCATATCTTTTTCTTCAGTAGTTCTTATAACTACATAATCCACGGTTAAGTCTACTCTAATATCCTTTAAATTATCCGTTTTAATAGTCCACTCATTAATTTTGTTTAAGTTTTTACTAGAGTTACCAATGCCACCGATTTGAATAACATTGAAAATACCATAATCATCATGTCTTGATGATAATCCTCCCACAAATAAACTAATAAGTACTACAGTTACCACTGACCATATTGCCAGTCTAAACTTAGCATTTTTTCTTCCCATAACTTATTTATCCCCTTTCAAGTCATAGTATGCCTTAATTATTTGTTCTATAGCTCCACCAATTACAAATATTATCCATGAGGTTCCCCAGTTTCCAAACATAAAGCTAACTAAGAAATATATTACTGTTATTATTGTCCACATAGCTGATGTAACTGATTTTCTAGCTCTATAATTTTGGTCATTAGCTGATTTCCACTCTTTAAATTCTTCTACCATAGTATCATCCATCTTTTGATATTGAGGTCTTGATACTCCATTGTAAATTAAAAGACCTGTGGCTGCTGCAATAAGTAAGAACATAACTGTTATACCTATTCGTTCTCCACCAGCTCCAAATGACTCAAATAATATCACCGGTACAGGACATATTATATACATCATGACTGCTATGGCTGTAATCTTAGCTGATCTTTTTCTTTGTACTTCATCATCTTGCTTCATAAAGTCATAACTAATAAGCTCTTCTACATCCCCTATATTAGATATAGCTTTATTATAAGCTTCATTTTCATCCATACCTGACTCTAGCAAGTCATAATATTTATCATTTACATTTGATGTTATTTCTTCTTTAAGTTCATAGTTTTTCTTCGTTTTTGGTGCATTTTCAAATAAATTACTTACATATTTTTCTATCTTGTGATTCATTTTACCCTCTCCTATCCCTTATATTAGGCTATCTATTAATTTTTTTGCTTGTTCCCAATCTACCTTATTTTTTTCATATGTACTTTTCCCTAAGGGAGTTATTGAGTAGTATCTTCTTCTTGCTCCTTTGTTTTCGTTTCCCCAATATGATGTAATCATCCCACCATCTTCAAGCCTTCTAAATGCTGAGTATAGTGTTGCTTCTTTTAATTCATACTCATTGTTTGTCTTCTCTTTTATATTCTTATTAATCTCATAACCATAAGTATCACCTTTAATTAAGCTTGATAATATGATAGTTTCTGTATGGCCTCTTATTAAATCTGAAGTAATTGACACATTACTTCACCTCCTACTCTGTACGATTGTCTAATTGGTTTATATTGTTTTTCTATATTATACTTACATTGTAATTTTTTATACCTCGCCTGTCAAGGTATCTTTTTCTATATAGTATATAAAATTTTATAATCATATGTTACAACTTATTAGTATTTTCTTAATCATAAACACCAAAAGAACATACTATTTTTCAATAATCCTCTGTGGTTGTTTGATTTTTCACATTTTTTTACTTATACTTATTAAGAATCATTTAATAGTTTTATCAATAATCAAGTCTTAAAGGGGGTAATATCATGAAATTAAACAGTATTAGAAAAATAAACTTTATAAAAAAATATATTATAGGTGGGTCTAAGTAACTATGGAAAATCTTATCTTATCATTCAATGTTGTTCTTCCTTTGTTTTTAACAATGGCTCTGGGATATGTTCTTAAATACATAGGTATGTTTGATGAACGAACTTTAGATTCTATGAATAACGTAGCGTTCAAATCATTTTTACCGATATTATTGTTTTATAACATCTATAAGACTGATATAAAAGGTGTCTTTAATCCTAAGTTAATGACATTTGCTGCAATTTCTGTAATAACTCTTTTTATATCGCTTTATATTGTTGTACCTTTTATCGAAAAAAATAATAAAAAACGCGGAGTACTTGTACAAGGAATATTCCGTAGTAACTTCGTAATCTTTGGTATACCAGTTACTGCATCATTATTTGGAGAAGATCAGGTTGGAGTTGCTTCGCTGCTTATCGCAATTGTTGTTCCTTTATTTAATATATTATCTGTATTTGCACTTG
Organism: Romboutsia weinsteinii; assembly: GCF_002250835.2. GTDB lineage: Bacteria > Bacillota > Clostridia > Peptostreptococcales > Peptostreptococcaceae > Romboutsia_A > Romboutsia_A weinsteinii. The sequence continues at coordinate 12,710 of NZ_NOJY02000039.1, forward strand.
AGGCATTTAGAGGTGGTAAACCTGACTATAAAAAAATATTAAAAGGTGTAATTAAAAACCCTTTGATAATAGCTTCTTGCGTAGGTATAGTTACTATTCTTCTTGGTATAAAGCTACCTACAGCTATTGAAAATACAGTTAGTGATATTTCAAAAATTGCTACTCCACTATCACTTATACTTTTAGGTGGATCTTTCAAATTTAATGAAATAAAGAAACACCTAAAACAAACTACTATAGGTGTTATTGGTAAGATTATAGTAATACCTTGTATATTTATACCTATATGTATATTAGCAGGATATAGAAATGTAGAACTTGCAACTCTTATGGTAATATTTGCAGCACCTACTGCAGTATCATCATTTACTATGGCTCAGCAAATGAATGCTGATTATGAGCTTGCAGGTCAAATAGTAGTATTCACTTCTGCTTTTTGTGTGCTTACAGTATTTTTATGGATATTTATTTTAAAACAATTTAATCTAATATAAACCAAAAGAGGTCATCTCACTTTAGAAATTGCTCTCTATAGTTAGATGACCTCTTTTTTAAAAACTAAATTTAATTTTTAAATATCTTCTAAAATAACTTATATTAAATAATGGCCTATTATTTAATTACTTCATTAAAAGTAATGCTAATGCATTTAAGAAGAATAAAACTGCTGCTATCTTTGTAACTCTTCCAAGGAAAGCTTCTTTTCCTTTTGGCTTAAAGTAGCTTTGGTTACCTTCTCCACCATATTGTGAAGGCACAGCACTCTTACTATCTTGCCCCATTACACTAACTATTAATATAACAGCTAGTACAATTTGTACACCCATTAAAACTGTACTCATGGCTAATCCTCCTACATTTATAATCATTTTATATCACATTTCAGTTTATCATAACAAACTACTTAATTCAAGATATAGCCCTTAAATACTATACCTATAGAGCATCACAAATATCAGACAATTCTAGCCTGATTCTATTACTATCTATATTATAGACAGTTTCTTCATGATTCATATCTATAATGTCTAATGCTTCATTTGGAATCCATATTGTAAACTTACTTCCTTTATTATCGTAACTTTCTAATTCTATCTTCCCATCATGCAAATCAATTAAAGACTTAACTATACTAAGTCCCATACCGCTACCTTCATTTTTTCTATGTGATGGCTTATCTACTTGTACAAATTTTTCGAATATAGATTTTTGCATGTTTTCAGGTATTCCTATTCCATCATCACGTACAATAATTCTTACCCATTCTTTATTTACTTCTATATTTATATCTATATTTCCCCCTACATCTGTAAACTTAATTGCATTGGATAATAGATTAAGCATTATTCTTTCTATACTTTCAGCATCAAACTTTATATAACTTTCTTCTTCTTCCGTGTCAAATATTATATTTATATTTTTCTCATTAGCAAAAGGTATAACCGATAGGGTAATGTTTTCCACAATGTTTATTATATCCCGATTTTCAAACTTTGGTTCTATAAATCCAGATTCAAGCTTAGTAATATCAATTAAGTTATTAATTAACCTAAACATACGATAGAAATTCACTTTTAATCCATTATTATACTGTTTATAAAACGCTTTAAAATCATGTTCATCAACTTCGCTTCTCTTATCTAAAAGTTGTATTATTGAATAGAAAATATTTAATGGAGTCTTAAGCTCATGTGATAAGCTTGCAAAAAACTCATTTTTTGTTTGTTGGTGATATAACATTTCGTCGTACTTTACTCTTAAGTTCTCTAATGCTTCTGTATATTCTGTATCCCTTGCTATACATATATAACCATCTATTTCTCCATTTTTATTATAAATTGTAGATTTAATACTCTCTAGTTTTATTTTTTCTCCACTTTTATTTATTACATTATAAAGACTTATGACCTCATTTCTAGTTCTTAATTCTTCTGTAACTATATGCTCTCTACTAGTATCTGTATAAATGCTTTGACCTATAATTTCATCTTCTGAATATTCCATTCTATCTACAACTGCTTTATTTACATATGTAACAATACCATTTCTATCTGACATAGTTATTAATTCACTTGTATTATCCATTAAGAGCCTTAACTTATGTTCATTGTCTTCTATTTTTCTATGAAGCTTATATTTTTCTGTATCATCTCTTAAAGATACCTTATATATTTTTTTATTATAACTTGTATATGATTGTTGAATAGCACAATAAGTTATTTCATCAGAGTTTGGGATATTAAGAATCCCTTCCCAGCAACCACTTCTGTCTAAGCATTTACATATATTCTCCTTCTCTTCCTTACAGGCATGTTTAGATAATTTATTTAATACATTTATTATTTCTTCTTTAGTAGTATTATTTCCATAAACATTTCTATACTTATCTCTTATTAGATTATTTATATATATAATTTTACTATTCTCATCGCAGATAAGTATTCTATTAAATTGATTGTTTTCTGATATATTGTAAAATATACCAAAATCATCCTTCAGTTTAGTTATTTTTCTCATTTGCTTTGATATATCATAGCATAGGTGAAATGTTAGTATTATGTAGCATATACTTACAATTACAATACCATTTAAATAACTTTTAAAATCGTAACTATTATTTACAATAGCTACTATACTACCAAGACCTCTTAATAGAAAAAGCACATATGCAAAACCTATTATCATATCTGAGTAATCTCTTTTAATAACACTTTTACGCATAAAAATAATAGCTGCAATCAAATATAATATAATACCTATCGCAGTAAATATTATCATCCATCCAGGAGTTTTTATATTTATTAAAATATCTCTATTATTTTCAAATCTATTTAATATTAATGATATTGCCAAGATTAATGTCAAAAATATATTTTTATTATAAAATATAATACTTTTTATTTTTTTTGTCGGTACTATAGTCAATAATACTAGCCCTGACCTAATTATGTAATTACACAATACAAATGTGTCAATTGAGTTAATACCTACAGTTGCCATGTCTATATAAAACATGACTATATCAATGGATATAGACATAAATATCATAGACATTATAAGTATATCTTCTTTCTTTGAAATAGTGTAGTAAAACAAACCCGTAATAGTCGATGCTATCCCCAGTATAGAGTTTAATATTTGAGTAATCATACCCAAGGTATCATGGTTAATTCCTGATGCTGTATTCTTATAATAATTCATACCTATCCACGTAATAATTATAAGTGCTAACGATATTGACATCGTTATCTTAACTTCCGATTTTTCTTTTATATTATTCCTACCTATTATATCCATTAATTATTACCCTCCCAATACATGTCATTAATATATTCTATAATGTCTATACAATACCCTTTTTTTACCATATTATCACATTTTTCATAGTTTTAAGATAATTTTTTAACGTTATTAGTGATTTTGGCATATATGTTTCTTTTTCTATCATCTAATTTAATTAAGGTCTATAAATATAATTAATACTAAATTAAATAAAGATAGCTCTTCGATAATAATCTAAGAGCTATCTTTATTTAATTTATATCAATATTTATATCAATACTAAATAGCATGCACCTTTATTAAGTTTGTAGTTCCGCTTACTCCAGCTGGTACACCTGCTGTTATTACAACTAAGTCTCCTTTATTTAAATGATTCATCTCTTTTACTGATTCTATTGAGTTATTTATTACTTCATCAGTATTTCCCACATGAGATGTTTTAACTGGGTATACACCCCAAATTAAAGCTAATCTTCTCATAACTCCTTCATTTTCTGTTGTAGCTATTATTGGACATTGTGGTCTAAACTTAGATACCATCCTAGCTGTATGACCAGTTGATGTGAAAGTTATTATAGAAGATGCATTTAAATCTATAGCTGTAGTACAAGTTGCATGACTTATAGCATTAGTTACTGTAACTTCAGTGACTTTTCTCTTTTTTAATAAATCGTTATAGTTTAATGTCTCTTCAGTTCTTTTTGCTATAGTTGCCATTGTTTTAACTGCTTCTATTGGATACTTACCTGCAGCAGTTTCACCAGAAAGCATGATAGCATCAGTACCATCATAGATAGCATTTGCAACGTCTGTCACCTCTGCTCTTGTTGGTCTCGGATTTCTCATCATAGAATCAAGCATCTGAGTTGCTGTTATAACTGGCTTTCCTAGTGTGTTACATTTTTTTATCATCATCTTTTGTGCTATTGGTATTTCTTCTGTTGGTATTTCAACTCCTAAATCACCTCTAGCTACCATTATCCCATCAGATACTTTTAATATATCATCTATATTATCTATACCTTCTTGATTTTCTATTTTAGAAATTATCTGTATATGCATAGCATTATTTTTTTCTAAAACCTCTCTAATAGCAAGTACATCTGAAGCTTTTCTTACAAATGATGCTGCTATATAATCTATACCTTGTTCTATACCAAACTCTATGTCACTTATGTCTTTATCTGTAAGTGCAGGTAGGTTTATTTTCACTCTCGGAACATTAACACCCTTATGATTTTTAACTATGCCTGAATTTTCTACTGTACAAACTATTTCTTCTCCATTTGTTTCATCAACTCTTAATCCGACTAAACCATCATCTATTAATATGATGTCTCCAGGTACTACATCTTTTGAAAGACCTTTATAGCTTACTGTACACATTTCCTTAGTACCCATAACATCTTCCATAGTTATAGTAAATTTTTGTCCTTCTTCCAATAATACTTCTGGCTCATTGAAATTACCTGTTCTTATTTCAGGTCCTTTTGTATCTAATAATATTGCTATCGGTTGATTTAAGTTATTTCTTACCTTTTTTACTTTGTCCATTCTTTCCTTATGCTCTTCATGAGAACCATGAGAGAAGTTGAATCTACATACATTTAATCCGTTGTTTACAAGCTCTCTTAATACTTCTTCTTTATCTGTTGCCGGTCCCAGCGTACATACTATTTTAGTTCTTTTCATCTTATTTAACATGTCCTATCCTCCTGAGTCTAACTACATATATATTAGCTTACATTAATTACATTATTATTCCCCACATTATAGTAGATACTATCGTCATAGAAAGACCTACTAAGCACTCATATGGAATTAATTTTAGACGATCTCCTATACTCATATTTGTTGCTCCTGCTGTTGCATGGAAGAATGAACCATGAGGTAAGTGATCTAGTACTGTTGCTCCTGCATGTACCATAGCAGCTCCTGATAATGGTGCTACTCCTGATGCTATTATTGCTGGCGCAAATGTTGCTGATGCTATAGTCGCTCCTGCTGTTGTTGACGCGGTTGCTGCTGACATTAATACACCAGATATTGGTGCTAATAAAAATGCTGGCATGTTCATTGCATCAAGCATTGATATTGTTGTTACTTGCAGTGTTGATGCTTTTATTATACCTGCTACTGTACCTGTTCCTATTAAAAGAATTGCAACCGGCATCATCTTAGAAAGACCAAAAGTTATATATTCATTAAGATGCTTCGCCTTACCCATAACCACTGCTCCAATTATTCCTCCAACTGGTAGTGCTATAAGTGGATCTATTGCTATTCCTGCTATTGGTCTAAGTGCAAGTAAAATTATTGCTACTACAGGACCTACTATTGACGCAAAGAAAGATGGTAGCTCCAATGTTTCATTATTTTCTGTTGCTTCTTCTATTTTTGTTCCCTTAAATTTATTTGCTAACATTTTTGCTAACATTACAGTTACTATAAGTCCAATTATTGCTGGTAATATATTTGCCATCATTAATGATGATAAATCTACACCAAAGTTTTCTGCCGCTGATATAGTATTTGGATTTGGAGATATAATATTCCCTGCTTTTCCTCCACCTATCATAGCTAAAAGTATAACCATCGGTGAGTATCCTAACTTCTTAGCTATTGCAAGCGCTATCGGTGCAACAGTTATTACTGAAACGTCTACAAATACTCCAACCGATGTCAGTATCATAGTTGATAAAGCTAGTGCAAATAAAGCTCTTTTTTCTCCCAATGTTTTTATTATCTGATCTGCAATCTTTGCTGCAGCTCCTGTTTTTATAAGCACTCCTGCTAATACTCCGGATGTTACTATACGAAGTATTGCTGGCATTATTCCTTTTGCTCCATCAATCATTACATCTACTGTTCCTGTAAGTCCAGCTCCACCTACAAGTCCTCCTACTACAGCTCCTAATATTAAGCTATACGCAGGATGTATTTTTTTAATTATTAGTATTATAGCTACCGCAAGTCCTAATAGAGCACCTAACGTTGTTATTTGTACATCCATTTATGTCACCGCCTATTTTTTATTGTAATACCTTTATAAGGTTAAATATTTGAGTTGTTGTTGACATCATATTTTTAGTTGCAGTTTCCTTGTTCATAGCTTCTTCTATTGTCATAGATGAATTTACTATTGAAAAGTATGCATCTATACCTTCTTCATTGCATTTGACTGCATCGTCAGTTGTACATCCTGCTATTGCGATTACCTTAGCTCCATGTTTTTTAGCAAGCTTTGCTACTCCTATTGGTGCTTTTCCCATAGCAGTTTGGTTATCTAATCTACCTTCACCAGTTATTACAAAGTCAGCATCCTTTACTACATCTTCTAATTTTATCTCATCTAATATTATTTTGATTCCAGATTCTAGCTTTGAGTTTAAGAATCCTAAGAATCCAAATCCAAGTCCGCCAGCTGCTCCTGCGCCTTCTACATTAGCGATATCTTTACCTAATTCTCTTTTTACTACTTCTGAGAATTTTATAAGTCCTCTGTCTAGTTCTTCTATTATTTCATCTGTCGCACCTTTTTGGGGTCCATATATATGAGCAGCTCCATTTTTTCCGTACAATGGATTATTTACATCACAAGCAATCTTAAAGTTACATTCATCTAATTCTTTTAGTCTATTTTCAGTATTTATTTTCTCTATTTCATTTAATACTTTTCCACCTAAACCTACTAAGTTGTTATCTTTATCGTAAAACTCATATCCTAAGGCTTGCAGCATACCTATACCACAATCATTTGTAGCACTTCCGCCTATTCCTACTATGAAGTTTCTACATCCCTTATTTATTGCTTCTTTTATTATTTCTCCAACTCCATAAGTTGTTGTATTTAAAGGGTTTCTAAGTTCTTTTGGAACTAATGGAAGCCCAGATGCTTGAGCCATTTCTATTATAGCTGTATTAGTATCTTTTAGTATTCCGTATGTTGCATTTACCTTTTTAATTATCGGTCCTGTTACAGAAATTATTTGTTCTTCTCCATTCATACCTTCTACTAAGGCCTCTACTGTACCTTCACCACCATCTGCTAATGGCATTACTATTATCTCAGCTCTATTATCAACATTTAATATACCTTCTTTTATTGCATTGGCTGCTTCTATTGAAGTCAGACTTCCTTTTAGTGAATCTATTGAAATTACTATTTTCATTGTCATCGCCTCCCTTTGATAATATAATATCAAATATGTTCTGCATAACAAATGTTATACATAACAAACAATTACGTTTTCCCATTTATTATTTTGTTATATGTAACATTGATTTTATATATCAGATTATTTTAATAAAAAATCCATAAATTTAAGTTAATATTCCTCTATATTTATGAATTTTTACACTAAATTAACTTATATAGATAGCTTTATAGTTATAGCTAAATATAATATAACAGACTCACTAAAGTTTCTAGGGTTATATCCACTTTTTTGCGTTATTTTATCTAATCTATATTGTAAAGTATTTTTATGAATGTATAAATCTTCTGCTGTTCTTTTCAATGACATGTTGTTTTTGTAGTAAATCTCTAATAAATTTATTTCGTCTTCATCTAAATCTTTTAAAGTTTTATCTATATATTGTCTCTTAATCTCGCTATCTAAAGCTTCTAATATGATTTCTAAGTTTAAAGAATCAATATAAGTCAAAATACTTCTGTGCTTTTCAGAATATCTCAACGCAATCCTCGCCTCATTATAAGATTTATGGCTTTCATATAATTCTCCTAGCCTACCTACCCCTCCACTTAAGCTTCCTTTATACTTTTTTAAGTTTTCTATGTAGATATTCTTTAGTTTTTCATATTTTTCCTCATTTACTAATGCAATAAATTCATTTGGATAAATATATACTTTAAAGATATTTCCAATAGAATCGAATACCTTGTTTATGTCATATTCTATAGATTCTAGATCTCCATCATTATGATACTTATTAACTTTCATTATAACTGCTGCAAATTTCTCATCTGCAGATATGCCAAATCCTTTTAATATATTTTTTATTTCTTCTTTATCTTCAATATTATTATATATAAGAGATTTGACTACATAGTTTATCCTTTGCTTATCAGCTTCGTATTTGTAGTTTAGCTGTTGCTCCTTTATAAATATTTCCGTTATTTTAGTCACTAAAAATCCATATTTGCTTATTTCTTTTGGTTCACCAGTTATTCCTATTGCCCCTATAGAAGTTTTACTTATTTTAATAGGGTAATTTATACCTTTTCTACTTCCTTTATATTCTTCATTATCCTCAACAACTATATTGTTTAGTGTTTTTATAGCCTTGTATCCAGCTTGATGGAATGTATTTAATCTTTTTATATCTGTACTACCTATTATTATCCCATTTCTATCTATAAAATTTATATCTTTATCCACAACTTCCTTCACTGCATTTACTATCTCTTGAGCTAAATTTGAATTAATTTTTATAATTGCCATGAAATTTTCCTTTTCTTAAAAATTTTTATGTCTTATTTTAAGTCTTATTATAATATTTTATATATAAAAAAGACTACCCCAATAATTTGAGATAGTCTCTATAATCTTTATTTACTTACTTTCTAATCTTTCATATAAATCTATAAACTCTTCAGCTAATTGCTGGAAGTTCATAGCATTCATTAAGTGGTCTTGAGCATGAACCAGTATAACACTCATCTCAGTTTTGTTTCCACTTGCTTCACTTTGTATTAACTCAGTTTGGAATTTATGAGCCTTGTGTATACCTTCTTTTGACTCTGCTATAAGCTCTCTAGCTTTTTCTATATTTCCTTGCTTTGCTTCTCTTATTGCTTCAAAAGCTAAACCTTTTGCATCTCCAGCAAAACCAATTATTCCAAAAGATATTTCTATCATTTTATCGTCCATACTCTACCTCCTACATGTCTCTGTAACTTGATATTTTCATATCATTTTCTTCTAAGAAGTTTTTTACTTCTTTAGATGTAAGTATTTTATATTCCTTAGTTCTATCTATTGCATAAGACGTTGAACCTAATATAAAATCATCTAAGTAAGCTGGGTGAGACATAATATCTACTATCTCGTATTTCTTTATTTCATCCATATAGTTTTTAAAGTAATCTTCACTTACATTATCCTTATAAAAACTATCTATAACTGGAACTATTTTTTTATACTCTATATTGTATTCAAATCCGCCTCTGATAGGTAAATCATATTTCCTTAGGATTCTTTCTATTACTGGCTTCAATTTTTCTAAAGTATGAACATGGTGATGGCTGTCTAGGTGACAGATATCGATTCCACTTTCTTTTACTTTGTCTATTTGAGCACAGAACTCGTTGTAGATTTCATCTAAATCCATATTCTCTAACACATCATCAGTTATTCTCTTAAAGAAGTTTCCATTTTCATCTACTATAGTCTTTAAATTTGATAATACTGGTCTACCACAACTAAGAGTCATGTGTACTCCACAACTTAAAGTCTTATTTTCTTTAAGAAGTTCTATTCCATGGTCTACTCCTGGCATGTTAGCCATCATCGTAGTAGAACTTACGATACCATTTTTATGAGCTGATAAAATTCCGTAGTTTACGGCCTCACAGTATCCAAAATCATCTGCATTGATTATAACTTTAGTCATGATAATACCTACCTTCTAATTAAACTGTGGAAGATACTCTTTATGAGCTTCTAACATTTCATCTAATATTGTTTTTGCTAAATCATCAGATGGTATAAGTGGGTTTATACATAATGCTAAAAGTGCAGAATCGTAATCTCCATACACAGCAGCCTTAGCAGCTAGTAATTCAAATGATTTTATTTGACTAACTAACCCATGTACAGCTTCTGGTAAATAACCTATAGATAATGGTTTTGGACCATTTTTAGTTATTACACTACTTACTTCTACAGCTTGATCATCTCTAAAGTCTCTTATAGAACCATTGTTTAATGTGTTAACAACTTGTATATCTCTCTTGTCATTATATATAGAACTTATTAAGTTACATGCTGCATCACTGTAGTATGCTCCCCCTCTTTTTTCTAATTGAGGTGGCTTTATATCTAAGTTTTCATCTTTATATAATTCAAATAATTGTCCTTCTAATTCTTTAACTACTTCAGCTCTACATTTTCCTTCTGCAAATTCTAATAATTCATCTTCTAGCATTTCCTTAGCCTTATAGTAATATCTATGATACGGACAAGGTATTGCTCCTAAAGATTTTATAAAATCAGAGTTAAAATCTATAGCCTTTATGTTTTGCATTGTTATATCAGCCTTAACAAATCTATCTACTGCCTCTTTTGTAACATCTTTTCCATCTAATGAAACATCAAGACCATAAACCATATGGTTAAGACCTGCAAAATCCACACTTATTCTATCTGGATCTGCATCAAATAATTTAGCAATATCATTTTTTAAATGTATCGGAACATTACATAATCCTATATAGTTTTTGAAGTTAGTATATCTAAATACTGCTTCAGTTATTATACCTGTAGGATTTGTAAAGTTTATTACCCATGCATTTGGACATAATTCTTCAACATCTTTTAATATATCTAATATAACCGGTACTGTACGAAGAGCTTTAAATAGCCCTCCAGCACCGTTAGTTTCTTGACCTATTACTCCGTGAGATAAAGGAATTCTCTCATCCTTTATTCTTGCATCAAGTAAACCGACTCTAAGTTGAGTACTTACAAAATCAGCATCTTTTAAAGCTTCTCTTCTATCTAGAGTAAGATGTATCTCTATATCTAATCCAGCTTTTTTTACCATTCTCTTCGCTAGATTACCTACTATCTCTAATTTTTCTTTTCCTTCTTCTATATCTACAAGCCACAGTTCCTTTACAGGTAGCTCTTTATGTCTTTTTATAAATCCTTCTACTAATTCTGGAGTATAACTAGATCCTCCACCAATTGTAACTATCTTTAATCCTTTTTTCATAATGCTTACCACCCTTAATTCCTGCTTAATAATTATTACATATTAGCATTTTTTTCTCTCTTTGCGTCCATCTTTTCACTAGCTGCAACAAATGGTAAGTATATAATTACTGATATTACCAAGTTAAATGCTGCTAATGCTGCACCACTCCAGTGACCATTTGACATAAACCCACCTATTATTGGAGGTGTTACCCATGGTATTTTAGCCATTATTACTGGTGCTACTAATCCAAAATCTATTGCTAGATAAGATATAGCTGCACATACTACTGGTGCAAGTACAAATGGAATCATAAATATTGGATTTAAAACTATTGGTAAACCAAATATCATTGGCTCACTTATATTAAATAATGATGGTGGTCCACCTAATACTATCATTTCTTTACGTCTTCTACCTGCTATTATTAATGCTATTATTAATCCTAATATCATACCTGATCCACCTAAGTATACGAAACCATCAAGGAATGACCCAGCAAGTACATGGTATCCTTCTGTAGCTCCAGCTTGTGCTAATGCTGCGTTTTCTCCACCTAACTTCATAAGTATCGTTTCTGTAAATGGTAGTGCTATATTTGAACCATGTAAACCAACTGTCCAAAGTATATGAATCATAAATGTTATGAACATTGTAGACCCTAAACTATCTG